>NZ_JBFACT010000003.1:134890-457020 GCF_040640995.1 Amycolatopsis sp. NPDC021455 | reverse complement strand
CACCCCGGCCCGGCTCTGCCCCGCTTGGTAGTCGAGCTTTTGTGGTTGCCAGGGTGGCCGGGTGCCCGGGTCGCGGGCGTTCCCGGCGGCCGCCGACAACGCCTCGACCGTCACCTCGTGGGTGCGGATGTGGTCCGGGTGCGGGTAGCCGCCGGTTTCGTCGTAGGTGATCACGACGTGTGGGCGGAACTCCCGGATGAGGGCCACCAGCGGAGCGGCGGCTTCTTCCAGCGGAAGGGCCGCGAAGCACCCATCGGGCAGTGGCTCGCGCATGCCGGAGTCGACCAGACCGAGGAAACGCTGGCGCACGCCGAGGATCCCCGCCGCGGCCGCCATCTCGCGGCGGCGGATCGCCGGCAGGTCGGCGCGGGTTTCGGCGGTGTCGACGGCCGGGTTGAGGATGTCACCGCGTTCGCCGCCCGTGCAGGTGGCGACCAGGACATCGACGCCTTCGGCGGCGTAGCGCGCCAGCGTGGCCGCGCCCTTGCTGGACTCGTCGTCAGGGTGGGCGTGGACGCTCAGGAGGCGAAGGGTCATCGGGTGCTCCTCTGGGGGAAGAAAGCCGCGGGGATCAGGGTCAGGGCGGACAACGCCAGTGCCCAGGTGAAGGTGGTGCCGAAGGCCGACGCCGGTGGCGCCGCGACCAGTGCGCTGTGGAGGATCGCGGCCAGCAGGGCGGTGCCGAGCGAGCCGCCGATGCGGTTGACCACGTTGAACGCGCTCGCCGCCCGGGGAATCCGGGACCGCTCCAGCGAGCCGTACAACGTCGTCATGCCGGGAGTCGTCGCCGCGCCCAGGCCTGCGCCGCGGATCAGCAGGGACAGCGTCAGCAGGATGCCGCCGGGCTCCGAGCCGAGCTGGGTGAAGGCCACCGTGCCCAGCAGGGACAAGCCGATCCCGGCGAGCATCAGCCGGCGGGGACCGAACCGGTCCAGGAGCCGGCCACCGGCCAGCATGACCGCGGCCGAGCCGAGCGCCTGGGGCGCCAGCAGCAGCCCGGCCCGCAACGCGCTCGCGTGCTCGACCTGCTGGTAGTACAGCGGAAGCAGCAGCATCGAGCTGTACAGCGACGCCCCGAGCAGGAACGTGCTCGCGCTCGCGACCGCGAACCCCCGGTTCCGGAACAGCTTCAGGTCGAGCACCGGCGACGGCGTTCGAGCCGCGTGGACGCCGTAGGACAGCAGCAGCGCGGCCCCGGCGATCACGGCGACGACCGCGCCCTCGGCCAGGCCGTAGACGAAGGCCGCCAACCCAGGCGAGAGCAGAGCGATCCCCCGCGTGTCGAGCGGCGAACGGACGCCGCTCGCGGGAGGCGCCGGGAGCAGGCGGCGGGCGAACACGAACGTCGCCACGCCCAGCGGGACGATCCCGAAGAACATCCAGCGCCACCCGAGGTCGGCCACCAGCGCGCCGCCGAGCATCGGGCCCAGCACCGGGGCCACCGTGGCCGGCAGGGTGATCACGCCGATCATGCGGCCCAGCGCCGGGCCCGCCGCCTGTGCGAACACCGCCTGCCCGACGGGCTGCATCAGCCCGCCGCCCAGGCCGTGCAGCACGCGGAACGCGATGAGGGCCGGTGCCGACCACGCGAAGCCGCACAGCAGCGTGCCCAAGGTGAAGAGCCCCACCGCGGCCAGCCACACCGCGCGGCCGCCGAACCGGTCGGTCAGCCAGCCCGACAGCGGGATCGCCGCCGAAGCCGCGAGCAGGTACGCGCTCGCCACCCACTGCACCGTGGTCAGCGGGCTGCCCAGGTCACGGGCGATCGAGTCGATCCCGACGGTCACGATCGTCGCGTCGAGGATCGACAGCACCGCTCCCATGATCAGCACACCGCCGAGCCGCCACAGCGCCGCATCCGGACGAATCGCCGTCGTCATGCCACCCCCAAGTCATTAGGTCGAACCTCAGATTAGGTCCGACCCAGTCACTGGGTCAAGCACAAACTTGGGTTCGACCCAGTAGAGTGACGACCATGAGCGAGGGACTCCGGGCCCAGAAGAAGCACGAGACCAGGAAGACCATCTCCGACGTCGCCACGCGGCTGTTCATCCGCGACGGCTTCGAGGACGTGACGATCGCCGAGATCGCCGCCGAGGCGCGGGTGGCCAAGATGACCGTGACGAACCACTTCCCGCGCAAGGAGGACCTGGTCTTCGACATCCGCGCGGACTTCACGGCGTGGCCGTCGTCGCTGATCCACGACAGCGTCTTCCACGACACCCGCGAGCTCTACTTCGAAGCACTGGACGCCCAGCACGCGCTGGTCGGCTTCTCGGGGAAGGGCTTCGCGCGGATGATCGAGCAGAGCCCGGTCCTGACGAACGCGCTGCACGAACTGCACCGCGAGCGCGAAGCGAACCTCTCGAGCCTGCTGACCGGGCGCCACCCCGGCGAAGGATTACGGCCCGTGCTCGCCGCCGCGCACCTCACGACGCTGCTGCGGGTGCTCTTCGACGACGTCTTCGCCCGGACGATCGCCGACCAGCCGAAGGAAGCGATCGTGGACGCGGTGTGGCCCGTCGCGGAACAGGCCTTCGACCAGCTCGAACCGGCCTTCGGCGGGTACTAGCGCGCCGCGCCGGCCGGGCGGCCGGAGCGCGGTTCCGGCTCGGGTGCGCCCTCGACCTTCACGACGCGCATCTCGCGCACGGCCAGGGCGTCCGACGGCGCCAGCAGCGCGGAGAACCGCCGGACCACCAACGCCGTCAGCACGGCGAGCGCGGCCGCGGCGAGGTCGGTGAGGGCGACCAGCAGGACGCTGTCGGCCATCGACTGCACGTCGTCGCGGAAGCGCCAGACGATCGACGCGCCGAGCAGGAGCCAGTTCAGCAGCCAGGCACCCCACCACACCAGCACCTCGCGCGACGGCTTCGGCCGGACGTCACGCGGGCGGCGCAGCACCGCGTGTTCCAGCTCGCCGACGACGGAAAGCGCCAGCGGCAGGTTCGCCACCGGCACGAGGACGCCGACCAGCACCTGCCACACCGGCCTGGGCGGGTCTTCGCCGGAGACGTCCGCCGCCGCCTGGCGGGCGACCAGCAGCCACCAGAGCGACAGGCCGGCGGGCAGCAGCGCGAGGATCGAGGCCAGCAGTCCCGCGGTCAGCACGAACCCGTCGGAGAACGCCACCACCGAGCGGGACAGCGCGGAGTCGCGGCCCTGGACGAGCAGCACGTACCGCCAGATCTCCGCGCTCGCGGCGGCGACGGCGAGCACGGCGAACGCGAAGAGGACGACGACCAGGCTGCGGCTGAGCACCGGCACCCGGTCGATCGGGCGGATCTCGTCGGACGCCGTGCCGGGCACCGACGTCGGGCGGCGCCAGACCAGGCTGGGAAAGCCCCAGCGGGGCGGCACCGGGTACGACGGCGGCCCGGAATAGCGCTCGGGCACCACCACCGGGCGCCGCGGCCACGCACCGGGCGGCGGGGTCGCCACCCAGCGCAGCTTGGGCCGGTGGACCGGACGGCGGTGGTAGGGGTACGGCTCCGGCTGGGCGGCCAGCATCCGGCCCTGCAGCTGCTGCGCAGTCGGGGGCGGCGTCTGGCGCGGCCAGTACCCAGGCGGGTGCGACGGAGACTGACCCGGGTGCAAGGCTAGATCACTTCGGGTTCGATGCCGGGGTGCTCGCCGACCATCGGACGGCCTTCGCGCTGCCACGCGCCCATGCCGCCGGCGACGTTCACCGCGTCCCAGCCGCTCTGGTTGAGCCACGCGGCCGCCCGCGCGGACCGGCCGCCGCTGCGGCAGATCACGTGGATCGGCTGGTCGTCGGGCAGATCCGCCAGCTCGCCGACGCGGGCCGGGAGCTCTCCCATCGGGATGTGCACCGCGCCGGGGGCGTGCCCGGCGGCCCATTCGTCGTCTTCGCGGACGTCGAGCAGCACGAGGCCGTCCTTGGGCAGGTCGCGGACCTCGGCGGTCGGCAGTTCAGCAGGGCTCACCACGATCTCCATGCTGCCATGCGGAGGCGTTGCCCGCGCGTGAGGTCAGCGCATCACTTGCGGTGGCGGCCGCGCCCGGCGACCCGCGTCTTTTCCTCGGCCTGGCCGAACCGCGCGACGGCCCTGTCCCGCATGAAGCCCAGCGGGTCGGGCGCGTGCAGCCGCAGCATGATGTCGTGGACGTGCTCCGGGCGGCCGTACCCGGTCACGCGGCTGACGAGGTACGTCGTCACGAAGGCGGCCGGGACGGTGATCAGCGCGGGCTGGTTGACGAACCAGGGTGCCCAGTCGCCGGTGTAGCCGCTGACGACGTCGAGCACGAGCGCGGCCAGCACCAGGCCGCCGCCGACGAACATCCCGGCCAGCGCGCCGGGCCAGGACAGCTTGCGCCACCAGATGCCCAGCACCAGCAGCGGGCTGAACGTCGACGCGGCGAGCGCGAACGTCAGCCCGATCGACAGCGAGATGTCCTCCGGCCGCAACGCGACCGCCAGCGCGATCGGGAACAGCGCGACCAGCGCGGCCGCGACCCGGAAGTCCCGCACCCGGCCGGGCAGGAGGTCGGTCGACACGACCCCGGCGACGCTCACCAGCAGCCCGGAGGTGCTGGAGAGGAACGCGGAGAACGCGCCGGCCGCGGTGACCGCGCCGAGGATCTGCCCGCCGACCCCCGGCAGGATCGCCGACGGGAGCCGCAGGATCGCCGCGTCCGTCTTGCCGGTGACCAGCAGCTCCGGGACGTACATCCGGGACAGCGCGCCCAGCAGCGTCGGGAACAGGTAGAACAGCCCCAGCAGCAGCAGGACGTGCACGGTGGTCCGGCGGGCGGCCTTGCCGTCGGGGTTGGTGTAGAAGCGGACCAGCACGTGCGGCAGGCCCATCGTGCCGAGGAACGTCGCGAACATCAGCGAGTACGTCTGGAGCAGGTCGGTGACGCTGCCCGAGCCGGGGTGCAGCCAGTTGGCGTTGTCCGCGCTCGCGTCCGTGACCACCGGCACCGGTGTGCCCGCCATGACCCTCAGCTGGGTGCCTTCGGAAACGGTGTGGGGCGCCAGCGGGGTCCAGTGCGTCGGCCCGGCCGCCGGGCCGTTGTCGGTGCGGCCGTAGGCGTACAGGTAGGTGTCTGAAGTGACGTGCAGCGTGACGTCCGTTTGCACGTCGACCGTGGTGTCGCTGACGAACACCGGCGGGGCGGGCGCGCCGAGCGGCCGGAAGCCGTCCGGCCCGCCGCCGGTGAAGAAGACCATGCACAGCACGAACGCGGGCACCGAGATCGCGAACAGCTTGATCCAGTACTGGAAGGCCTGGACCACGGTGATCGCGCGCATGCCCCCGGAGATCACGTTGAAGGTGACCACGATCATCACCGCGACCGCGCCCGCCCACGCCGGCACGGGCAGGATCGTCGCGAGGGTCAGGCCGGCGCCCTGCAGCTGCGGGGCCATGTACAGGATCCCGATGAACACGACGAACGCCGTGGAGAACCGGCGCAGGCCCTTCGAGCCGAGCCGCATCTCGACGAAGTCGGGCAGCGTGTAAGCGCCGGACCGGCGCAGCGGCGCCGCCACGAAGAGCATCAGCGCGAGGTAGCCCGCGGTGAAGCCGATCGGGAACCACAGCGCGTCGGCGCCGTCCTTGAGGATGATGCCGGCGACACCGAGGAACGACGCCGCCGACAGGTACTCGCCGGAGATCGCGGCCGCGTTGCGGCGGGACCGCACCGTGCGGCGGGCGACCAGGAAGTCGTGCGTCGTCGTCGCCGAACGCGAGGAGCGAAGACCGAGGTAGGGCGTCACCACGGCGACCAGCACGATGCCGGTCAAGGCCCACGGGTTCAACTGCACGGGAGGAATCCTCGCACGGCTCAGTGCGAAACTAGTTTTCGATCATGTCCACGAACGCGCGTTCGTTGCGTTCGGCCAGCCGGTTGTACCAGATTCCGACGCCGAACAGGAACGGGAACGGCAGCACGCCGAGGATCAGCCAGGCCACCGGGATGCCCAGCAGGCTCAACGCGGAGAATCCGGGCACCGTGTAGAACAGCACCGGCAGCGAGCCGAACACCGCGATGACGAGCAGCGCGAGCAGCAACGCCGTCCGCAGCTGCACCTTAACCAGGTGGTCCTGGACGAGCAGCTTCCCCCAGCTGGTCTGCTCTTCCAGCTCGACGCGGGCGCGCAGGGTGCCGGCACCGCGGCGCGGATCGTTGAGGATCACGCGTTCCCGCTTGGGTTTCGCGTGGTGTTCCGGCTTCGGCGGCTCGTTGTCGGGCGCCGGCGGCAGGGACTCGACGACGGCCCGATCCACCGACTGTGACTGCGGCTGCGGCAGCGGTCGCTGGCGGCCCCGCCTCCCGAGCGTCGGATCGGGCTCGCGGACACCGTTCGCGCGGCGCTCGTAGAAGTCGTCGGTCATGGCCGGTCCCGGCTCAGCCGTTCCGGCCCGAACCGACCAGCCGGTCCTTCAGCGCGCGGGTGTGCCGCCTGCTCACCGGCAGCACCTTCTCCTCGTTGCCGATGACGACCTGGTAGCCGCCCTGGCCCATGCGCAGCTCGGTGATCAGCGGCAGCGCGACCAGGAACGACCGGTGGATCCGGACGAACCCGGCCTTCTCCCAGCGTTCCTCCAGCTGGGCCAGCGGGATGCGGACCAGGTGGCTGCCTTCGGTGGTGAACAGCCGCGCGTAGTCGCCCTGCGCCTCGACCCAGCGGACCGACGAGCGCGGGATGAGCTTGGTGGTGCCGGCGAGCTCGACGGGAATGACCTCGTCGTCGTTCTTCACCGGCTCGCCGCCCAGCGCGCCGGGCGGCGGCGCCGCGGCCGCGGCCAGCTTGTCGAGCACGCGGGAGATCGCACGGTCGAGGCGGTCCTGCTGGTACGGCTTGAGCACGTAGTCGAGCGCGCCGAGGTCGAAGGCGTTGACCGCCTCCTCCGCGTGCCCGGTCACGAACACCAGGCACGGCGACGGGCGCAGCGCGGCGAACACCCGGGACATCTCCATCCCGGAGAGGCCGGGCATGTCGATGTCGGCGAAGACGGCGTCGACGATCGGCAGGCCACGGTCCTTGCGCTCACGCAGCCTCGGGTCGTCGGTGGACAGCAACCGCAGCGCCTCGGAGGCGTCGATCGCCGGGAACACCTTCGCCACGTGCGGACTGTTGCGCAGGCAGTGGACGAGTTCGTCAAGACCGTTCGGCTCGTCGTCCACAGCCAGGACCACGAGCTTCCGGGTGTCATCGTGAGCACTCACAGTGAAACGCATCCTGCCCATTGCCGAGTGCAATGTCCAGCCCCCGTCCGCCTTAAGTGAGGGAACCCGCGGGCGGCACCGCCGGCCGCGGGCCCCGCAATCAGTGCACGAACGTGAACCAGTTGAGGTTCACGAAGTCGGCCGGCTGGCCGCTGGTGAACGTCACGTACACGTTGTGCACACCGGTGACCGCGCTGATGTTCGCCGGGACGGTCCGCCAGCTCTGCCAGCCGCCCGTGTTGGCGACGGCGAAGCTGCCGATGGGCGCGTTGGACCGGCTGTCGAGCCGCACCTCCACGAGCCCGCTGACGCCGGCCGCCGCCCCGGACGCGACCCGGGCCTGGAAGTTCGTGGCCGCGGAACCGCCGAAGTCGACGTTCGGGTAGAGCGCCCAGTCGCCATTGGCCACCGCGCCGATGTTCTGCCCGCCGCCGGTGTCCGTGGTGGTCTCGGTGATCACGCCGGACTGCTGGCTGAACGACTCGGCCTGGATGGTGCTGTAGGCACTGCCGCCACCGGGCGGCGGCGTGGTCGTGGTCGGCGGTGGTGTGGTGCCGCCTCGGGTGGACACCGTGACGTAGTCGACGACCATCGGGTGGCCCGGCACGATCCCCGGTCCCGGCGTGGTCGTGCCGGAGTTGTTGTTCGGGAACGCGCCACCGATCGCGACGTTGAGCAGCACGAAGTAGCCGGCGTGGCTGGTCATGTTCGCCCACGTCGTCGCGTCCAGCTGGTTCTGGCTCACCGAGTGGAACTGCTGCCCGTCGACGAACCAGCGGAGGACCTGCGGGCTGCTGCTCGCGTCCCATTCGAAGCGGTAGGTGTGGAAGGCCGACTGGCAGCTGCTGCCCGGACAGGCCCGGTTGTTCGGCAGGCCGGTGGTCTCGTTGCACGGGCCGCCCGGGTTGACGCCGCAGTGCAGGACGCCCCAGACGGAGTTGATCCCGTTGACGTTCTCCATGATGTCGAACTCGCCGATGGCGGGCCAGTTCCAGTAGTTGCCGCGGTACGGGCCGCCGAGGGCCCAGAACGCGGGCCAGTAGCCGAGCGCGGCAGCACCGGTGACGTCCGGCATCTGGATCCGGCTTTCGATCCGCAGGACGCCGCCCGCCGGCGGCTTGAAGTCGGCGCGCTGGGTCTCGATCCGCGCCGACGTCCAGTTGCCCGCGCCGTCGCGCAACGGCGTGATGCGGAGGTTGCCTGCGCCGTCTTGCGAGACGTTGCTCGGGCTCGACGTGTAGTTCTGGATCTCGCCGGTGCCCCAGTTGGCGGGACCACCCGGGTAGCTGTGACCGGTGTCGATGATCCAGTTCGCACCGGACGGAAGCGAGCCGGAGCCGCCGGTGAAGTCGTCGGCGAACACCGTCGTCCAGCCCGCTTCGGGCGGCGGGATGGACGCCGCGGCGGGCAGGGTCAGCGGAATGGCGATGAGCGCGGCGCCGAGCACGGCACCGAGGGCGAGCCTGCGGGAGTGGGGCATCGGGGACGACCTCCTTGTCGACCGGATTTGTTGCCGTTCACAACAAAGCCCGTCGACAAGGAGACCCGACGTCCCCACGGCGATTCCAGAGGCGTTACGCGGCTTGGGTGATGCAGGTAACAAAGTCTGCCCGGAAGTGCTCGAATCGGACACTACGGCCACTCGGTCCCCTTCGGGTGCCCGGTACTCGCCAGGACCACCCAGACGATCCGCTTGTCGGAGTCTGGGCAGTACCAGATCCGACCACCGGCCGTGACTTCGTACTGCCACTGGTCGAGCACCCTGCCGCCGACCTCCCGAGCGGCGAAGGCACCTTTCAGCTTGTGCTGACGCGCCGGAGGTGCGACACGGTCGCCGCGTTTAGCCGGCATCGATCAGGCCTCCGCGGGACCCGGCACCAGACCGAAGTCGTCGTCGATCGGACCGGTGAGCTTGCCGCTGAGTGCCGGATCAGCGTGAATAGCGGCAGTGCTACGCCATTCGGTGATCGTCTGAGCCAGGACCGACCATTGCCCCAGCTCCGCGGATGCCTGGAAAGCGCGCGCAAAATCCCGGACGAACTGAGCTTGCTCGACCTCCGGAAGAACGTCCACCCACGGGAATTCGTCGAGGAGGGCCCTGGCCGCCACGTCGTGCGGCAGATGGGCCAGTACGTTGCGCAGCGCTCGCGCCGCCGCGACGGACCCTTCGGAGGCCGAGCTCGCCCGGTCTTCCCGCGTCAGCAACAGGGCAGCACCGTCGCGGCGACGAACCCTGACGTCGCCCTCGTCGGCGAGGGCAGCGACGCTTCTGGGATCGCGCTGCAACTCGCTCCATTGCACCTCGGTGGTGGCCATGCAACAATTCTGAACTTTTTCAGAATTATTGGCAAGTTGCCTGGTCAAAGGCCGTAGCGCGACCACGCCACCTTCTGCGACACCGCGTCCAGCACCGCCGACGCCGCGGCCGGCGCGCCGAGACCGAGGCGGGCCAGCAGGGGCTTCTTCGGCTCGGCCACCGAGATCTCGGCGTCCGGGAACCGCTCGGTGACGATCTGCCGGAGGCTGCCGAGGCCGTCGACCAGGCCCAGCTCGACCGCCTTCGCGCCGAGCCAGACGTCCCCGGTGAACAGGTCTTCCGAGTCGGCCAGCCGGTCGCCGCGGCGCTCCTTCACCCAGTTCACGAACAGCTCGTGGAGCTGGGTGTGCATCTTCTTGAGCCACTCGACGTCTTCGGGCTTCTCCGGCGAGAACGGGTCGAGCCGCGACTTGTTCGCGCCCGCCGTGTGCAGCCGCCGCTCGATGCCGAAGCGCTCGAGCAGCCCGGGGAACCCGAACCCGCCGCTGATCACGCCGATCGAGCCGACCATCGACGTCCGGTGCGCGTAGATCTCGTCGGCCGCGCAGGCCAGCCAGTACCCGCCCGACGCGGCGACGTCTTCGCAGAACGCCAGCACCGGCACGTTCTTCTCGTCGGCCAGCTGCCGGATCCGCTCGGCGACCAGCCCGGACTGCGTCGGCGCGCCGCCCGGCGAGTTCACCAGCAGGGCGACGGCCTTCAGCCGGTCGTGACCGAACGCCCTGGTCAGCGCCGATTCCACCGCGGCCAGGTTGATCGCTCCCCTGGCCAGCGGCGACGGCGAAGGCGTGATCACGCCGTGCAGCCGCACCACGGCCACGACGTCCTTGCGCTCGACGCGGTCGGCGAGCACCGGGATCCGCGAAGCCAGCTTGTCCGTAACGCTCATGACGCCAGGCTAGCCGGATTCAGCCCATGGGGAGGATGCCCGAGCGCGTGCCGTTGACGCCGCTGACCTCGGCGCCGTTCAGCTGCGCGGGACCGCCCTGGGCCGGGACGTCGGCGTCCGCTTCGGAGCTGTAGTCCGGCATGTTCGGCCGGACGCCCGGGACGAACTTCGGCACCCGCAGCGTCACCTTCATGCCCGCGCCGGGTGCGGTCTCGACCATCACCGCGTAGTCGCTGCCGAACACCTGCTGCATGCGCT
Source organism: Amycolatopsis sp. NPDC021455 (assembly GCF_040640995.1). Lineage (NCBI taxonomy): Bacteria > Bacillati > Actinomycetota > Actinomycetes > Pseudonocardiales > Pseudonocardiaceae > Amycolatopsis > Amycolatopsis sp. NPDC021455. Next base: position 446,359 of record NZ_JBFACT010000003.1, on the reverse strand, counting down.
GGTTGATGTTGCCGAGCCCGACGTGCGCGCCGGTGCGGTGGGCGCTCTTGAGCTCGTTGAGCCGCCGCGGGTCCATGCCGATGCCGTCGTCCTCGACGCTGATCAGCGCCTCGGTGCCGTAGTCCTGGGCGATCACCGTGACGCAGCCGCCGCTCGGCTTGCTGGCCAGCCCGTGCTTGACCGCGTTCTCCACCAGCGGCTGGATGATCAGGAACGGCACGACGACGCTGAGCACCTCGGGCGCGATCTTCATCCGCACCTCGAGCCGGCCGCCGAAGCGGGCGTTCTCGATCGTCAGGTAGCGGTCGATGTTGCGCAGCTCCTCGGCGAGCGAGGTGAACATGCCCGACGTCCGGAACGAGTACCGCGTGAAGTCCGCGAAGTCCTGAAGCAGCTCTCGGGCCTCTTCGGGGTCGGTGCGGATCAGCGCGGAGATCGTGTTGAGCGCGTTGTAGACGAAGTGCGGCGAGATCTGCGCGCGCAGCGCCTTGATCTCGGCCTGCTGGAGCTGCTGCTTCGACTCGTCGAGCCGGGACAGCTCGAACTGGGTGCAAACGAACTGGGCGACGGCGTCGGCCATCTGCACCAGCCGCCCGCGGGTCCGGCCGACGACGATCAGCGCGGCCTCGGTCTCGCCCTCCACCAGCAGCGGCACGATGACCGCCGTCTTCATCCGGCAGGTGCCGCGGTGGTTGCACGGCATCCGGTCGTGCGCGACGACCTCCCGCCGGTGCTTGCGGATCGCGTTGCCGATCGCGTCGACGAGGTCGACGTAGTGCTCGTTCGCTTCGCCGTCCCAGGACAGCAGCGTGCCCTCGCTGTCGGTGATGCCCACGGCGACGCAGTCGAGCATCTGCAGCAGCTGCGTGGTGATCTTGTCGGCGGCGTCCTCGTCCAGGCCGGCGCGGAGGTTCGGCGCCGCTTTCGACATCCGGTGGACGGCCTGCAGCATGGCGTCCTCGACCACGCTGGCCGGCCTGCGCTGCTTCACGAGCAGCACGATCACCACGATGACGAGCAGGACCACGACCCCCCAGGGGATGACCTGCGCGAGCGGAAACCCGGACACGGCGTCCATGCTCTGCGCTCGACCAACCGGGTGCAAGGCCTGATCCCACTTTCTGTCCAACTGTGATGACCGAGGGTTGAGAGGACCCTACCCAGAGTCTGATTCGCCCCTTCACGGTCACTGTCCGCAACGCGCGGGAGGTCGGCCCTGTTCCACCCCTTCCGGGGAAAGCAGCAGGAAAACCGCGATTTCGCCGAAGGCGAGCACGGCGTCGTCGTCGGACGGCACAGCACTTGCCGCCGATCGGGCGAATCTGCGCTACTTGAGCAGGCGCGACATCCGGCGGTCGGCGAGCGGCTTGCCACCGGTCTGGCACGTCGGGCAGTACTGGAACGATTTGTCGGCGAAGGAGATCTCGCGGATCGTGTCGCCGCAGACCGGGCACGGCAGCCCCGTCCGCGCGTGCACCCGCAGGCCCGACCGCTTCTCGCCCTTCAGCCGGGCGGCCTTCTGCCCGACCGAGCGCTCGACGGCGTCGGTCTCGATCTCGACGATCGCTTCGGCGAGGGTCTCGAGCGCGCCGTCGTCGAGCTTGCCGATCGTGGCGTACGGCGACAGCTTCGCGCGGTGCATGATCTCGTCGGAGTAGGCGTTGCCGATCCCGGCGATCAGCGACTGGTCGGTGAGCGCCCACTTCAGCCGCGTGTTCTTCCCGGCGAACAGCTCGCGCAGCCGGGCGGCGTCCAGCGCGAGGGCGTCCGGGCCCAGCCGCGCCACGCTCGCGATCTCCTGCGGGTCCTTGACGATCCAGACCGCCAGGCCCTTCTTCGTGCCCGCCTCGGTGAGGTCGAAGCCCGGCCCGGTGGCGGACTCGAGGTGCACCCGCAGTGAGATCGGGCCCTTCCCCGGCTTCAAGGGCGCCGCGGCCAGGCCGTCGGACCAGCGCAGCCAGCCCGCGCGGGCCAGGTGGACGACCAGGTGCAGGTCACCGGCGACGACGTCGAGGTGCTTGCCGTGCCGGGTCGCGCCGGTGATCTCCCGGCCGTGCAGCTCCGTCCACGGCGGCATCGCCGTCTTAAGGACGCTCAGCGAAGCGACGTCGATCCGGAAGATCGTCCGGCCGACGGCGTTCTCCCGCAGGTGGTGGGCCAGTGCTTCGACCTCGGGCAGCTCGGGCATGGCACCAGTGTCCTACTCGACCGGGTGCAGCGGCCCGTCGAAGTCCGGCAGCGAGTGCCGCTGGATGGTCTTGGAGATCTTCTTGACCTCGCCCTGCACGGTGAACATGCCGCGGATCGTGCCGACCCAGCGCTCGGACGGCCGGTCGCCGGTCACGTCGCCCTCGGTCTCCGCGACCACCGTCCACGGGCGGCGCAGGATCCACCGGAGCGGGAAGAACAGCACCACGAGCAGCAGCGCCAGCAGTACCCACGCCGGGATGTTGACCTGGTCCGGGGTCCACACGACGAGGATCACGGCCAGCAGCGCGGTCACCACGATCATCGCGATGCCCGGGCCGTAGCTGCCCGCGACGTCGTGCTCGAAGTCGTCGGCCGTCGCCGGCGCACGCCATTCCATCTGGGCACGGACCACCCAGTCGCGGCCGTCTTCGCCGCGCACCAGCCGGTTCATTCAGTAGCCTCCCGGGCCGCCCGCAGGGTGAGCACCTCAACGGTACCGTGCGCGGGCTCACCCGCGCGAGGGAGGAATCGGACATCCCACCCGGCGAACCTGATCATCGCTGATCAGGAGCCGCCGCGGTGGTCGTGGCCGAATCGGCCGGTTCGCCCGAATCAGTGACCACGGAGGTGTCTTCGGAGGTGCCTTCGGGCGCGCCGGCTTCAGAGGTGCCGGCTTCGGAGGCGTCGGCGGGCGAGCACGGCTTTCCCGAAGTCGGCGTCACCGTCGTCGACGTTTCGGTGGTGGCCGTGTCCTCGTCGTCCTTGGGCTTCGGTTCCTCCGCCGGCGTCGACGACGCGCCGGGGCGGCCGGTCGGCGAGAGATCGGGCGCGCCGGCGTCCTCCGGCGCGGTCTTCCCCGCGGACTCGGTGGTCATCGTCATGTCGGGCCGCGAGGTGTCCAGCCGCGGCGACGTCGCCGGGTGCACCGGGGTGAACGTCGACGACGTGAGGTCCTCGCGCGGGGTCACCGCGCCGGCACCGCCCACCGCGTCCCCGGTGGGCACGTCCCCGGCCACGCTGGGCACTTCGTTCGCGGCGACCTGGCGGGCACCCGAGTGCGCGCGAGCCGGAACGGCGACCCCGGTGCCACGGCCGTTGAGCACCCCGACGCCGATCCGCGGGTCCTGCTGCGGCTGCGGCGGCGGCTCTTGGTGCGCCTCGGACGGCGGCACCACGACCAGCTCGGGTGCGCCGCCGGTCAGCCCGACGTCCTGCACCGCCGACGACCCGAACAGCACCGGCCCGGCCGCCACGCCGACCGCGCCCACGGCGGCGGTCGACGCCAGCGCGAGCCCGATCTTGACCTTCGAACCGACCAGGACACCCTTGATCGTCGCGCCCAGCCCGGCCAGCGCCCCGCCGCCACCCACCGACGCGGCGGCCGGCACCAGCAGCACCAGCACGCCGGCGTGCGCGCGCAGCGACGAGCAGACGTCACGCAGCTCGTCCTGGGTCGCCCGGCACGACGGGCAGCCGAGCAGGTGGGCCTTGATCCTCTCGGCCTCGGCGCCGGTGACGCTCCCCGCGGTGAACCCGCCCAGCTTCTCGACGACCGCACGGCACGAATCCGGCCCGCGGTTCACCGAAAGGTGTGCCTGCAGGTACGCCGCGCGCAGCCCCTGACGGGCCCGCCGGGCCAGCGCCGCGGTGGCGTTCGCGCTCAACCCGAAGTGGGGAGCGACCATCGCGGGCTGCTCGCCCTCGACCTCGGTCTGCCACAGCACCGTCCGCCAGCGCTCCGGCAGGCTGGTGAACGCGGTGGTGATCAGCGAGTGCTCCGCGGTCCGGGCGTGCGTGTCGGCACCCGCCCCGGCGCGGAAGGTGAGCTCGTCGTCGGAGACCGGCACGTCCCGGCGGGCACCGTGCCACTCCCACGAAACCCGGCGGGCGACGGTCAGCAGGTAGGCGCGGACGTAGTCTCTCGGGCCGGCGCCACGGCGAAGGGCCTGCAACACGCGGAAGAACGTCTCCGCGGTGATGTCCTCGGCCTCGGACCGATCGGCCGCCAGGCTCTGCGCGAGCCGGCGGACGGCGGCGGCGTGCAGCTCGAACAGCTCCCCGAACGCGGCGTCCTCGCCGTCACGGAGCCGTTGCAGCAGTGCCTGCTCGTCGGATTCCGAGGCCGCTGGTGGCGGCACCGTGCCCAGCTCGGTCATCCGGCCCGGCACCTCCTCCCCGAAGGTCTCCCCATTCGGTCGAATGGAGACACCATACGGAGGGAAACAGCCGTCGTCACCCCTTGTACGCCAGCTGTGACACCGAAGCACCGGGTCAGGGACACAAGGGACCCCCCGATCGGTGTGCGTTCGCATGGGTATAAAGTGTTCTCCATCAGCAAGGCAGTGCGGATGTAGCGCAGCTGGTAGCGCATCACCTTGCCAAGGTGAGGGTCGCGGGTTCGAATCCCGTCATCCGCTCGGGACTAGGGGCCGTGTGTCTGGTTACACCAGACCGCGGCCCCTTCGCCATTTCACCCGGGGGCCGAGCCCCCGGACCCCCACGGTGCCTCCGCCAGACTCACACTGCCGGGCTCTTGAAGGGGTCGTGCTCGGCGAGGAGCTTGTCGAGCCGCGCCTGGTCGACCCGGGAGACGACCGAGGTCTCCTCCTGTCTGTCCCGGACGCACTTGGCGAGCGTGAACGTCGAGGTGACCAGGTAGAGCATGCCCAGGGCGAGGAAGCCGCGGACCCAGCCGTCCACCGGCAGGTACGCGATGCCGCCGGTCACCGCGGCCAGGGCCAAGCCGAAGGACAGCGCCGCCTGGATGTAGAAGGCCGTCGTCGTCGGGGATGTGGTTCCGGTTTTGGTCATGTGACCACGGTCTCGTTCGACCGGCACGGGTGTCTTGAGCAGTACTACTCAGCCGCGGTTGCGATGTGGCTACAGGACTTCAGAGCTCGTAGACGTCCACGACCGTGGGGGCCACCGGCGTCAGGTGGGGATCTTCGCGCTCGGTCACCTGGCCGCGGGCCATGCGGTACACCCGGAAGTTGTTGTCGTTCTCCGTGTCCTGGTCGTCCCACGTGTAGAGGAGACCGTAGGAACCCGGGGCAAGTTCGCCCGCCCGGGTGAAGAGTTCGAGGAGTTCGGGGCCGATCCGGCCACCGTGCTTGTCGAAGCCGCCGAAGTGGAGCATCGGCATGCCCGCGCTCCAGCGGAGGTCGACGAGGTCGAAGTCACCGGCATCGCGGATCGCGCGGTGCACGCGGTCGACCAGACGCTCCAGCAGCGCCGCGTCGTCGTCGCCGCTCGCGGTCGCCTGGATGGTCACCCAGCCGTGATATTCGAACACCCGCAGAACGGTAGCAAGAGATCAACCAGCGGCTCAGCGGGCCAGCTCGGTCGGCGCTTTGGGGGTCCGGGTGGCGAAGCCCCCGGTTGTCTCGGTCGGCTTGCCGTCGCGGCGTAGGAGGTTGGTCAGCACCCCTTCGCCCAGCCGCTCGAACGCCGGCACCAGCTTCTCGCCGAACACGCACAGCGTCCGCTCCCACGGGTGCCCGAGCGTGCCGTACGAGAAGTCCGCCGCCAGGAACAGGTGGTAGTCCGCGCGCGGGAACACCGGCACCGGCCACCGGGCGCTCCCGGACATCAGGTGCGGCCGGATCCGGAAGGACTGGTGCTGCCAGTGCAGCGCCCACATCCAGTCGTCCGGGCCGCAGACCTCGCGGAACGCGGCCAGCGCGATCGTCCCGATCTGGTGTTCCTCGACCGCGTACGGCCCCAGGCGGAACTCGGCCGACCCGCGATCGGTGTCCCCCGGCGAAAGGTCCCACGTCCGCGACGGCGCCGGCTCGCGGAAACCCGGCCAGGCGTGGGCGTAGGTGCTCGGCCAGAACGCCAGCTTGTCGTACACCCAGTACCAGGCGGGCTCGTCGACGACGCGGGAGACGGCTTCCCAGGCAGCATTCACGGTTACGACCTCGAGGTTGGCCAGGCACGGAAGAACACGCGAAAGCTTCGTGTTCGGCCTCCGGTTTGTCCAGTCCCGGCTTGTTCACCGCGAACTGTGTCACTCGTCCGGGTGGATGCCGCCAAATTGTCACCAGGCGGATCCGCGGGAGGCGCCGGCGACACCGGCGCCTCCCGCGGCTCAGGCCGCGTCCCAGAGGGTGAGGAACGCCGAGGCTTCGCTGCGGGCCCAGGGCCGCAGCCGTTCGCGGTCGCGGGCGGACAGCTGGTACTCCTTCGCGCGGCGGACGTCGATCACCAGCGCCTGCCCGCCGGGCAGGAGGTCGGGCATCGCCTGCTCCAGCACCCACAGCGCCAGCTGTGCGGAGTCCCGCGCGAGCGGCTCCTCCTTGAAGTAGAGCCAGACCGCGTACCGGCGGCCGTCGCTCTTGCGCAGGCCGATCTGCGGGCTGACGCCGATCTCGAGCTCGCCGATCCGGCAGCGGCCGCGGCCGACCTCGACCAGCCGGGGCGACTTCCGGCCGAGGTACTTCAGCCAGCCCTCCGCTATCGCCGCGTAGTGCGGCTTCGTCCGCTCGTCGGCGGCGTTGACGAGCGCGCGCAGCGCCACCTCGTCCTGGTTCGCCGCGCGCCCGGACCGCACCGCGTTGGCCGCCCGCCGGTAGTAGTTGAACGCCGCCCGTGCCGGGTCTTCGTACTGGCGGCGCTGCCGCCGGACGAACGACGACCGCGACGGACCGGAACTGGCGCTGTAGCCCACGAACGTGGACAGGGTGATGTAGGCCATGGCCCTGCCTTCCTCCATCACGCCACCCGCGCTCGCGGGCGGCATCTCCCCTGGACAACGCCAATTTTAGAACATATGTACGACAGTTTCCGGAGCCTGAAGGGTGATGCCGGCGGGGTCTCCCTAAAACGGCGGACTTGCGCTACGTTGCCGATCAACCTCAAACCGCAACCTCGCAGGTCGGCAGTCCGTGCCAGACTGATGCCCCGATTGGTGGATGGGGGTCCCTAGGATGAGCTGGCAGGAAGAGCTTCGCCGTCTCGACGCGGAGCTTGCCGAAGGTCGCATCGAGCCCGCTGACCACCGCAAACAGCGGGACGAGCTGCTCGCGCAGGCCTCCGGTTCCACGGTGCCGTCGCCGGTGCCCTCACCGCTGCGCCGCCCGGGTGACACCTGGCGCAGCGCGAACCCGGCGAGCCACCCGGCACCCGCCCAGCACGTCCCGCCGCAGCAACGTGTGGAGTCGCCCCGGCCGGCAGTGCCGCACCAGCTGCCGCCGCAACTGCCGCAGAAGCCTCCGCCGCCGCCCTGGCAGCGGACCGGGCTGCCGGTGTCGCCGGCCACCAGTCACGTGCCCGCGATCCCGGACCACATGACGACCGCCCCGAGCCCGGCCGACATCACGCCGACGCGCTACCTGAGCGTCGACGGCCCGGCGGAGCAGGGGCCGGGCAGCCGGTTCCCGCCGATCACGCCGCCGGGCGGCGAATCACGCCCGGCACCGCCGCAGCCCGGGCCGGAGGAGACGCCCGGCAAGCACCGGTGGGCCACCGACGCGGAGCCGTCGTCCGGGCGCACCGGGACGAACCGGCCGTTCATCGTGCTCGGCGCGCTGGTCGTGCTGGGCGTCGTCATCGGCGCGATCCTGTGGCTGGGCAAGGACGATTCGAAGCCCAACGCGCTCGCGACGTTCACGCCCGTGACCCAGCCGCCCGCCGCCGCGGCCCAGCCGCAGCTGGAGGACGAGGTGCCACCGCTGCCCGGGTTGCAGCACCCGGAGAGCTCCACGATGTCCCTGGCCCGCGGCCTGGACCTGAAGCTGTACCCCAAGGAAGCCGCGCAGATCTTCTCGCAGCACGGCGTCACGCAGCTCGTGTACCGCGCCTCCTCGGCCGGCGACACCGGGTTCCTCGGCTACGCGATTCCCGCCGAGTCCCCGGAGGGCGCGAAGGCGATCATCGACTACCTGCGCGAGGCCGCGGCCGCGGGCGGGTTCGTCCCGCTCACGGCCGACCCCGGGATGGTCACCGGCCGCAACGGCGACCTCCGGATGAACGGCACCTGGTACACCTCGGGCAAGGTCGCGATCGTGCTCTGGGCGTCGCAGCCGTTCGCCAAGGACAAGAACGAGCTGAAGACCAGCCTCGACAACGCCGTGGCGGTGTTCAAGAAAGCCCTTCCGCCCCGCTAGTCCCGGTTCAGCAGCGCGGCCAGCGTGTGGCGGGCGACGTCGGCGCCGAAGAGGCGGTCCACCACGGTCTTGCCCTCTTCGGACAGCCGCTGCCACAGCTTGTCGTCTTCGAGCAGGGTGACGATCTCGTCGGCGAGCTCCTGCGCCGAGCCGCCGACGAGGACGTCCCGGCCGTGGGTCAGGTGCATGCCTTCCGCGGCCAGCGGGGTGGCGACCACCGGGACGCCGTAACCGAGGCTCTCGCCCAGCTTTCCCTTGACGCCCGCGCCGAAGCGCAGCGGCGCGACGACGACCCGGGCCTCGCGGTAAGCGCTGTCGAGGTTCGGCACCCAGCCGCGGACGACGACGCCGTCGCGTTCCAGGTCGAACATCTCCTGCGGCGGGTTGCTGCCGACGATCTGCGCGACCGCGTCGGGGCGCCGCCGCCGCACGAGCGGCATGATCTCGGTCGCCAGCCAGCGGGCCGCGTCCCGGTTGGGCAGGTGGTCGAAGCTGCCGACGAACAGCACGCCGGACCGTCCTTCCGGGACGGCCACCGAGCCTTCGGCGTAGTGCACATTGGACAGCACTTCGACGCGCGCCGACGGCACGAGCTCCCGCAGCAGCTCACGCTCCACATCGGACACGACGAACGTGACGTCGGTGGCGCGGGTCAGGCCCAGTTCGGACTCCCGCAGCACCTCGGCACGCCGTCGCAGCGTCAGCTCCTCGCGCGTGTCGCCGAGCTGCGCGGCCAGGTCGGCCTGCCGGTTGAGCCGGACGAAGTGCAGGTCGACGGTGTCGTAGGCGATGACGCAGTCCGGCGCGTGCTCGCGGACCTGCTCCAGCAGCTGCCAGGCGACGTGCGGCCGCGACAGCACGGCCAGGCTCAGGTCGGGGCCGGCGTCGCGCAGGAACTCCAGCTGTTCGCCGAGCCCGGTGATCACCGTGACGCCCGCGCGGTACAGCGCGTCGACGTACGGCTCGTGGAGCGCGTTGTTGAGCGGCATGAACACGACCCGGTGGCCGAGGCCGACGAGCAGCTCGAGGATCCGGAACATCCGCACCGAGCCGGAGTCCTTGTCGGGCATGGGGACCTGGTGGTCGGCGACGAGGATCGTGCCGCCGCGGTGGCCGTCCTTCGTGCGCTGCCGCCCGGCCCAGACCGCGCGCGGGCTCGCCTCGGGGAAGTGGTCGCGCAGCTGGACGCTCCACTTGTCGACGAAGACGCCGCGGTTGAGCTCCTGGTGCCGCTTCACGCCGGACGAGACGTCGGTCCCGTTGGTGATGCCTTCGTGGTGCACGACGACCGACGCGGGCTGGACCATCGTCCGGTACCCGGCCGCCCGCACGGCGAACGCGAGGTCGGTGTCCTCGTAGTACGCGGGGGCGTAGCGCTTGTCGAAGCCGCCGATGCGTTCGAACAGCTCCCGCCGGACGAGCAGTGCCGCGCCCGAGCAGTAGTCGACGTCGCGCAGTGCCTGGTACCAGGGGGCGTCCGGGTTCTGCAGCCTGCCGTAGTTCCAGCCGGTGCCGTCGGCCCAGATGATGCCGCCGCACTCCTGGAGCCGGCCGTCCGGGTAGACGAGCTTGGAGCCGACGAGCCCGACGTCGGGCCGCGTCTCGACGACGGCGACCAGCTCGTCCAGCCAGCCCGCGCGGACCTCGGTGTCGTTGTTCAGGAACATGACGAAGTCGCCGCGCGCGTGCTCGGCGCCGAGGTTGCAGGCGCCGACGAACCCGAGGTTCTTCGGCGCGCGGACCAGCCGGACCCCGGCGCAACCGGCGACGCGGTCGGCGGAGTCGTCCGGCGAGGCGTCGTCGACGACGATGACCTCGAACGGCGTCGAGGGCAGGTGCCGCTGGATGGAGTCGAGGCAGCCGCGGGTGAACCGCCAGTTGCCGTAGACCGGGATGACGACGCTGACGATCGGGTGGTCGCTGGTGGTCACCGCGACCGGGCCGGGTGTCGGGTCGGGCGCGCCGGGCAGCACCCCGGCGGGACGGCCCAGCGCCGTCTCGTAGAAGTCGCGGCGGCGGGTGCCGCGGGGCGCGTACCGCTCGATCGCGCCGCGGTACTTCCCGATCGCCTTCTGGACGAGCGCGGACGTCTCGGCCCGCAGCTTCTCGTTCTCCGCGGCGAGCCTGCCGATGGTCTCGCCGAGGCTGGTGTTGTTGCCGGCCAGCCATTCCAGCCGTTCGCGGTCGTAGCCCGCCTTGCGCTGGAGCCGGTTCAGCTCGTCGGCCGCGCGCTGCCGGTCTTCGCGGGCGCGCTCGGCCTGCCGGAGTGCCTCGTCGCGCTCGGCCGCGGCGCGCTGTTCGGCCGCGGTGACCTGGGCGAGTTCACCGGTGAGCCGGGTGACCGACGCCGTCGCCCGGTCGCGCTCGGCTTCCGCGCGGCCCAGCCCGTCGCGCAGGCGGCCCGCCTCGGCGGCAGCGCGGGCGACGAGGGTCAGCTTCGGGTCGACCATGGCCGACGTCGAGGGCACCTCGACCGGCTCGGCCGACGCCACCGAGACGAAGTACGTGTGCGGCGCGCCGGGTTCGACGACCCAGCCGTCACCCTCGTCGGCCCGCACGGTGAGGACCTCGGCGCCGGCACCGGCGCCGTTGTCGTGGATCAGCGAGCCGACGGCGACGTTCTGCCGCAGCACGACGACGTGCGGGAAGCTCTCGGACAGCAGCGTGCGGAACGCGGACTCGGTCAGCTCGTGCACGTGGTACGGGTTCTCGTTGCCGTGGTCGTGCGTGTAGACCTCGATGTCCGGGGTGCTGCAGAGGAACACCCCGCCCGGCGCGAGCCGGTTGCGGACGAGCTCCATGAGCCGGTCCTGCTCCTCGACGTGCTCGATGGCCTCGAAGCAGGTGATGACGTCGAAGACCTCGCCGTCGAGGGCCCGCGGGTCGGTGATCGAGCCGACCTCGAAGCGCAGGCCCGGGTAGCGGGTGCGGGCGTGCTCGACGGTCTTCGGGTCGATCTCGAGGCCGACGACCTCGGCGGCCGACCGCGCGAGCAGCGAGGCGCCGTAACCCTCACCGCTGGCGAGGTCGAGGACGCGCTTGCCGTCGGCGAAGCGGGCCGCGAACGCGTAGCGGTGGTAGTGCTCGTAGATCACCTGGAGGTCGTCGGTCCACGGCACGCACCGCTCGCCGGTCCACTCGATCAGCCGCTCGCCGCTCGTCCCCTTGGCCATGCGGGGCAGATTAGCCGTCCGGCCGATCTCACCCTTCCAGCAGCCCCAGCCCGACCAGGACGTACGCCAGCGTGCGCCGGTCGCCGCCCGCCGTGATCGACCAGTCCGCGTCGAAGGAGAGCCGGACCTGCCGGTGCGCGTCGAGCCGGACCGGCAGCACCTGCTCGGTCAGGCTCGGTCCGACGTCGGCCTTCGCGACCGGGACGCCGTCGACGGAAACGGTGATGCTGCCGTGCTCGGTGGCGTCGTCCGGCAGGTAGGTCTTCAGCTCGAGCGCCTCGACCGGGGCCGTGGTCAGGACGGGGAACTCGACCGACGGTGCCGCCCAGTCGTCGTGGGCGATGCCGTTCATCCGGCCGGTCACGATCCCCGCGCCGCTGACCAGCCGTTCGCCGTTCGTGCCGCCGGGCCGGAACGAGACGCGGCCGGCCGGGTCGACGACGCGGGTGTCCCGCACCGACCGCTCCGGCGTCCGGTTGCCGTGGACGCGCAGGGGCCGCGGCTGCGGGTGGAACAGCGCGGTCAGCCGCGTCCCGGTGACGAGCCCGAGGTCGAGGAGGCTGTCGTCCAGGACGCCGATCTCGTCGATCAAGGCGACGTGGTCCGCGTTGTCCATGTCGAAGTTGTGGCCGTAGATGCGGTCGACGAACGGGTCGATCACGTTGCCGTAGGGCAGGAACAGGCTCGGGTGCAGGAAGTCGAGGAGCACCGGCAGGACGTCCTGGGCCCGGATGCCCTCGAACCCGTCGGCGGCGCAGTCGACGTCGACGAACTGCTCGTCGATCTGCCCGGTCAGTGCGTTGCGGCGCAGCTCGGGCGGCAGCGTCGCCCAGATCCGGTCCACGACCTCGTGCGCCTCGGGCCACCGGCGGTGCCCGTTGCGGCCGATCATGTCGTGCACGACCAGGACGCCGTCCGCGGTCAGGCTGCTCTTGATCTGGCCGTAGAGGTGTTCGAGGTCGAGCACGTGGTGCAGGGCCTGGAACCCGACGACGACGTCGTGCTCGGCGTCGGCGCGCCAGGTGTTGAAGTCGGCGGTGATCAGCTCGACGCGGTCGGCGACGCCCTGTTCGCGGGCCGACGCCTCGGCCCTCGCCTGCATCTCCGGGTTCAGTTCGAGCAGCCGCAGCCGGACGTTGTCCAGACCTTCGGCGGCGAGGCCGCGCAGCCAGCCGAGCTCCTGGTCGCCGTTGCCGCTGCCCAGCGACAGCACGACGGCGTCCCGCTTCCGCGCGCGCTCGGCGATCTGCCCGATGATCAGCTCGTCGAGCCCCGGGACGCCGAGCGCTTCGAGCTTCGGGCGCACGTGCCGGTTCGACCACCGGTGCGCCGACGGCGGCAGGTTGCCGTGGATCTCCTCCTGGCCGGCGAAGGTTTCGCGCTCCCTGGCCAGCCGCTGGTCGTAGCCCGGCCCTCGGCCACCGCTCATCGCCCGTCCCTCCGAGATCACCCGATCGGGGCCGCCCGTCACCGGCCCGGCGCTAGGATACGGCTGTGTCGTCCCGTCCTCCGTCGCAGTTGCCCACCGAGCAGGGCCTGCCGAGGACCCCGGAGTCGTGGCTCCCGAAGGAGCACAACCTCTACCGGCCCCGGCACAGCAAGCGCCAGCGCACGGCCCTGGCCTGCGCGGCCTTCTTCTTCGTCACGCCACTGCTGCTTTCGGTGGTCGGCGTGCGGCCCGCGGCCTTCGAGAACCGGCCACTGCGCGACTTCCCCAGCCTCGGCGCCGGCTGGGGCTTCTTCACCGGCATGTCCGGCTGGGCGACCGATCACCTCCCGCTGCGGCAAGCCGGGGTCCAGGCCGCCGACGCGATCAGCACCGGCCTCTTCGGCGACCCGCCCGGCTCCGGCCAGGGCACCAGCCACGACGGCGGCACGGTCGGCGTCGACCAGGGCAAGCCGAACACCGGTGACGTCCCCGGGTACGTCTACCCGACGGTGCTCCCGGGCAAGGACGGCTGGATGTACCTCGGCGAGGACGTCAACGCGCGCTGCCGTCCGGTGATGAACACCGACCAGGTCGTCGCCGCGCTCCGGAAGCTGCGCGCCGCCGTGGAACGGTCCGGGCGCAAGTTCGAGCTGGTCATCGCGCCGGACAAGTACAGCGAAGAGCCCTCCCACCTGCCCGACACCTACGTCGGCAAGCCGTGCGCGCAGGCGCGGACCGCCGAGTTCTGGAACCGCGTGCCGCGCGAGACCGGCGCGATCGACCTGCGGCCGGCGCTCGCCGACGCGGAAAAGCGCGTCGGGCACCCGCTGTACGACAAGAACGACACCCACTGGTCGTTCGACGGCGGCCTGGTCATGACGTACGCGCTGGGTGCGGCGATCGCGCCCGGCAGCACCGCCGGCTGGCAGGCGGCACCCAACGGCGTCCGGCCGTGGCCCGCGGACCTGGCCAGGGTGCTCGGGCGCGATGAACAGCGGCAGCTGACGACGTACAGCCTCGCCACCGACGGCGGCGCCGACCGGACCCGCTACATCGCCAGCGACTTCAAGACCCCGCTGCACCTGAGCCAGCCGGACGGCGCCAAGCCCGCCGGCTCGATCGCCCCGAACATGGCGGTGGTGGCCGACTCGTTCACCCAGTTCGCCAGCCCGTTCCTGGCCGCGACCTGCCAGGACGTCACCATCGTGCACGCCGAGACCGTCGCGCAGAGCACCGCGCAGGAAATGACGAGCCTGTTCGCCGACCGCGACATCGTGAGCTTCGAAATGGTCGAGCGCAGCGTCATCGGCGGGTCCTCCGCGCTCCTGCGCGACCAGACCATCGACCTGCTGGGACAGGTGCTCGCCGCGCACCCTCGCTGACCCGGCCGAGGCGTCCACCACACGAAGGTAACGACGGGGTGGTGGGCGACGACCAGGTGAACACACCCGTGCACAATGACTCCGTGCGGCCGCGCTCCCGGTGAGGAGCACCCACACGTTCGCAGGATTCGCAGGCGATATACCCAAGGGGGTACCGGGGTGACCTGGCAGGAAGAGCTGCGCAGGCTTGACGAGGAGCTCGCGGCGGGAAACCTGACGGCCGACGAATACCGGGCGCGACGTGACCGGGTGCTGTCCATGGCCGTCTCGACCGGCGACCAGTCACAGGCCCAGGCCCCCGCCCAGCCCGCGCAGCCGCAGACGCCGAGCACCGCGGCCGACACGCAGATCATCGCACCGGTGTCCCCGCCCGACCACCAGGCGAACGCGGCCGAGGCGACGCAGGTCGTCTCCGCGGCTGACGCGAGTGGCGAGCGGACCCAGGCCGTGCCGCCGTGGCAGCAGCAGCACCCGAACTCGCCGTCGGGCGGGTTCCCGCAGCCGATGCAGCAGCAGCCGCCGCCCCCGTACGGCCAGCACTCCCCCGCCGGCGGGTTCGCCCAGCCGATGCAGCAGAACCCGTGGGGCGCGCCGCAGCAGGACGCCAGTCCGCCGTGGGGTGGGTCGGAGTTCCCGCCGCTGGCGCCGCCGTCGAACAACGCCGACTGGATCAGCCAGGGCCCGGAGAGCTTCCAGACCCAGCCGTCGTCCGGCAAGGGCAAGAAGATCGCCTTCGCCGTCGTCGCGTTCCTCGTGGTCGCGGGCCTCGGCTTCGGCGTCTGGGCGCTGTTCATCAAGGACGGCGGCAGCCCGACGCCGCCGGTGGCGCAGAGCTCGAGCCCGCAGCCGCCGCCCGCACCGACCGTCAAGCCGCTCCCGGAGCCGCCGGCGGCCAAGCCGGAGCCGGGCGACAACTCGTCCGCGCTGATCACCCCGGCCGGCACCACCCGCGCCGGCGGTGGCGATTTCGACATGGACAAGCTGCAGTCGGCCAAGTACCTGCCGACCACGGTCATCGAGAAGCTCAAGCAGAGCGGCATGACCGAGGGCCTGCTCAAGACGACCAAGGACGGCGACGTCACGCTGGGCCTGTTCGCCCTGGAGCTGCCGAACGCGCAGGCCGCGTCCGCGGTGGCCGCCGAGTACGGCAACGCGGAGCAGGAAGGTGGCCTGACGGTCAACCGCAACCTGTCGCTGCACGGCGTCCCGGTCTACTCGGCCGCGGACAGCACCCAGCAGGTCTACCGCGCGGTCTACGTGCTGTACAACCGGGTGATCATCATCGACTCGTTCGGCCCGTCCAAGGACGCGACGCTCAGCTCGTTCAAGACGCTGCTGACCGCGCAGGTCCAGAAGTCGCCGCCGACGGAACGCACCAACAACTAACCCGATCGGGTGAGTTGGGCCGTGTCGGTGAACGCGGTCCCCCTCTCGGACGCCCTCTGAGCAGAGCATCGGCCGGGAGAGGAGGCGCCTTGATCTGGATCTGCCTGGTCGGTGTCCTCGCCGTGGTGTTCCTGGTGCGCGCCTTCCGCGTCGTGCGCCGGGTCAGGCGGGGCGACGCGGCGTGACCAGCCCGGACTCGTAGGCCAGCACCACCAGCTGGGCACGGTCGCGGGCGCCGATCTTCGTCATGATGCGGCTGACGTGGGTGCGGGCCGTCGCCGTCGAGATCACCAGGTGGGCGGCAATTTCGTCGTTCGACAGGCCGCCTGCCACGAGGCCGAGGACCTCGCGCTCGCGGTCGGTGATCTCCCGGACGGCGCTGGTGTCGATGCGCCGGTTCTCCGGCCGCCCGACGAACTCCTGGATCAGCCGTCGGGTGACCGTCGGCGCCAGCAGCGCCTCGCCGCTCGCGACGACCCGCAGGGCGCGCAGCAGCTCGACCGGCTCGGTGTCCTTCAGCAGGAACCCGCTGGCGCCCGCGCGCAGGGCCTCGTAGACGTACTCGTCGACATCGAAGGTGGTCAGAACCAGCACTTTCGTCCCGGCGAGGTCGGGGTGCGCGGTGATCCGGCGGGTGGCTTCGAGGCCGTCGACGCCCGGCATCCGGACGTCCATCACGACGATGTCGGGCCGGTGCTCGACCGCGCCGGCGACCGCTTGCTCGCCGTCGCCGGCCTCGCCGACGACCTCGAAGCCGTCCTCGGTCTCCAGCAGCACGCGGAACCCGGCGCGGACCAGGACCTGGTCGTCGGCCAGCAGGACGCGGATCATGCTTCCCCCTCGATCGGTAGCTCGACGCACACTTCGAAACCGCCGTCGACCGGCCCGGCGGTGCACCGCCCGCCGAGCGCGGCGGCGCGTTCGCTCATGCCGCGCAGCCCGTGGCCCGGCGTCGGCTTCGCGATGCCGCGGCCATCGTCACGCACTTTCATGACGAAAGATCCGGGTTGCCGTTCGAACCGGACGTCGACGTGCTCCGGCCGGTCGGCGTGCCGGACGACGTTGGTCAGCGACTCCTGCAGGATCCGGTAGGCGGCGCCGTCCACGGGGGCCGGGAGGTCGCCCGCCTCGCCGTGGACGTCGACCGTGAGCCCGGCGTCGCGGGCGTGGTCGAGCAGCTCACCGGCTTGGGCGAGGCTCGGCGCGGGCGCCTTGTCCTCGCCGGACCGCAGCACGGCCAGGGTCGCGCGCAGGTCCTTGAGCGCGGACGCGCTGGCCGCCTTGATGTTGAGCAGAGCCTCTTTCGCCTGCTCAGGCCGCCGGTCGGCGACGTGCGCGGCGACGCCGGCCTGGACGTTGATCATCGCGAGGCTGTGCGCGACGACGTCGTGGACCTCGCGGGCGATCCGCAGCCGTTCCTGCTCGGCGAGCCGGTGACGGTGTTCATCGGCCTGCTCACGCCGGGCGGCGAGCGCGTCGAGCTGGTACCGGACGGCGGTACCGACCCCGACGACGGCGACCAGCCAGACGACGAGGAACCCGGCACCGACCGCCAGCGCGAACGACCCCGACGTCGCGATGTGGACCAGGTAGAGGACGGCGAGCGCGGCGGCACCGGTGATCCCGGCGGTCAGCGGACCGCGTTGCCGGGTGAGCAGGAACAACGCGATGGTCGGGACGACGATGACCGGGCCGCCGGGCAGCCCGGAGGAGTAGTAGCCGAACGCGGACGCCGTCGTGGCCAGGAAGAGCGTGAGCGGGAAGCGGTGCACCACGAGCAGCGTCAGCCCGGTGGCGGCCAGCCACGCGACGCCGAGCGGCGTCATCGGTGGCGCGCCGGGCTGCCACCGCGACGCCCCGCTGGTCGCCCCGAGCACGAACCCGGTGACGACGACGGTGCGCACCACGCGCCCCACCCAAGGCGGCCATCTCATGCCGCGAAAACTACCGGCCGGCGGGCCGCGCCGCGTCCGTCGCAGAGCGACACTCGGCGTACGTCGTCAGTCGAAGAAGAGGGGCCGGCTGAGCACGCTGTCGCGGACCGTGATCGGCCAAGCGGGTGATCGTCTGCCAACAAGGTGCTTCGCTGCTTCCGTCGACCAAGCTGGCCGGTCATTCGCTGGTCGAAGCATATTTCGATCCCCGGAAGACCGGCAACACCACAATTACTTTGCGTAATTCTACAAGACGGTGCCAATAGTTGGAATAACTCACAGCACTTACCCGGGGCCGCCAAGTAAAAGGCCGCACTAGTACACCCGAGCCAGGGCGCAACAGTGTCGAATGCACGTGCATGCGGGCGTGCAATTTGGCATAGATAACGAGTTGGAGCGACAACCCGATAACCCGACTCACGGTAGACGTGCCCGCTGACCTGCGACTACACCACACCGCCGACGTGCCAACCGAATTCCGGCTCCCAACAGTCGGAATGGTGGTTCCATAATCGCGACCGATGTGTTTAGAGTAACCGGGTCCACCAAGGAAGTAATATCCTTGACCCCTGTAACGGCTGAAATGATCGCCGCGACTTCGAAACAGGTGGCGTTCGAGGAGCCGACCCCAGATGGGCAAGATCCGGGGCCGGCCGCACTCAGGAGAAGATCCTGAGCACCCCGTCCACCGCCTGAGCGATGGCGAGCACCAGCTGCGCCGCGGTCACCACGCGCCGGGCCTTATGGGCCCGGCGCCCTTCTCCGCGCTGGGATTCCTCCTCCTCCGAAGCGGGATCGTTTCCCTCCGGGGCGGCATCGTCGCCTTCGGAGTGGTGCTTACCCATGCCGTCGTTCCTCCTGTCTTGTCGATGTTCGACCCCCCGTACGGGACTTGGTCGAGCACCACCGAGACAGCACGCCGGCCGGATGAAGCGACCACATCTGAAGGTCCGGAACCTCAGACTGCCGATCCCCCGAAGGTGACCGGCTTCGCGATTAGTGACGTTACGTAAACGCAGGCATGATCGGAAATCGTTAGGATGTGACCTACATCACCACGCGGTCTCATAAGTGTCCCTGCAGAGAACAAATCCCCAGCTCAGAGCCCCGGTGGTCGCAAAGATGACAAAACCTGGGCAGACACGGAAAGCAACATGAATGTCACTCTAACGCGGTGAAATGAGCCGTACGAGCGGCGAGAAATAACCGGACGCTCATTACGTAAAACTGCTAGTCGAAGAAGAGGGGCAGCTTCGCCGCCGTCTCCTCGCAGGCCGGGGTGTAGGTCGACATGGTGATCTCCGACCGGGGGCCGTAGTTGAGGTAGGTGAAGTTGAACTGCAGCAGCCCGACCTCCGGGTGCAGGTACCGCTTGGTGCGGATCGGCTCGGAGTTGACGTCGTGGTGCCCCCACAGCTCGGCGAACAGCGGCGACTCCGCCTTCAGGCGCTTCACCAGCTGCTTCCACGCCGGCTCGGCGACGTGGTCGGCCATCGCCGCGCGGAAGGACGCGATCACGCGCGGGATGTTCGTCTCCCAGTCGAGCATCCGCTTGCGCCACTCCGGGTTGAGCAGGCACTGGACCAGGGTGTTCCGGTCCTCGTACGGGATCGCGTCGACGTCGCCCATCAGCCAGGTGTAGCCGCGGTTGTAGGCCAGCAGGTCGCAGCGGGCGTTGCGGATCGCGACGGGGTACGGCTCGAGCTTCTTGAGCATCAGCGCGAGAGCCGGCGTGATGACCAGGCTGTCCTTTTCGCATTCCGGCTCGGGCGCGCCGGCCAGGCGGAAGAGGTGGGTGTGCTCGTGCGGGTCGAGCCGCAGTGTGCGGGCGATCGCCTGCAGGACCTGCTCGGACGCGTTGATGTCGCGGCCCTGCTCCAGCCACGTGTACCAGGTGACCCCGACACCGGCGAGCTGCGCGACCTCTTCGCGGCGCAGCCCCGGCGTCCGGCGGCGGCCCACGACCGGGAGGCCGACCTGCTCGGGCGTGATCCGCTCGCGCCGGCTGCGCAAGAACCTCGCCAGCTCCTGGCGGCGGAGCTCGGACTCGACAGCAGTGGTCATGGTGCCAGGATGGCACGCCGTCGAAACTGGTACCAGGTAGTGACCGATACCTGGATAAACACCAACTGGTACCAGGTTTGATCCAGGTTGATCGTAGTAGTCATGACCACGACTCAACTCGCGCCGACCGCGGCCGGGGCCCGACTTCGGCCGGGACTGACCCCCGCCGGCCTGGTCACGGTGCTGCTGGGGGCGGCGCTGCCGATCATCGACTTCTTCATCGTCAACGTCGCACTCCCGACGATCGACGCCGACCTCCACGCCTCCACGGCCACCCTGGAACTGGTGGTGGCCGCCTACGGCATCGCGTACGCGGTGCTGCTGGTGGTCGGCGGCCGCCTCGGCGACTCGTTCGGCAGGCGGCGGCTGTTCTTCGCCGGGCTCTGGCTGTTCACCCTGACGTCCCTGGCCTGCGGAATCGCCCCGACGGCCGGCACGCTGGTGGTGGCCCGCGCCGCGCAGGGGGCGGCGTCGGCACTGCTGCTGCCGCAGGTGCTCTCGATCATCCAGGCGACGACGTCGGGCGAGAAGCGGTCACGCGCGCTCGGCCTGTTCGGCGCGACGGGCGGCATCTCGACGGTGGTCGGCCAGCTCCTCGGCGGCGCGCTGGTGGCGGCCGATCTGTGGGGCACCGGCTGGCGGCCGATCTTCCTGGTGAACGTGCCGATCGGCCTGGTGGTGCTGGTGATGGCCCGCAAGCTGCCGGAAAGCCGTGCGCACAACCCGCTGGGCGTCGACCGCCTGGGCACCGCGCTGCTGGCCGTGACGCTGTTGTCGTTGCTGGTGCCGTTGATGGAGGGCCGCGCGCTGGGCTGGCCGGCGTGGTCGATCGCGCTGCTGGCGGTGTCGCCGTTCGCGGCCGCCGCGTTCGTGCACGTCGAACGGCGGCTGGAGCGCCTCGGCGGAACCCCGCTGCTGCCGCCGTCGGTGATGCGGCTGCCGAGCGTGCGGCGCGGCCTGATGGTGGCGATCCCGTTCTTCGGCGCGTTCGGCTCGTTCATGTTCGTCATCGCGATGACGCTGCAGGCCGACCTGCACTTCGGGCCGCTGGGCGCGGGTGCCGCGCTGACGCCGCTGGCGGTCGCGTACTTCACGGTGTCGATGCTGAGCAGCCGCCTGGTGACGCGCTACGGCCAGAAGGTCGTCCCGGTCGGCGGCGCGATCACGGCGATCGGCATGGTGGCGCTGCTGTGCACGACGCTGGCGGCGTGGCCGCACGTGACGATCGTCGACCTGGCGCCCGCGATGGTGGCGATCGGCGTCGGGAACGCGCTGGCGATGACGACGCTGTTCCGGATCGTGCTGTCGCACGTGCCGACGGACCTGGCCGGGGTCGGCAGCGGCGTGATGACGACCAACCAGCAGACGTCGCTGGCCCTGGGCGTGGCGACGCTGGGGAGTTTGTACGCGGCCCTTTCGGGGTCGCTGGGGGGCCGGGACGCGTTCGCGCTGGTGATCGGGCTGGTCGCCGTGCTGGCGGCGGTGGTCGCCGTCACCGGGCGGCGGCTGCCGGACCCGCGGGGGTAGAAATCCCGGATTCACCCGTCGGAAAAGCCGGGCTCCGGACGACTATGAGGGTGTGACGGAACCTCGGGTACGACCGGACCCGGCCTTCGCGCTGCTCGGGCTCTACGAAACCGCGCTGCCGGAGGTCTACGGGTACCTGCTGTCCCGGTGCGGTGACCGCACGCTCGCCGAGGAACTGACGTCCGAGACGTTCCTCGGGGCGGTCGCCGCCTGTCGCAAGGAGTACGCACCTCCAGTGAGCACCGGGTGGCTGATCGGCGTCGCCCGG
Source organism: Amycolatopsis sp. NPDC021455 (assembly GCF_040640995.1). NCBI lineage: Bacteria > Bacillati > Actinomycetota > Actinomycetes > Pseudonocardiales > Pseudonocardiaceae > Amycolatopsis > Amycolatopsis sp. NPDC021455. The sequence continues at coordinate 424,899 of NZ_JBFACT010000003.1, read as the reverse complement.
CACAAGCTCGCCGACCACTGGCGGCGCAAAGAACGTGAGGAACGCGGCCTGCGGCTCGTGCACGACAGCGAGCCGGACGTCGACGACCCGTGGGACGAGCAGCTCGACGCCCTGCGCGCGAGACAGGTGCTCGAATCCCTCGGGCCGCACCACCGGGCCGCGCTGACCCTGCGGTACGTCGACGGCCTCGGCGTGCCCGAGGTCGCCGGCCACCTCGGGCGCAGCGTGCACGCCACCGAGGCGTTGCTCGTGCGGGCCCGTGCCGCGTTCCGGCGTTCCTACGAAGAGAAGGAGGGTCGCGATGCCTGAGCCTTTCGACGCGCTTCGCCGTCCCTCCGAGCGGGTCGCCCCCGACCCGGACTTCGCCGCCGAACTGCGCGACAACCTGCGTCGCCTGATCTTGAACGGAGCCGATATGACGACCACCGAAGCCCCTGCCGCCCACGCCGAACTGCGTTCGCTCACGCCGTACCTGGCCGTTTCCGATGCGCGTGCCGCGCTCGACTTCTACGTCGAGGTCTTCGGCGCGGTCCGCCGCGGCGATCCGATCCTGATGGACGACGGGCGGATCGGGCACGCGGAGCTGGCCATCGGCGACGCCGTATTGATGCTGGCCGAGGAGTACCCCGAGATCGGGCACGTGGCAACGGCCGAGGGGGGCGCGTCGGTGCGGGTCGAGGTCCCGGACGTCGACACCAGCGTGGCCCGCGCGCTGGAACGGGGTGCGACGCTGATCCGCGCGGTGAGCGACTCGCCGTACGGCCGCGGCGGGTCGTTCCGCGACCCGTTCGGCCAGCGCTGGCTGGTGTCGCAGGCAGCCTCCCCGGCGGCGGGCCCGAAGCCCGCGCGGCACGGCGAGGCGATGTACTTCACGTTCCAGGTCCCGGAGGCCGAGCCGGCGAAGTCGTTCTACGGCGCGGTGCTGGGCTGGCAGTTCACCCCGGGTTCCACGTCGGACGCGTGGGGGTTCGCGGGACCGGGGCTCGAGGGCGGGCTGTGGGCCGGCGACCGGCAGGTCGGCTGGAAGCTGATGTACGCGGTCGACGACCTCGAGTCGGCGTTGGCGCGGGTTCGCCAGCAGGGCGGCCAGGCAGGCGAAGTCGAGAACCACCCGTACGGCGACACCGCCGACTGCACCGATAACCAAGGCATCGAGTTCTGGCTCTGGCAGCGGCCGGCGAAGTGAGCAATCCCATCTGCCGGGGTGCGCGGGGAGGCGCACACTCGAAGCATGGCCGGGCAATGGGTGCCGCGTGACCACGACGAGCTGACCGCGGGGTGGCGGTTGTGGCTCGAACTCGGGTCGTCGGCGTGGCCCCGGCCGGACTGGGACGGCACTCCCGGCGAAGCCGTGCGCGGGTTGCGCGAGTTCGTCGGCGCCTGCGACGAGATCCTCGCCGAGTACCTGGCCGGGGGTGGGCCGGCCGACGCCGAAGTCGCCGGGCTGGTGCGTTCGATGCACCTCGCCGCGAGCTGGATCTGCGAGCTGTGGTCGGACGACGACACGCCGCTCGACAGCGAGCGGATGGCGCTGCTGCACGGCGACCTCGCCGGCTTCGCCGACCACGCCCTCGGCGTGCGCACGTTGCTCGCCGAGGGCGGTGGCTGGGCGTCGCTGACGAGCTAACGCCCGACCGCGTAGCCCTGCATTCCGCGTGCGTTGGCCGCTGCGCGCAGGAGCCCGCCGGAGCGGGAGACCGCCGAGAGGCGGCCCAGGGCCCAGTCGCCCGCGTCGACCACCACGTGGCCGCGCGCCCGCAGGGCATCCAATGTGGACGCTCCGAGGCGCGACTCCACCACCAGCTCGCGCGGGCTCCACGAACGCGGGTAGAACGAACTCGGGAACGCGTTCGTGTGCCAGGCCGGCGAGTCGATCGACTCCTGGAGATTGAGCCCGCCGTAGACGTGCGCCAGCCAAAAACACAGCTGCCACTGGTCCTGCTGGTCGCCGCCCGGGGTGCCGAACGCCAGCGTCGGGACGCCGTCGCGCAGGGCCAGCGACGGCGACAGCGTGATGCGCGGGCGCTTGCGCGGCGCCAGGGAGTTCGGCAGGCCCTGCTCCAGCCAGAACATCTGCCCCCGCGAGTCCAGGCAGAAACCCAGCGACGGGATCGTCGGGCTCGACTGCAGCCAGCCGCCCGACGGCGTCAGCGACACCAGGTTGCCCGCCGCGTCGACGACGTCGAGGTGCACTGTGTCGCCGCGCGTCTGACCCTGGGGGCCGACCGTCGGCTCGCCCGTCGCGCCACCCTCCACCTCGACGCCTTGGAGGGAGTCCAGGATCGCCGGGAGCCGCGCCGGACCACGGGCGTCGCCGGGGCGAAGGTCACCAGACGCCGTGTCGGTGATCAATGCACGTCGCTCGTCGGTGTATGACGTCGAAAGCAGCACGTCCAGGGGCACGTCGGTGTCGCCGTACCACGCCTCACGGTCCGCGAAGGCCAGCTTCGCCGCTTCGACCGCCAGGTGCACCGTGCGCTCCGACGGCACGCCGTCCACATAGGACAGCTCGTCGCGGAAGCCGTGCAGCAACAGTGCCTGCTGCAGGAGCGCGGGGCCCTGCGTCCACCCGCCCATCTTGACCAGGCGCCAGTCGCCGACGTCGGCGAACACCGGGTCTTCGTACGACGCCGACCACGAAGCCAGGTCGTCACCGGTCAGCAGACCCGCGTGGTCGCGGCCGGAGTCGTCGCGGAACGCCGTGCGGCTGAACTCGTCGATCGCCTCCGCGACGAACCCCTGCGACCAGGCACGACGTCCCGCGTCGAGCTGCGCTTCCCGCCCGGAGACGGACTCCGCCTCCCGCAGCAGCCGCTCCCACGTGTCGGCCAACGCCGGGTTCCGGTGCAGGCCGGACGCGGGCTTGCCGTCCGGCATCCAGAGCGCCGCCGACGTCGGCCAGTGCTCGGCGAACAAGCGGGACACGGCGCTGATCGTGTCGCCGACTCGCGACACCAGCGGAACGCCGTTGCGCGCATAGCCGATCGCATACGACAGCACCGAGCGAAGAGATTTCGTGCCGTAGTCGCGAAGCAGCAGGAGCCAGCCGTCCCAGGCACCCGGGACGGTCGCCGGGAGCAACCCGCTGCCCGGGATCATGTCCAGCCCCAGGGAGGCGAAGTGCTCGGGCGTGGCCCCCGCGGGCGACGGCCCTTGGCTCGCCAGCGCCCGCGGGGTCGGGTCGTCCGCCGTCACGAAGAGGCCGGGCACCTGGCCGGCCGGGCCGCACAGGTGCGGCTCGGCGACCTGCAGGACGAACCCGGCCGCGACCGCCGCGTCGAACGCGTTGCCGCCGTCCTCCAGCACCGCCATCCCGGTGGCCGAAGCCAGCCAGTGCGTCGATGCCACCATTCCGAAGGTGCCGGCGAGCTCCGGCCTCGTCGTGAACATGCCCCGATAGTACGCAAAGCTAAGGAACTTACCAGCGGGCCGGACGCCGCCGTTCCGGCTCGTACGGCTGCGTGATGATTTCCATCCCGTTCCCGCCGGGATCGAGGAAATAGACACCACGGCCGCCGTGGTTGTGGTTGATTTCGCCGACCTGCTTTCCCATCGGGTCGGCGTGGTAGGTCACGCCCGTTTCGACGAGCCGCGCGAAGACGGCGTCGAAGTCCTCCTCCGGGATCAGGAAGCAGTAGTGCTGCAGGCGCAGGTCCTCTTCGGGGATGGTCGCGAAGTCCAGCCGGACGCCGTTGCGCGTCTCGACGGGAATGAACGGACCCCATTCCTCCCCGACTTCGAGGCCGAGCAGGTTCGCCAGAAATTCGGCGGATTCCCGGTTGTTCCGGGACGGGACGATCAGATGGTTCAATTCAACGGAAACGGAAACCGACACGGTTGAAATGCCTCCAGGGCACTCCCGCCACCTCCATGCCTCACCCAGCCGGTGACCGACACGCGATGCCGTGCCGATCACCTTAACCAAGGAGGCGGTTTCAGGAAACCTTGATTCGCGCCGCCGCCCGCGGCCGTCCGACGCCCTGCCAGGACAGCCCCGCCGCCACGATCACCCGCGGGTCGAGCAGGTTGCGCGTGTCGACGACGTCGATGCCCTCCATGAGCTCGGCCATCGTGGCCCAGTCGAGGTGCTTGAACTCGGCCCACTCGGTCAGCACGACGACGGCGTCCGCGTCCTTCGCGACCTGGTAGGCGTCGTCGACGACGGTCATCCCGGCGATCCCGCCGTCCACGGCCGGATCGTAGGCGGTCAGTTCGGCGCCCAGCGCGCACAGGACCGAGGCCACCGCGAGCGCGGGCGAGTCTCGCAGGTCGTTGGTGCCGGCCTTGAAGGCCAGGCCCAGCACGCCGATCCGGGCGCCGGCCAGCGTCCCGCCGACCGCGCCGGCGATCTTCGCGACGATCCGGTCGCGCTGGGCGATGTTCTCGTCGATGGCCGAGGTCAGCATGCGGAAGTCGTAGTTGACCGACTCGGCGACCTTCACCAGCGCACTGGTGTCCTTCGGCAGGCAGGAGCCGCCCCAGCCCGGGCCCGGCTTGAGGAAGGTCCGCCCGATCCGGCGGTCGTACCCCATGCCTTCGGTGACGAGGTCGATGTCCGCGCCCAGCCGTTCGCACAGTTCCGCGATCGAGTTGACGTAGGAGAGCTTCAGCGCGAGGTAGCAGTTCGCGGCGTACTTGACCAGTTCGGCGCTGGCCGCGTCGGCGACGACGACCGGCGCGTCGAGCTCGGCGTACAGCTCGCCGACCCAGCGCGCGGCCGCGAGGTCGTCCGAGCCGACCACGATCCGGTCGGGCCCCAGGAAGTCGGCGACCGCGGTGCCTTCGCGGAGGAACTCCGGGTTCGACACCACCGGCACGTCGGTCCGGCCGAGCATCTCCTGGATCCGCTTCGACGTCCCGACCGGCACGGTCGACTTGGTGACCAGCGCGCAGCCGGTGGGCAGGACGTCGCCGATTTCGGCGGCCACGGCCTCGACCGCGCGCAGGTCCGCGGAGCCGCCCGCGCCCATCGGCGTCGGCACGCAGAGGAAGACCGCCTGCGCGTCGCGGACCGCGTCCCGCGCGCCGACGACGAACTGCAGGCGTCCCGCCGCGATCCCGCGGGTGACGAGGTCGGCGAGCCCGGGTTCCAGGATGTCCACGCGTCCGGCGGCGAGCCGGGACACCTTCGCGCGGTCGACGTCCACACAGGTGACGGAATGACCCAGACCGGCCAGGCAGGCCCCCGTGGTCAATCCGACGTAACCGGTTCCTACCACCACGATCCGAGCTGGCGTCATGCTGCTGAAGGTGACAGCCGGAGTTGACCACGACGCTAACGGAACCGGTCGCCCCCGGAAGCGGTGAGCGAAGACACGAACCACCGATGCGAACGAGCGTTAACCTTGGTCCGGCGAATCGGAGCAGCGAAGGGAATCGCACAGATGCAGATCACCGACACCGCGGCGCTCGTCACCGGAGGTGCGTCCGGCCTCGGCGGGGCCACGGCGAAGGCCCTGGCGGCCAAGGGCGCGCGGGTGTTCGCGCTCGACCTGGCCTCGTCGATCGAGAAGGCCGAGCAGATCGACGGCATCACCTACGTCGAGGCCGACGTCACCGACGTCGATCAGGTCGAGGCGGCCGTCGCGACCGCTTCGGGCTCCGGCGTGCCGCTGCGGACCGTGGTGAACTGCGCCGGCATCGGGCCGTCCGCGCGGATCCTGTCCAAGAAGGGCCGCCACGACCTCGCGCTGTACGCGAAGGTCATCCAGATCAACCTGGTCGGGACGTTCAACGTGCTGACCATCGCCTCCGAGGCGATCGCGAAGACCGAGCCCCTCGAGGACGACGCTCGCGGCGTCATCATCAACACCGCGTCCATCGCCGCGTTCGACGGCCAGATCGGACAGGTCGCCTACTCGTCGTCCAAGGGCGGCGTCGTCGGCATGACGCTCCCCGCGGCCCGCGACCTGGCTTCGCAAGGCATCCGCGTGCTGACGATCGCGCCGGGCATCGTCGACACGCCGATGCTCGCCACGGTCAGCGACGAGTTCCGCGCGGCGCTCGCTTCCGGCGTCCCGTTCCCGAAGCGGCTGGCGCGGCCGGACGAGTACGCGCAGCTCGCGCTGTCGCTCATCGACCACGACTACCTGAACGGCGAGGTCGTCCGCATGGACGGCTCGCTGCGGATGGCCCCGCGCTGACCCCCGAGGGCGGAGCTTTCACGGGAAAGCTCCGCCCTTGCCGGTCAGCGGGTGAGGCGCACCTCGAGGCCGATGCCGTCGGTGGTGACCGAGCAGCCGCCGAACGCGCTCTCCGCGGCCAGCGCCTCGAATTGCGCCGGGGTGAACGCGCGGCGCCGCAGCCACGCCAGCGTCCGCCGGACGGTGAAGCCGGCGACCACGCCGACGTTCATGCCGGCGACCTCGCGCTCGATGTCCGCACCGGTGGCCTCGTGGTTGAGGTCGTGGATCACCGCGAACCCGCCGGGGCGCAGCACCCGGTGCATCTCGTTCAGCGCCGTCACCGGCTGCCGGAAGTTCTTGAACGCGGCTTGGCAGACGACGAAGTCGAACGACTCGTCCGCGAACGGCGCGTTCGTGACGTCACCTTGGCGGAAGTCGATCTCGAGCCCCGCGCCGTTTTCCCGGGCGATCTCCACCATCGTGTGGCTGATGTCGAGCCCGGTGACGCGGTAGCCGCGCTTCGCCAGCTCCACGGCGAAGAAGCCCGGGCCGGGCGCCACCTCCAGGATTTCCGCGCCTTCGGCCAGCCCGGCGGTCACTTCGGCCGCCTGCCGCCGGTACTGCGCGAGCTGGGCCTCGGTCCCCCGGTTCTTGGCGTACCAGCGGGCCTGGAAGCCCTCCATCTCGGGCACCTTGTGCTTGCGGGTCGTCTCCATCGGTTCCTACCTCTCCACGAACTCCCCCAGGTCGTCCGGGAATTCGCCGGTTTCGTGGTAGCGCCGCCAGGCGTCGATGCCCGGCAGGGCGCCGGTGGTCAGTTCTTCGAGGAAGCCGCGCACCCAGCGTGCTTCGGCTTCCGTCATCGCGAGGCCGTACTCGACCTCCACCAGGAACAGCCGCGGCATGAGCGGCCGCAGCCGTTCGAGCGCCGCGCGGTGCGCCTCCGCGCGTTCACCGAGCTGCTCCAGCCGCTCCCGCAGCCGGCTGATCGCCTGGTCGGGCCCCAGAACGCCGATCATCGACAGCCCGGACCGGAACCGCGGCGGTTCCGGGTCGACCGTGCCGACGAGCTCGCGGACCCAGTCCTCGAACTCCTCGTGCCCGGCCGGGGTGATCCGGTAGACCGTCCGCTCGGGCCGCCCGCCGTCCTTCACGCTCTCGACGGCCTCGATGAAGCCGTGTTTCTCCAGGTTGGCGACGACGGTGTAGAGCGAGCCCCACTTGATCGGCAGGTCGGCGTCCTTGCCGCGCTCCTTGAGCACGGCCGCCATCTCGTACGGGTGCATGGGGCGTTCCAGCACGACGGACAGCACGGCCAGACCGAGCAGGTTGCCGACCTTCCGCCGCTGCATCTCGACTCCTCGTCTACGAGTACTCGCAGACGAGTATGCACGTAGACGCGTCGGTGGGCAAGTGTCTTAGCCGGTGAACTACTCAGAGATCGAACATGTACGGCACTTCGACCTGGGCTCGCGCGCTGATCCACTCGCGCAGCGCCCGCGTCGCGAGGACGTCGTCCTCGTTGTAGCGCAGCAGCCGTTCGCGCTGGTCGTCGTCCGGCTTCTCGCCGTCCATGCCCACGGCGTCGCGGTACCAGCGCATCGACGCCTCGCCGCCCGCTTCGGGGTCGCGCCACGAGAACCCGGCCACCGGCGCGATGACCTTCAGGCCCTTGCCGTGGGAGCACAGGAACTGGTCGGTGACGCTGCGGAAGAGGTCCACCCACTGCTCGGAGTCCACAAAGGACTGAATTTCCTTCTTGGCCGGGACGCCCGGGTGGTCGCCGAAGCGCTCGACGGAACCGAAGAGCCAGCGGTTCTCGGCGAGCGCGTTGTAGCAGTAGGCGCGGAAGGTGAGCCCGGCCGCTTCGGTGCGCTCGCGGACATCGGTGAGCCAGGCCCAGAACTCGGCGAAGGACCGGGCCTCGTCGTCCGTGGGCAACGGGTCCCACGTCGCGAAGGCGCGGTAGCCCCGCGGGACGCCGATGTCGGCGCCGCTGAGCAGGCAGCCCCAGAGGTACGCGCCGGCGTCGCCGAAGCTCTCCATGTCGACGTCGACCTCGACGTCGGCGCGCGGCACGTCGACTGCCTCGACGCGGCGCACCAGCGTCAGGTCGGCCAGCCAGGCCCTGGCGAGCACGACGGCGTCCGGGAACGTGACGCCGGTCCAGTTCACCGCCGGCGGCTCACCCGCCGGGTCGAGCGCGGCCAGCTTGTCCACAGTGGACACGCCGGCGCGGCGCAGCTCGACGGCGTCTTCGCCGCGGACGACGAGGCTGACGTCCCGGGTCTCGGTGAGCACGACCTCGCACGTCGGCCACCACGGGCAGCGGCGGCACTCCAGCACCCGCGACGGCTCCGCGAGGGGCGCCTCGCCGTTCGCGGCCGCGGTGGCGATGGCGAGCCGGTCGGCGAACCGGACCTGGTACTCGGTGAGCGCGTCGCGCCCGCCGGGCCAGGTGCCCGCGGTGAGGTCGTGCCAGACGACGACGTCGGCGTCGAGGCCGATCACGCCGCCGAGCGTGAGGCTTTCGTCGGCCTGCCCGAGCGTCTGCAGCATGCGGCGGATGTGCACGAGCCGGAGCTGGTCACGCGGCTGCGAGCGGACTTTGCGGCCTTCGTCGGCTTTTCGGTGTCCCGGATCGAGGTCGGTCAGTTCGGTGACGATCGCGCCGGCCCCGCGGTCGGTGATGCGGTGGCGCACGACGAGCACCGGGACGTAACCGCGGGCGGTGCGGACGAGCAGGTCAATCCCGCCCCGCCGGTGCCCGGCCGGATCGACCGGCAACAGCGCACCCCAGATGTACCGGGCTTCGGCGGCGAAGGCCTGCTCGGTCTGCTCGACGCGCTCGTGCGCCGGCAGGTCGCGGCCGATCTTGACCCAGTGGCCGGGGTTGGCCGCCATGAGCCGGGTGACGATGTCCTCGCGGTGCGCGGTGGCGTCGGCGATCCGCTGCTGCGCGGTGGGGTCCGGCGGGGAGAGGGGGACCTCGCGCATGGCGGGGTCGTGTTCGAGGTGCACGCGGCGGCGGCAACGGCTGACCGCTCCCGCGTCGAGTACCACCTCGGTGTTCATGGAGATCACTCTAGATTGGTTCCCACCGCCGAGCCGACATGCCCACCACGTGCACGACCAGTAAGTTCGACCCCGACACGTCGCAGGAGGTGCCATGGCGCGCAAGGCCAAGGTCGAGGGTGAAGCCAGGTTCACCCCTAAGAGGGCGAAGAACGCGGTCGCGGTGGCGAAGGTGGTCGGCCCGGCGGTGATCCCGGTGGTAGCACCGCTAGCGGTCCGCGCGGCGGGCGTCGCCCGGGAGGCGTACGACCGCTACCAGGCACGCAAGCTGGGGGTTTCGGTCGACCAGCTGGGCTCGTACACGGGCCGCGGCGCGGCTTTGCACGCCCGGATCGCGGGCTTGGCGGAGGGGTGCCGGGACCTGCAGAAGTCGGAGAAAGCGTCGAAGGCGGACACGGAGTTCGTCCAGGGGGCACTGGGGACCTTGGAACAGCTGTCGGCCTCGGTCCGCGCGGCGGAGCGGATGCCGACAGCGCGCCGGAAGTCGGTACACCGGGCGGTGGCCGGCGAGCTGGAGCGGCTGGAAGGCCAGCTGCTGCACCGGCTGGGGATCTGAGCGCGGCCCCTGCCCTATCCCTGGGGGCTCCGGCAAAGTCGCTTTCAGGTGCCTCCCCGTCGTGGACGGCAACGCTGAGGAACAACTCGCGCTCCACCCAGACCTCCCCCGCCGCCCCGATACGAAGCCAGAACACGGCCGGTAGTGCCGGGTCAAGGCACGCTTTCCCGCCTTGACGCGGTACTGCCGGCCGTAGTCACAATCCGGCTTCGGGGTGGTGGGCCACCGAACTGCGAGCGAAGGCGCAGTGCCGGAGAGCCCCGCCCCGAAACTCCCCCGCCCTCCCTGGGCAGGGTTCCGGCAAAGTCGATCGCTGCCGCGGTGCTCCGTGGTGGAAGTGGCGCTGTGCGCTGCCGGCCAGGTGTCGCGAATGACTCATTCGGGACGTGCGCGGTCCCCAATGAGTCATTCGCGACCTTCGGCAGCGTGACAGGCCTCGGCTACCAGCGTCGCAGCAGTCACGGAGGGCGGGCCGGAGACTCGGGCGGCCGACGGACCTGCATGCCCGGAGTCCGGGCGCGACTTTGCCGCAGCCCCACCCCCGAACGGCAGCCCCCGCCACTCCCTGGGGGGCGTCCCCTGTCCAGTCTATCGAGAGTGGCGGGCGAAAAGGGGCTCCGCGGAAATCTGTGGACAACTCCGGGTCTGTGGATGGCTGATTTGACGAACGGCCGGGCGGTGTGGTCGCCGCCCGGCCGTTCGGTTACTTCACGAAACCCTTCTTGACCATCCAGTCGTGGGCCACCTTGCCCGCGTCCTGGCCGTCGACGTCGACCTGTTTGCAGAGCTCCACCATCTGCTCGTTGTCGATCGCCGCGCTCACCTTCTCCAGTGGGCCGCGGACTTCCGGGTGCTGCTTCAGCCACTCCGTGCGGAGCGTCGCCACCGCGTTGTACTGGGGGAACGCCTTCTTGTCGTCCTCCAGGACCCGCAAATTGAGCCCCGAAATGCGGCCGTCCGTGGTGAACACCTCGCCCACCGGGCAGGTTCCGCTCGCCACCGCCGAATAGATGGTGCCGATGCCGAAGTTCTTCACCGTCGGCTTCTGGAAACCGTACGCCTTCACCGCCGCCGGGAAGCCGTCCTGGCGGCTGGTGAACTCCGTTTCCAGGCAGAACACCGCCTGGTCCGGCTTCTGCTTGATGAACGCCGCCAAGTCCGATGTCGTCTTCAGATCGTTGGCAGCGCCGTAGGCCTCCGTCACCGCGAACGCGTACTGGTCGTTCAGCGGCGAATAGTTCAGCCACGTGACGCCGAACTTCTCCTCGTCCGCCTTGGCCGTCGCCTCGTACTGGGCCTTTTCGCCGCCGGGGACCGGGAGCTCGTTGCCCTGGTAGTTGATCCAGCCCGTGCCCGTGTACTCCCACGTGACGTCGGTCTGGCCGGACAGCAGCGCCTGCCGGGAGGAGTTCGACCCCTTGATGTCGGACAGGTCCACGACGTCCGCGCCGGCCGCCGTCAACGCCATCTCGGCCATGTACGCCAGGATGATGTTCTCGGTGAAGTCCTTCGACCCCACCGTCACCTTCACCCCCTGCAGGGACGGGATCGGCTGGATCGAGCCCGGCCGGATGTCGTACGGCACCGCCTGGTTGACCGTCAGGCCGCAGGACGACAACGTCACGCCCAGCAGCGCCACGAGGGCCAGTCGCCGGAGTTTCATCGCAGCCCCTTCGGTCCGAAGTACTGTTCGGCGACCGCGCCGAGCCAGTCGACCAGCAGCGCCAGCGCGACGGCCAGCACCGAGCCCGTCACCAGCACCGGGGTCAGGTTCAGCTTGTAGCCGGTGTCGATGAGCAGCCCGAAGCCGCCGGCGTTGACGAACATGCCGAACGTCGCCGTGCCGACCGCCAGCACCAGCGACGTGCGCAGGCCCGCCAGGATCAGCGGGACCGCCAGCGGGAGCTCGACCCGCCAGAGCACCGCCGACGCCGACATCCCGATGCCGCGGCCCGCGTCGATCAGGGCCGGGTCGACCTGCTGGATGCCGACCATCGTGTTCCGCAGCACCGGCAGCAGCGAGTAGAACGCCAGCGGCAGCGCCGCCACCCAGATCCCGCCGGTCGCGCCGGTGATGATGAACCACAGCACCAGCACGCCCAGCGCGGGCGCGGCCTGGCCGATGTTCGCGATGGCCAGGAAGATCGGCGCCAGGAACCGCGCCCACGGCCGCGTCACCAGGATCCCGAGCGGCACCGCGACCAGCACGACGATCGCCGTCACCACGAGCGTCATGAGCACGTGGTCCCACAACGCCGTGAGCAGCGAAGACGCGTTGAGCGTCTCCTTCTCCGTCGCGTTCAGGCCGCTGGAGAACACCGACACCAGCGTCACCGCGACGATCACCAGCACCGCGACCGGCTGGGCGAACAACCGGACGCGTTCCGCGCGTTTGGAGCCGGACTCGGTGCTGAAGCCGGTGTCGACGACAGCCGTCATGCCGGCACCTCTTCGTCGTTCGTGTGCTCCTCGCGCAGCTGCTGGATGGTCGCGATCACGGTGTCCAGCTGGATGGTTCCCGCGTACTCGCCGCGCGCGCCGGTGACCGGCACCGAACCGCCTTCGGCGAGCATCGCCTCGAGCGCGTCCTGCAGCGTCGACTGCAGGCTGACGACGTCGCGCAGCGGCTTGCCGAGGTTGGCCAGCGAAGACGCCGACGTGAGTTCGCGTGCGTGCACCCACCGCGTCGGACGGCGGCGCGCGTCCAGCACGAGCGCGAAGTGCCGCCGCGACTTGTCGAGCTTCTCCCGCACCGACGCGGGCGACTCGTCGACGGTCACCGTGAGCGCGTCCTGCTGGAGTTCGACGTCGCGGACGCGCAGCAACGTCAGCTGCTTCAGCGACGCGCCCGCGCCCACGAACCCCGCGACCGTGTCGTCGGCCGGGTTCGCCAGGATCGCTTCGGGCGTGTCGTACTGCAGGATCGACGACTGGTTGCCGAGCACCGCGATCTTGTCGCCCAGCTTCACGGCCTCGTCGAAGTCGTGCGTGACGAACACGATCGTCTTCTTCAGCTCGCTCTGCAGCCGCAGCAGCTCGTCCTGCAGGTTGCCGCGGGTGATCGGGTCGACCGCGCCGAACGGCTCGTCCATCAGCAGCACCGGCGGGTCCGCGGCGAGCGCCCGCGCCACGCCGACGCGCTGCTGCTGGCCGCCGGACAGCTGGCGCGGGAAGCGGTCGCGGAAGTCGGCCGGGTCCAGCCCGACCAGGTCCATCATCTCCTCGACCCGGTCGTTGACCTTTTTCTTGTCCCAGCCCAGCAGCCCCGGCACCACCGCGATGTTCTGCGCGACGGTGAAGTGCGGGAACAGCCCGGCCTGCTGGATGGCGTAGCCGATGCGACGGCGCAGCGTGTCGACCTCGAGCTTCAGCGCGTCCTCGCCGCCGATGGTGATCCGGCCGGACGTCGGCTGGACCAGCCGGTTGATCATCCGCATGGTCGTGGTCTTGCCGCAACCGGACGGACCGACGAACACGACGATCTTGCCCGCGGGCACGACCATCGAGAAGTCGTTGACGGCCGCCTCGCGGGTGCCGGGGTACCGCTTGGTCACGTGCTCCAGCTCGATCTCGACGCCGGAGACTTCCTCGTTCTCAGCCACGGACACCCCTAGAGACGGTGAAGCGCTTGATCAGGACGTAGACGCCGTCGAGGAGCAGGGCGAGGATGACCACCCCGACCGTGCCGGTGACGGCTTGGTTGAGGGAGTTCGTGCTCCCCGCGTTCGTGAGCCCGGAGAAGACCTCGGCGCCGAAGCCGGGCCCCTTCGCGTAGGCCGCGATCACCGCGATGCCCATCAGCATCTGGGTGGCCACCCGCATGCCGGTGAGGATCGCCGGCCAGGCCAGCCGCAGCTCGACGCGGGTGAGCACGCCGAAGCGGCTCATCCCGATGCCGCGGGCGGCGTCGGTGACCGCCGGGTCGACGCCGTCGAGCCCGACGATGGTGTTCCGGACGATCGGCAGCAGGCCGTAGAGCACCAGCGCGATCACGGCCGTCGTCGGACCGAGCCCCGAGAGGGGGATCAGCAGGCCCAGGAGGGCGAACGACGGGACCGTGAGGATCGTGCTCGCCAGCGCCGTGGCCACCGCCGAACCGATCGGGCTGCGGTACACCGCGACCCCGATCAGCACGCCGAGGACCGCGGCGATGATGGTGCACTGCACCACCATGCTCGTGTGCAGGTAGGCCTCCAGCCACAGCTTGCTCGCCCGGTCGGAGATGTAGTCGAAGAGGTTCATCCGTGTTCGCTCTCCCGCCCTTCGTGCCGGCCTTCACCCGAACGGGCTAGTGCCTGACCGACGGCTCAGTACCCAGCGACCGACCCGGCCAAACCCCCGTCTTCGGCCCACCGTGGCCTACCCGCTGGAGTTCGGCAAGAAATTGCCTGAACCACGCCATGGTGTGGAACGTGAACTCGGTGTGTGCTCAGTTCACGGGATCACACGCTCACGCGGGAGCAGACCCCTTAGGCTGCTCTTCATGAGCGATCCAGTACGGCGTCCCGCCGTACTGGGCGCTACCCGCGGAGTGTTGCTCGCCGTGAGCGCCGGAGCGCTCTCCGTCACCGCACACCGGCTCGCCGACGGCGGGCTGCCGGATCCGGCCATGACCGTGCTGCTCACCGGCCTCTTCGGCTGGACCGCGGCCGCGCTCGCCCGCAAGGCCCGCGGGCCGCTCGCCACGATCACCCTGCTGGGGGCCGCCCAACTGGTGATGCACCTGCTGCTCACCACGCTCGCCGGCCACCACGACATGTACGCGATGCCCGGCACCGGGCTCGGCATGATCACCGCGCACACCGTCGCGACCCTGCTGACCGCGCTCCTGCTCGCCCGCGCGGACGCGATGCTCCTCACGGTGCTGGCCGTGCTGCGCGCGATCCTGCCGCGGCTGCTCACGCCGCTGCCGGTGCCGGCGGCACCGGCGCTCGTGCCTGTCCGCGTCGACGCGCCGAGCCACCTCGTCGGCGTCGACCTGCGCCGGATCCGTGGGCGGCGCGGCCCGCCCGTTCACTCCTGAAACCCAGCTCTTCCCCGAAACAGCGGCCCCCCGAGGCCGCTGCCCCTTCTTGAGTTCATCAGGAGTGAACCCATGTCCCTGCACGTCTTCAAGCGCGCCGGCGTCCTCGCCGCCACCGTCGGTGTCGCCGGTCTCCTCGGCGCGGGCGTCGCGTCCGCGCACGTCACCGCCAACGTCTACGGCCCGCAGCCCGCGAAGGGCGGCTACGCGGCGATCGTCTTCCGCGTGCCGAGCGAGGAAAAGGACCCGATCACCACCACGAAGGTGTCCGTCGACTTCAAGGCGGACTACGGCATCGGCTCGGTGCGGACCAAGCCGGTGCCCGGCTGGACCGCCCAGGTGACCAAGTCCAAGCTGCCCGCCCCGATCACCAAGGACAACGGCACGCAGATCACCGAAGCCGTCACCGCGGTGACCTGGACCGCGCAGCCGGGCAGCGAGCTCAAGGCCACCGACTACCAGGAGTTCTCGGTGAGCTTCGGTCCCCTGCCGACCAACGTGGACCAGGTCGAGTTCCCGGCCCACCAGACCTACAGCGACGGCAAGGTCGTCGACTGGAACCAGCCGACCCCGGCGAACGGCGAGGAGCCGGAGCACCCGACGCCGACGGTCAAGCTGGCCGCGAAGGCCGAGGGCGACGGCGATCACGCCGCGATGGGCGCGAACACGGCGACCACGACCGGGGAGCACACTGAAGCCGCCGCGGCGGCGTCCGACAGCACGGCCCGCTGGCTCGGCGGGGCCGGCCTGCTCGTCGGCGCCATCGGCCTCGGCGTCGGGGCCGGTGCGACCATCCGGGCCCGCAAGGCCACGGCCAAGTCGGGAGGCGACAGCTAGATGCGCGGTGTGCCTATCGTTACCAATCCGACCGGCAGTCACGGCGGAAACCCTCGCCTCGCGCGGATCAGCTGCGGACCGTGTCCGCCTGCTTTCGGCCGGATTGGTAAGGCGCTCGTCGCGCTCGCACTGACGGTGGTGGCCGTGCTCGGCACGGCCACCCCGGCGCTGGCGCACAACGTGCTGATCTCCTCGGACCCGGCGAACGGCTCGTCCGTCGCCGCCGGCCCGGCGAAGCTCAGCCTGACGTTCGACCAGTACGTGCAGGGCGCGGACGTCAACCAGATCGCGGTGACCGGACCCGGCGGCGGCCAGTGGGCCGAGGGGCCGATCAGCGTGGTGAACAACGTCATCAGCGCGCCCCTGCGGCCGCTCGGTCCGGCGGGGAAGTACACCGTCGGCTACCGGGTGCTGTCCGCGGACGGCCACCCGGTGACCGGTGAGCTCACCTTCACCCTGACGACGGCGGGCACCGGCACGCCGGCGACCGTCGACGCGGCCCGGTCGCCGGGCGGCTCGTCGCAGGCGTCGCCGCAGTCGTCGTCGACCGGCGTGCCGATCTGGGTCTGGATCGCCGGTGCCGTCGTACTGCTGGCGATCGGGCTGACCGTGGCACTGCGAGCCGGCGGTAAAGCCGTCGAAGAGAAGAACTGATGTCCCAGGCCGAGACCACCACCACGAAACCCCGCTACTCGACGCTGCTGTGCGTCGTGACGGCGGGACTGCTCGGCGCCCTCATCGGCGTCGCGCTCACCACCACCGCGCCGGTCCCCGGTGTGGTGCAGCCGAGCGCGGTGGTCTCGGCCGGCATCCCGGTCGTGCGGGTCCTGCTCGACCTCGCCGCGGTCACCACCATCGGCCTGGCGCTGCTGTCGGTGCTCGTCGGCTACGACCGGCCGAAGCTGACCGAGCCGATCATGCGGCTGGCCCGCCCGGCCGGTGTCGCGGCCGCGCTGGTGTGGGCCACGGCCGCGGTGGTGGCGCTGATCCTGCAGACCGCGGAGTACAAACCCGGCTCGTCGACGCTCTCGCCGTCGGACATCGGCCAGTACATCGTCGCCGTCGGCGCCGGGAAGGCGCTCGTCATCGTCGCCGTGCTCGCGCTCGTCCACGCCGGGATCGGCGCGCTCGCGCTGCGCTTCGGCGAGAAGGTGCCCGCGGAGGTGCGCGTCGGGCTCGGCCTGTTCGCGCTGCTGCCGCTGCCGGTCACCGGGCACGCGTCGAACTGGAACTACCACGACTACACGATGATGTCGATGGAGCTGCACGTGATGAGCGCCGTCGCCTGGACCGGCGGCCTCGGCGCGATGACCGTGCTCCTCGTGGCGAACCGGACGCTGCTGGCGCACGCGCTGCCCCGGTTCTCGAAGCTCGCGACCCTGTGCCTGATCATCTCCGCGGCGACCGGGCTGTTCAACGGCCTGGTCGAGATCTCCCTCAACCCGACGATCGGGTTCTGGGCGGCGATCTTCACCACGCCGTACGGCCAGTTGCTCATCCTCAAGCTCGTGTGCACCGGCGTGATCGCGCTCCTCGGCGCCAACGTCCGGTGGCGCCTGATGCCGCAGATCGTCCGCCACAACCGGACGGCGCTCGCCTCGTGGGCGACGCTCGAGCTGACCGTCATGGGCTTGGCGTTCGGCTTCGCCGTCGTGCTCACGCGGGCGCCGGTTGTTGCTTCTTGAGCAAGAATCACGGCGAGTAGCTGCAAGTTGCGCATTGGCATGAGTGCTGCCCCATTGGAGGCGACCTGCCGGACTGAAGTTTCTACCCAGAGCAGGCCGCACTTCAGAAGCGACGAACGGTCATTTGCAGTCGGCGAATGCACGTGCAGATTGTGGTGTCGATCACACGATGTGACAGACGTGGCTCAGCGGTAACGCGTCCAGCGAGCGTCCGTCCGGCCGTTCCGAAGATCGTCCAGACGGCGGAACAGCTCGGGCCGCACCTGCGGCCGGCTGCGGAGGATCGGCAGCACGCTGGTCGTCAGCTTCAGCTCGCGAATGGCCCGGAGGACGGAGAACCCCGCCCAGGACGTCACGTCGAAGCCGTAGGTCGCGGCGAACGTCCGGTAGCGCACCGGCGGGTCACCGAACCGCTCACGGCCGACCGCCAGCGGTGTCAGATCCCATTCCGGTGGCCCCACGCAGGAAGAATCGAAGTCGCAGAGGACCGGCCCGTCCGGGCCCGGAATGACGTTGCCGGGGTAGGCGTCGCCGTGCACCAGGCCCCTGGGCAGCGGAAACTCACATCCGGCCAGCGCGGCTTCGAGCTCGGCGCACCGGTCCAGCAGGAACTCGCGGTCGGCGTCGCTGATCTCCTCGGCGTCCGACACCCTGGCCCGCACCGCGGCGAACGGCGCCCACTCGGCGAGACCGTCGGGTGCCGGCAGGGCGTGCACCTGGCGCAGGAGCCGAGCCAGGTCGGCGGACGTCGCAGGCCGGCCGATGCTCGGCACCTGGTGCCACACGGTCACCAGGTGCCCGCCGACCTCCAGGGGCTGCTGGACGTCGTCGAGCAGCCGGATCGCGGGGACGCCGTGCCGTTCGAAGTGCCGCGCCACCCGCACCACGGTCCCGACGCGGTGCCGGAGCCGGGTCGAGCCGACGATCCGGATCACGAAAGGCGCTGTGACCAGCGCGTACACGGCGTTGTTGGTGAACCGCAGCAGCCGCGCGCCCGCCGGGTCGAAACCCAGTAGCGCGCAGGTTTCGGCCAGCACGCCTCGCAGCTTCCCCGAGGTGAACCGGCCGTCCAAAACCGCGCCGGCGCCTTCGGCGTCAGGCGGCGTAGAAAGCGTGGAGGCGGTCGGCGAGGTCACGGGCGTCGGCGTTGTTGCGACGGCGCTCGGCCTCTTCCTGCAGAGGCCGCATCCGGTCCTTGACCCGCTCGGACTTGATGCCCTCGGCGCAGTCGATGGCCTTGCCGCCGACCTTGGCGCCGTGGTCGAGGTCGCCGTCCAGCAGGTGGTTGGTGGCGAGCGCGCTCAGCATGAACGTCTTGGAGCGGGCCATTTCGTCGTCGTAGGACTCGACGGCCCTGGTCAGCGCGGGGATCGCGTACTTGGTGTGCTCGGCGTTCTTCTGCGCGAGGACCGTGTGGACGGTGCCGACCATGGCGTAGACGTCGGTCTCGGTGAAGAACTTCACCCACGACTCGGCTTCGGCCAGGTTGGCGCGCTCGAACTCGTCCTTGCTCCGGCCGAGCAGCTTCACCGCCTGCTCTTCGTTGCCCATCATCGCGTAGGCCCACGCCTCGTTCGCGCACAGGACCGAAACCGCCAGCTCGGAGCCGGATTCCTGCGCAGCGATCTGGCCCAGCTGGAACAGCTTCAGGGCGTCGTTCGGGGCGTCCTGGTGCAGGTAGACGCGGCCCATGCGGTACAGCACGTTGGCCACCAGCGGGTGGTTTTCGCCCTGTTTGGCCAGGTCCAGCGCGTTCGCGAAGTGGCCGCGGGCGGAGTCCATCAGCCCGGTGTCGAAGGAGGTCCAGCCGGCCAGCGAGTGGAGGTCGGCGAGCGCCACGTACAGGCGGTTCTTCACCAGCTCGGTGCCGTGCGCCTCGAGCATCTGCTGGCCCCAGGACAGCTGGGCCACGACGGCGTCGCGGCAGAACCCGCCGCCGTACTGGTAGTCCAGCGCCCGGAGCGCGCGCGTCGCGGCTTCGACCTGGCGGACGTCGGTCATGCCGATGCGCCCGGGTGCCGGCGTCCTGGCCGGTCCGGCCGCCCACGTGCCCGATTCCGGACCGAACACCGCCGCACCCATCGTGACCTGGGCGGCGTGCGCGAGGAACCTCCGTCGCTTCACGGACTCGTCCTCCTCAGCCTGCTGGCCGTCGGCGGAGCCGACGACCCGTATCGCCGTGGCCTCGTCGTAGGCGAGGCCCATGTACCCACGGGGAACGCCCAGGCCGTCGGCGATCCTCGTGAGGACGTCGTAGGCCATGACCTGGCGACCCTTGAGGATCTCCGACACCTCGGACTGGGACTGGCCGGTCATCGCGGCGATCTGGCGCTGCGAGACACCGTGCTTGCGCAGGAGCCGGTAGACGGCGCTGATCTCCCGCGTGGCGAGAGCCGCTCTCATCTCCGGCTGCTCCCACGCGTCAGCGGGAACCGCGTGGCTCTGCCGGGCTTCGGCACTGCCACCGTTACTGGCGTCCATCGCGCCCCCTCCACTGTCCGGTCGGGCGTCTGCTCAACAGCGTAGGCAAACCTGGGAAACCGTGTGAACAGCCGAACTGGTGCCCTGATCGGTCCGGGCGAAGTCCGTTGACCGCTTACCGTGGAACCCGGTCCGGTCACCGCTATGACGCCAATTCGACCTTCTATCGCACCCGGTTTCACCTCACTGTAGTTGTCAGATCTCCGTCACCGGCCGCACACCGGTTGCGATCACGGAGAGCTACGAAAAACCGCAGCGTCGTGCCAGGTGCGATGTTGCAGAAGGCATCTTCGGAGACTTTCGACAGAGCGGAGAAGGGCGTGGAGTTCGTGGACTCGTTCGCAGGGGGACATGCCGGCACGGCCACCCGCGCCGTGCGGCCGGCGGTCGCGTCGGTCTCTCCCGTCTCCGCCGTCCGCCCTGTCACCCCGGCCGCCGCGGTCGACCCGCGCACGGCGAGCGTCCGCCACTACGAGGGCGGCCAGCTCGTGTGGCGGGTGCAGTGCGGCGACCTGATCAGCCGGGAACGCGCCGTGACGGTGTTCGTCGAAGACAACCAGGTGGTACTGGTCTCGCCTCCCGGTGAGACCGCGCGGTTGACGTCCGGCCAGCTCGGACAGCTGCGCGCCGCGCTCAACGAAGCCGCCAAGATGGCGGAAAGGTAACGGTGAGCTGACATGGATCAGGTACTCGGGCAGGTCCTCCGCAACGCGGTCTGGGAGCGCCTCGACATGCTGACCGACCTGGCGAACCGCGCCGACGCCCAGTCGCTCGTCTCGGTCGCGCGTTCCGAACTGCCCCGGCTGACCGAAGCGTGGCGCGCGATGCTGAAGATGCACGAGCCCGACGAGCGCGGCGACTGCCCGACCTGCTCGACCCGGTGGCACCGCTGCAAGGCGCCGTGCTCGGTCTGGCAGGTCGCGCACGAACACCTGGTAGCCGGCGGGCTCGCTCCGCAGCAGCAAGCGCCGGCCGACCGGCGGCTGCAGGGACGGCGCAAGAGCCCGGTCCCGGTCCACCCGGCCCCCACCGCGGCCGAGACCACCGGTCGCCATGCGCTCGTGAACCCGCGCCGAGCGGTCACGGCCTGATCCTCCGGACCGGCGAGCGCGGCCGACCGATCGCCCCATCGGACTCCGTGCCGGACTCGCCGTCGGCCGGGGACTGTTTCGCCCGCACCCCCGAGCAGTGCGAACCAGTCCTCGGCCATCACCCCGGTCCCCACCGCGATTAATCGAAAAAAATCCGCGTTAGCCCTAGCCCAGGCGGTAATCGCCCGCTAGATTGATCATCGAAGACAGCGTCGACCAAGGGTCTGGTCCACCTGTCACCCCGCCCTTCAGCGGCCCTCGAATTCCGCGGGCCGGTGCCGTTGCACTCCCCTCCCCCGACCGGCACCGGCCCGCGGTTCCACGTCTAACGGACGGTCTTCACGCGCAGCACGAGCACCGCGGCCAAGAGCGTCGCGACCGCCGAGGCCGCGAACAACCCGGGATAACCGCCGACGTGGGCCAGCAGTAGTGGCGTCAGCAGCGGAGCGACCACCTGCGGCAGCGAGTTCGCGATGTTGATGATCCCGAAGTCCTTGGCGCGGTTCTGCGCCGCCGGGAGCACCTGCGTCAGCATCGCGAGCGCAACCGCCATGTACGCACCGAAACCGACACCGAGCAGCGGCGACGCGGCGAGCGCCACCGGCCAGCTCTGCCACACCACCAGCAGCAAAGCGGCAAGTGCCATCACGCCGGAGGCCGCGAGGACGTACGGCTTACGCCGTCCGGACTTGTCGGAGAAGTGCCCCGCGAGCACCGCGCCGGCGACGAGCGCGACGCCGTACAGGCCCATCATGACCAGCAGGCCGTTTTCCGGGTCCGGGTAGTGCACCGCGTCCTGGAGGAAGAACAGCAGGTAGAGCGTCCCGAACGCGTTGCCGAGGTTGATCATGAAGTGGCAGCTCCACGCCCACGCGAAGTCGGGGTACTTCCGGGGCGAAACCCAGAAGTCGCGGAGCACCTGGCGCAGCACCCACGGCGGACGGAAGTCGACCGGCAGCCGCGCGTCCGGCGTCCAGAGGACGAAGAACGCGGCGCCCACCACCACGATCCCGGCGCAAACCGCGTAGGCCAACGGCAACCCGGCGATGCCGAGCACGATGACGACCACGACCGCGCCCAGGACCGTGCCGAGCATCTGCGCGATGCCGACGAGTCCGCCGACCACGGCCAGCTGCTGCACCGGAACACGATCGGGCAAGGCGGCCATGAGCGCGGCGAGCATGCCGTTGAGGCCGCCTTGCACCAGGCACCAGCCGACGATCATCACGGCGACCGTCGGAGCGAGCGCCAGCACCACGAGCCCGACGGCGGCGACGAGCGCGCCGGCGACGGTCCAGGGGTGCCGCCGGCCGAACCGGGAGCAGGTCCGGTCGGACAGCAGCCCGATCGCGGGGTTGGCGACGAGCGCCACCGCCGCGCCGAAGCCCATCACCAAGCCGAGGACGGCTTCCTTGTTCGCGGTGTCGAGCAGCTCGGCCTGTTTCGGCAGCAGCACCTGGATCGGTGCGTAGACACCGAGCCAGAGCGCGATGTTCGCGAAGAACAGCAGGCTCATCCAGCCGGGCCGCACCCGCTTGGTGGGCTCGGCGAGCGCCTCCGGGAGGGCCTGGGTCGTTTCACTCATTCCGCACCAGCTTCCGGTACCAGTGGAACGAGTCCTTCGGCGTCCGCCGCAGGGTCTCGTAATCGACGTGCACCAGGCCGAAGCGCGGCGCGTAACCCTTGGACCACTCGAAATTGTCCATCAGGGACCAGCAGAAGTAGCCACGGACGTCGACGCCGGCGTCCATCGCCTCACGCAGGGCGACCAGGTGGCTGTGCAGGAAGTCGATGCGTTCGGGGTCGTGGACACCGCCGTCTTCGGCGACCTCGTCGGCGAAGCTGCAGCCGTTCTCGGTGATCTGGATCGGCGGGAGCCGGTCGCGGTAGCGGTGGTGGAAGTCGAGCAGCAGCTCGCGCAGTGCGTGCGGGACGATCGGCGAGTCGTTGGTCGTCATCGGGTAGCCCTCGACGTCACGCAGCTCGAACGGCAGCGGGTTGCCGGGGCCGGGCTTGGCGACGCCCTGGGGCTCGTAGTAGTTGATGCCGTAGAAGTCGAGGGGCTGCGCGATGGTCGGCAGGTCGTCGGCGAACCCGGCCGGGAGGTGGGGGTGAAGCTGTTCCGGATAGGTGCCGAGCAGCACGGGGTCGGCGTAGAGCCGGTTGAGAAGGGCGTCAAGCCACTCCGCGGCCGCGTGGTCCTCGGGGGTGTCGGCGGCGGCCCAGATGGGCGAGTGGTTGTTGGCGGTGCCGATGTTCGTGGCGCCGGCGGCGCGGAGGGCCTGGACGGCGAGCCCGTGCGCGAGGTTCTGGTGGTGCGCGGTGGGGATGGCGTCGAGCAGGAGGACCTGGCCGGGCGCGTACTCACCGATGCCGTAGCCGAAGATGGACATGACCATCGGCTCGTTGAGCGGAATCCACAGTTTCACCCGATCGGCGAAGCGCTCCCCGAGGATCTGGGCGTACTCGGCGAAGCGGTCAGCGGTCGCCCGCGAAAGCCAGCCGCCTTCGTCTTCGATCGCTTGCGGGGTGTCCCAGTGGTAGAGCGTGACCGCGGGGGCGATGCCCGCTTCGCAGACGGCGTCGATGAGCTTGTCGTAGAAGCCGAGGCCTTCGGGGTTGGGCGCGCCCTTGCCGTCGGGCTGGACCCGGGGCCAGGCGATGGACATGCGGTAGGCACCGACGCCGAGCTCCGCCATCAGCGCGATGTCCTCGGGGTAGCGGTGGTAGTGGTCGGCGGCTACGTTTGCTTGTTCACCGCGGGCGATCTTGCCCTCGGTCGCGGTGAACGTGTCCCAGATGGACGGTCCGCGCCCACCTTCACTGGTGGCGCCTTCGATCTGGAACGCCGAGGTCGAAACACCCCAGAGGAAGTCGGGCGGGAAGATCGGGTTCTGCACCGGCTGCTGACCCCTTCGTCAGGACACCCGTACGGGTGAACATGAAAAGTTCTCATATACTAGGTCTTCACTCGTCCGTGGGGAAGCCCGTCGGCACGATAAAGTCCCAGATCAGACGAGGAGGAGCGCCGTGTCCGACATCCAGGCCGCGAAGGTGCCGGCAGAAGCCACCCCCTTACGCCGTCAACCGGTCCAGCAACGCAGCGCGAAACGGGTCGAGCAGATGCTCGACGCGAGCGCGGCGTTGATCGACGAGCTCGGTTACGACGCGCTGACGACGACCCTGATCGCCAAACGAGCAGGAGTCGCCGTCGGTTCGCTGTACCAGTTCTTCCCCGACAAGCGCGCGGTGGTGCAAGCGCTTACCGCCCGCAACCTGGACCGCTTCGTGGCGGCGGTGAACGAGCGGCTGACCCAGCTGGGCCCGGAGCA
Organism: Amycolatopsis sp. NPDC021455; assembly: GCF_040640995.1. NCBI lineage: Bacteria > Bacillati > Actinomycetota > Actinomycetes > Pseudonocardiales > Pseudonocardiaceae > Amycolatopsis > Amycolatopsis sp. NPDC021455. The sequence continues at coordinate 400,694 of NZ_JBFACT010000003.1, read as the reverse complement.
CTGGTGGGACGTCGTGGACTCGATCCTCGACATCTACCTGGAGATGCACCGCTCGGTCCCGGGCTTTTCCAAGGTCCACTTCGGCGACATCATCGACCGCCAGCTGCTGGACGAGACCCGCGACAACAACGCGGTGATCGTCGACTCGCTGACGGACCTGGTCGCGACCCAGGTGGACCGGCCGGTGGAGGACCTGCGGTTCGCGATCACGATCGCCAACGAGGTGGCCGACGCGTTGATGAAGCTGGCGTTCCGGCAGGAGCCCAGAGGGGACGAGAAGATCGTCGCCGAGGCCAAGTATGTGGTGAAGGGGTACCTCGCGGCGCGGTTCGGGGAGAAGTCGTAGCTGTCCACAGAAGTTGTCCACAGGTATGCACAGCTGTGGACAACTGAGGGGACTCGGCCGCTGTCAGGTGATGTCCAGTACCGCCTTGCCGTGCAGGCGGCGGTCGAGCAGGGCTTGGGCCGCCTCGCCGTAGCGGGTCCACGGGCCGCGCCAGCTGGTTCCGGGATCGAGGCGGCCGGCCGCCACCTCGGCGGCCAGCCAGGTCAGGTCGGCGGAGAAGTCGGTGGCGGGGCCGGCCAGGAGAAAGAACGTGCGGATCGACCGGTCGTGCCGTGCGTCGGTGCCCAGCAAAGCCTCAGGCGGGAGGACCGCGTCCGCCTCCGACGAGCGGCCCACGCTCACCAGCACGCCGCCGGCCTGCAGCGCGGCGAAAGCGTCCACGAGTTGCCGGCCACCGACGTTGTCCAGCACCGCGTACACCGGCCGCTCCACTTTGGCCGGATCGGTGTACACCTCGTGCGCGCCCAGCGCTCGCAGGCTCTCCTCCTGCGCGGGGTTCCCGCTGGTCGCCACGACCTCCGCGCCCGCGCGGGCAGCGAGCTGCACCGCGTAACGGCCGACACCGCCCGAGGCCCCGGTGATCATCACCCGGCGGCCGAGGAGCTGCCCCATGCGGCGCAACACGTGCAGGGCGCTCAGGCCGGCGACCGGAATCGTGCTGACCGCACCGAGGTCGGCGCCGCCCGGCACGACACCGAGCAGGGTGGCCGGGACCGCGCGCAGCTCGGCCCAGCCGGCCACGCCCAGCGTGACCACCGGAGTTCCCACCGCGGGGCCTGATCCGTCGGCCGCTGCCCGGACCACGACGCCCGCCGCGTCCCACCCGATCACGGTGCCGTCCGGCGTAGCCGGCTCGGTGGCGCCCTTGACCTCCCCATAGTTGAGCGAAACCGCTCCGACGCGGACCAGCGCCTCGCCGGGCGCGGGTACCGGGTCGGCCACCTCTGCCAGCGAGAGGTGTGCGGTCGCGGCGTGGTCGACAACGAGTGCTCGCACCCTCGGATCTCCTTCCCCTCAATGTGCCACAGTGTGGCGTTTGCTCCTCTAGAGCATATGCACATTGGGTGCGCCAACGCTAGACTGCCGTCGATGACGACCTCCGGACCGCCCGACACACTGCGCGAACGCAAGAAGCGGCGCACCCGCCAGGCACTGGCGGAAACAGCGATCTCGGTATTCGGCGAGCGCGGTTTCGACACCACGCCACTCGACGCGCTGCTCGAGGTGGTCGAGGTGTCGCGGCGGACCTTCTTCCGCAACTTCCGCTCGAAGGAAGACGTCGCGCTCACCGCCGTCAAACAGCTTTGGAGCGCCTACCTCGACGTGCTGGACGAGGCCGAAAAGTCCGGGCCGCTCGTCGACGTCTTCCGCGACGCGATGCTGGCCACCCTCGACCGCATGGACGAGGACTGGTACCGACGCTTCCCCGCCACTCTCCGGTTGATCGAGCAGTCGCCGTCGCTTGACGGGCATTCGCTGCGGCACTGCGCGGAGATCGAGGAAGAGGTCGCACGCCGGTTCGGCGATCCGCACCGCCTCGAACTCCGGCTGGCCATCGAGTTCTGCGTGGCCACCTGGCGCTGCGCGCTGGACGAGTGGCTACCCGACTGCGCCCCCGGCGAGCTGCCCGAGTGTGTGCGGCGTGCTTTTGCCGTCATGGGCGACAGCCTGCGCCTGGAGGCGTAAGGCTGGTCAGCCGAAGTTCTGGTGCTCTCCCCGGTACGTCGGGACCGTCCGCTCCACCCGGTCGCCCTGGACCAGGTGGTAGTGCGTGAAGCGCTCCGCCAGCTCGCCCGCCTTCGCGTGGCGCAGCCACACCCGGTCGCCCAGCTTCAGGGTGCGGGCCGCTCGGCCGGTCACCGGGGTCTGGACTTCGCCCGCTCCCTCGAACCCGAGGAGCTTCAGGCCCGTCGGCAGGTACGGCAGCGGCTGGCGAGAAGGACCTGTCGGGCCCGAAGCGATGTAGCCGCCCGAAAAGAGCGTGGCGATGTTGCGGGTCGGGCGGCGGACCACCGGCAACGCGAACAACGCCGCCGGGCGGGGCTTGAAGCGGGTGTAAGCGTCGAACAGGGTCGGTCCGATCAGGCCCGAGCCGGCCGCTATCTCCGTGACCACGGTGTCCGCGCCCGTCGACTCGATGCTTCCCGTGCCGCCGCCGTTCACGAACTCCAGCGGGCTCACCGCCTGGATCGCGCGGATCGCCTCGCCGCGGCGGTGGGCCAGCTCGGCCGCCGACCGGCGTTGCATCCAGCCGACCAGGAGCTGGTTGAGCCTGCGGCCCGACGCGTCGCCGAGGCCGGCGATCTGGCCTTCGTACGCCATCACGCCCACCAGGCGGAAGCCCGAACGGGCGACGACCTGGCGGGCGAACGTCGATGCCTGCTTCGCCGTGAACAGCGGCGACCGCCGCGTGCCGACGTGGACTCCCGGTACCGGGCGCCACGACGCGTCCAGCTCCAGGCAGACCCGGATCTCCGGGTGGCCGTGGCCGAGGGCCGCATCCACCAGGTCCAGGTGCTCGGGCGAGTCGACCATGATCGCGATCGCGGAGCGTGCGCGCTCGGAAGCGGCCAGGCGCCGGAGGGCTTCGTGGTCGGCCGTCGGGTAGGCGACGACGATGTCGTCGGTCGTGCCCTGCTCCACGTGCCAGATCGCTTCCGCGAGCGAGTAGCACATCAGGCCTTCAAAGCCCGGCATCGCGAGTACGCGCTCCAGCAACGCCCGGCAGCGCACCGACTTGCTGACGACGCGGATCGGCTTGCCCGCCGCACGGCGACGGAGGTCCTCGGCGTTCGCGTCGAACGCCGCCAAGTCGACCACGGCCAAGGGTGGGTCGAGGTCCTTGGTCGCCAAGTCGTACACCGTCGCACTGGTCACGAGGTCTAAAGTACGACACGAAGGCTTGAAACGCGAATACTATTCACTTACTGTTTCGAGCACTCGACTGACGAAGGGTGCGCGCGCATGACCCGGTGGACCAACTGGGCGGGCACGGCCTCCGCCTCGCCGCAACACGTTCACCAGCCGCGCAACACGGCCGAGATCGCGGCGACCGTCGAAAGCGTCGCCGCGGCCGGCCGCACCGTGCGTCCCTGGGGCAGCGGGCACTCCTTCACCGCGATCGCCGTCGCCGACTCCGATGCGCTCGACCTGCGGCACTGGACCGGAATCGAGCGCGTCGACGTCGAAACCGGGCACGTCACCGTCCGCTCGGGCACCACGATCCGCGAGCTCAACGCCGCCCTCGACACGCTCGGGCTGGCCATGACCAACCTCGGCGACATCGACGCACAGACCATCGCCGGCGCGATTTCCACCGGTACCCACGGCACCGGCGCCAAGCTCGGCGGCATCGCCACCCAGATCGCCGCGCTGGAGCTCGTCCTCGCGGACGGCTCGGTCGTCACCTGCTCGGCCGACGCGAAGCCCGACCTCTTCGCCGCCGCTCGCGTCGGGCTCGGTGCGCTCGGCGTCATCACCACCGTCACGCTCAAGTGCGAGCCGTCGTTCGTGCTGCGCGCGCAGGAGCGGCCTGAGCCGCTGGAGCAGGTGCTCGAAGGCTTCCACGACTTCGCCGACGAGAACGAGCACTTCGAGTTCTACTGGTTCCCCTACGGCAAGAACGCCCTGGTCAAGCGCAACAACCGGACCGAGACGGCGCAGCCGCTGAGCAAAGTGCGCGAGTTCGTCGACTACCGGATCATGGAGAACGTCGCGTTCGGCGGGCTCTGCCGGGCCGGACGGCTGATGCCGAAGCTCGTGCCGTCGCTCGGCAGCTTCGCCTCCAACGTCCTGAGCGCGCGTGAGTACAGCGACCTCTCCCACCGCGTCTTCGTCACCTCGCGGGACGTCCGGTTCACCGAGACCGAGTACGCGGTTCCCCGCGAATCCGTCCTCGACGTCCTCGCCGAGCTGCGCGCGCTGGTGCCGAAGCTCAAGGACCCGGTGATGTTCCCGGTCGAGGTGCGGGTCGCCGCGGCCGACGACATCTGGCTGTCGACCGCGCAGGGCCGCGACTCCGCCTACATCGCCATCCACCAGTTCGTCGGCATGCCGTACCGCGAGTACTTCAGCGCGTTCGAGAAGATCGCCGGCGCCGTCGGCGGCCGCCCGCACTGGGGCAAGATGCACGACCTCGACGCCGGCGTCCTCCGCACGCGCTACCCGCACTTCGACGACTTCCTGCGCGTGCGCAAGGAAACCGACCCGAACGGTGTCTTCAGCAACACCTACCTCGACCGGGTCCTGGGACCGGCCTAGAACAACGCCGACACCGATTCGCCGTTGTGGATCCGGCGGATCGCCTCGGCCATGGCCGGCGCGATCGAAAGGATCTTCAGCTTCTCGGTGCGTTCTTCCTCCGGCACCGGGACGGTGTTGGTGCAGACGATCTCCAGCACCTCGGGCCGGTCACCGATCCGCTCGATGGCCTTCGCCGCGAACAGCCCGTGCGTGCAGGCGACCCTGATCGAACGCGGTTTCAGCTCGGCCAGCCGGTCCAGCAGCTCCAGCACCGTGCTGCCCTTGGCGATCTCGTCGTCGAGCACGATCACGTCGCGGCCGGTGATCTCGCCGATCACCGACGTGATCTGGACCCGGTCGTCGGGGAAGCGTTCCTTCGCCCCGGCGGCGACCTGGACGCCGAGGAGCCGCGCGAAGTGCGACGCCTCCTTCGCGTTGCCCAGGTCGGGCGAGACGACCGTGGTGCGCGAGAGGTCGTACTGGCGGAAGTGCTTGGCCAGCTCCTGCAGGGCGTGCAAGTGGTCGACCGGGACGCTGAAGAAGCCGTGGACCTGCGGGGAGTGCAGGGTCATCGCGAGCACGCGGCTCGCCCCGGCGGTCACCAGCAGGTCGGCGACCAGGCGGCCGCCGATCGAGATGCGCGGCGCGTCCTTCTTGTCCGAGCGCGCGTACGAGTAGTGCGGGATCACGGCGGTGATGCGGGACGCCGACGCGCCGCGCGCCGCGTCGAGCATCAGCAGCAGCTCGACGAGGTGTTCCTGGACCGGCTTGACCAGCGGCTGGATGATGAAGACGTCCCGCTCGCGGCAGTTGGACTGGAGCTGCACCTCGAGGCAGTCGTTGGCGAACCGCTGGATCTCGACCGGCCGCAGCGGCACGCCGAGGTGCTCACAGATTTCTTCGGCCAGCTCGGGGTGCGCACTGCCGCTGAAGACGGCGATCTCTCTCGTCGTGTCGTTCACAGTGCGGAAATCGCCTCGCCGATGGCGACCTCACCCGAGATCAGCGTCAGGGTCCGGTGCACCGAAGCGGGCGTCTCGAGCAGGCCGACGATGACCGCGGCGACGTCGTCGCGCGGGATCGGGCCGCGGTCGGTCTTCTCGGCCAGCAGGACCAGGCCGGTGCCGGGGTCGTCGGTGAGCTGTCCGGGCCGGAGGATCGTCCAGTCGAGGTCACGGGCCTTGAGGTCGTCCTCCGCCGCGCGCTTGGCACGCAGGTAGTGCCGGAACTCCTCGGTGACGTCGGGGTTCTCCGGGTTGTCCGCCCCGATCGAGCCCACCTGGAGGTGCCGCCGGACGCCGGCCCGCTCGGCCGCTTCGGCGAACAGCGCCGCAGCGCCCCTGTCCACAGCGTCCTTGCGGGCGGTACCGCTGCCCGGCCCGGCTCCCGCGGAAAACACCGCGGCGTCGGCCCCCTTCAGGACCTCGGCGACGGCGTCCACATCGGAGTTCTCCAGGTCGAGCACCACGGCCTGGGCGCCCGCAGCCTCGAGATCCGCCACGTGAGCGGGGTTCCGGATGATGCCGACCGCTTCGTCACCGCGCGCGGCGAGCAGCCGCTCCAGCCGCAACGCGATCTGACCGTGTCCACCTGCAATGACGACTCGCATGGAGCCGACACTAGTGCGAAGCGGGCGCCTCCGCGGTGCGGAGCAGGTGGTCGTAGACCAGCTCGTTGACCAGGCGGGAGACGGGGTCCTCGGCCAGCACGACGCGCTCGGTGCGACCCTCGAGGTCGAGGTCGACGACCGCGTTCGGGTCGGCGGTGACGACGGCGAGGCCGTACGCGCGGGCGCGCGGCAGGCAGTTGCCGACGTAGTCCTCGGTCAGCACGGCCGGGGACGGGAGAACCATCGCGGCCTCGCCGTAGCGGGCGAACGGAACCGCGGAGGCCATCGCGGTGCGCCAGTGGCGCGCGACGGCCAGGACGCCGACGATCTCGGCGGCCGGGGCGGGGGCGGTTCCGGCCAGCTCCGGCCAGGTCCAGGTGTCGACGGTGGCACGGTCGGCCACCGGTCCGGCACCCATCGCGATGCGTTCGGCGTGCACGTCGGTGCGGAGCTTGGCGACCACGCAGACCTTGCGGCCGAGGATCGTGGTCTCGGGGAGCACGATGCCGTTCCAGCCCAGCTGGGCGGCCGCGGCGCGGGCGAGCTCGTCGACGCTCGCGGGGAGCTCGATCGGCGGCACCACGCGGCTCGGCATCGACCGGCTGCGCTTCGCGCCACCGGCGACCGTCGAGCGCTCGGTGTTCTGAGGTGTAGCCGCCACGAGTCCGCCTCCTTCAAACCTGCACCGCTTCGTGACCGGGGAAAACCGGCACCTCACTTGTCTAACAGCGCGGCGGCGCGGCGTCGCCGGGTAGTGCGAGTGGCTGCGATCGGCGGCGCCCAGCGGTCGATGACCGGTCGGTAGGCGGTCATCGGACTTCGGTCGAACGGTGCGGCCAACCGAGTGAGAGCCAGGTGAGTGGCATTACGGTCCGCCCACGGCCGACTACCCAAGGGAGAAGCCGTCAAACCCGGTTCGACTAGCCCGTTCGGCGCAACCCGGGGAAAATCCACAGTGGACGCGGGTCGCTGAGCTGCGGTTGTCCGCCGTCACCCACATGGCGGTGAGCTACGCCGCAGCGGTCACGCGCGTCCGCGACTAAAGTTACCGGCCAGTCACTTAGTCGTCGCCGTGGAGGACCGATGCGCTCCCCGAAGGACTTCTTCGCCCCGCTCGCCCTGGGCGCGCCCACTCCCGTGCGGGAGATCCCGGTGACGCCGTCCCGGATGATCCACTTCTTCGACCCCGGCAACGAGAAGATGGCGGCGAAGGTGCCGGACATCGCCAAGAAGGTCGACGTCCTGCTCGGCAACCTCGAGGACGCCGTGCGCGCCGATCGCAAGGAGGCCGCGCGCGCCGGCCTGGTCGCGATCGCCAAGGCGAACGACTTCGGGAAGACGCAGCTGTGGACGCGCGTCAACAGCCTGGACTCGCCGTGGGTGCTCGACGACCTGCTCACGCTGGTCACCGAGATCGGCGACAAGCTCGACGTCATCATGGTGCCGAAGGTCGAGGGCGCGCAGGACATCCACTACGTCGACCGGCTGCTGGCCCAGCTCGAAGCCCGCGCGGGCCTGACGAAGCCGTTGCTGGTGCACGCGATCCTCGAGACGGCGAGCGGCGTGGCCAATGTGGAGGAGATCGCCGGCGCGAGCCCGCGCATGCAGGGCATCTCGCTCGGCCCGGCCGACCTGGCCGCGAGCCGCCGGATGAAGACGACCCGCGTCGGCGGCGGGCACCCCGGCTACCTGGTCCGCACCGACCCGGTCGGTGACGACCTGAACGAGGGCCGGACGACGTACCAGCAGGATCTCTGGCACTACACGGTGGCGCGGATGGTCGACGCGTGCGCGATGCACGGGATCCTGCCGTACTACGGGCCGTTCGGGGACATCCGCGACGTCGTCGCGTGCGAGGACCAGTTCCGCAACGCGTTCCTGCTCGGCTGCGTCGGCGCGTGGAGCCTGCACCCGGTGCAGATCGACATCGCGAAGAAGGTGTTCTCGCCTTCGCCGTCCGATGTGGCCTGGGCGCGCCGGGTGATCGCCGAGATGGGCGACGGCACGGGCGCGGTGATGATCGACGGGAAGATGCAGGACGACGCGTCGGTGAAGCAGTGCCGCGTGGTCGCCGAACTGGCCGACGCCCTCGCGGCGGACGACCCCGAACTCGCCGCGGCCTACGACGCCGCCACCAAGGAGGCCCTCGGATGACCACGCCCCGGCGTTCCGTCCTCTACATGCCCGGCGCGAACGAGCGTGCGCTGGAAAAGGCCAAGACGATCCCGGCGGACGCGCTGATCCTCGACCTCGAGGACGCCGTCGCGCCGGACGCGAAGGAAGCCGCGCGTGAGCGGGTGTGCGCCGCGGTGGGTTCGTACGGTTCCCGGGAAGTGACGATCCGGGTGAACGGCCTGGACACCCAGTGGCACGACGCCGACCTGCGCGCGGCCGCGTCGGCCGGGCCCGCCGCGGTGGTCGTGCCGAAGGTGAACTCGGCGGCCGAGGTGCACAACATCGAGCGGGCGCTGGAGCTGGGCGGCGCACCGGACCACACGAAGATCTGGGCGATGGTCGAGACGCCGGTGGCGATGCTGCACGCGGAAGAGATCGCGGCGGCCTCGGAGCGGTTGACCGTGCTGGTCATGGGCACGAACGACCTGGCCAAGGAGCTGCACGCGGAGTTCGTCCCGGGCCGCGGCCCGCTGCTCGGCGGGCTCTCGCTGTGCCTGCTGGCCGCCCGCGCGACGGGTCGCGTAATCCTCGACGGCGTCTACAACGACGTGAAGGACCTTTCCGGTTTCGAAGCCGAGTGTGAGCAGGGCCGTCAGTACGGCTTCGACGGGAAGACGCTGATCCACCCGGCGCAGGTCGAGCCGTGCAACCGGATCTTCGCGCCGTCCGAGGAGGAGATCGACCGGTCGCGGCGGATCATCGAGGCCTTCGAGGAAGCGCGGCAGGAAGGCCGCGGCGTGGTCACGGTGGATGGCCGGATGATCGAAAACCTGCACGTCGACAACGCGCGGCGGGTGCTGGCGCTGGCGGAGGCGGTCGGGAGCTGACCGCCGGTGGCCGGGCGCGGGCCCGGCCACCGGGAGGCTTCACTTCGGCAGCGTGTCCGTCCACTCGGAACTGACCTGCGCGCCCTGCGGGCCGGAGGCCACGTAGATGCCACCGTCCCAAGAGACGTACATCGAGGTGTGGTTGATACGGCCGGTCGCGGGGTCGACGACCAGGCGGTAGTCCCCGGGCAGCTGGAAACCCCGGCCGCCCGGGACGGGACCGAGGTCCTTGACGTCCGGGTAGGCCGCGATCGAGCGGAAGGCCGCCGCGCGCACGGCCGGGGGCGCCGGCAGGGTCGACACCAGCGAAACCGTGGAGAGCAGCAGCTCCCGTTGCTGGTCCGCCGCCGTGTACGGGCCGGCGCTCGTCCGGGCGCCGCTGTGGGCGATCGCGTTGACGAGCCAGTCCCGCAGTGCCGCCGGGTCGGTGGGCAGGGCCTGGAGCTGCTCGAACGTCACGGTGGTGCCGGCCAGCCGCAACGGGGCCGGTCCCAGTGACATGACCCGGCCGCCCGACTTCTCGCCGCGGAACCACAGGTGGCCGTCGGAGGAGAACCAGGTCTCGTAGACCAGAGTGTCCGTGGCGGTCTTGATGTGCCAGTACTTGCCGGTGCCCGCCGTGGCCTTCTCGGCCACCGTGGCCGCGGCCAGCAGGACCTGCTGACCGGTGACGACCGGGGCGACCGCCTGCGGGGGCGGCGCCTGGGCGGGGGTGCCGGGCAGGGTCGCCACCACGACGGCCGCCGCGGCCGCGGCGGCCACCAACCCCGCACCGAGCGCCAGCGGGCGCACCCGGCGGCGGGGTGCCGCGAGCATCCGGTTCCGCAACCGGTGCCGGCTGCGGTCGACGACGTCCTGGGCCGGTTCGTCGGCGATCAGCGCGGCTCGCAGGGTCTGCAGGTCATTCATCGAAAGCCTCCTGGGCGAGAACGGGGGTGAGCTTCTTGCGGGCACGCGTCAGCCGGGAGCCGACCGTGCCCGGGGAGATGCCGAGCGCTTCGGCCACTTCGGCGTAACCGAGTTCGCCGAGGGCGACGAGCAGCAGGACATCGCGCTCCCCGGCGGAAAGCCGGGCCAACGCCTTTCCCAGCCGCGCCACCGACACCGAAGCGACAACGCGGCTTTCGTGCCCTTCGGCGGCTTCGCGCGCGTCGAGCCGCGAGAGCGCGCGGTAGTGCCGGGCCTCCTTGCGGCGGTGCCGGGAGACCAGGTTCGTCGCGATGCCGAACAGCCAGGCGCGCAGGTCGCCGCGGGCGGCGTCGAACGTGCTCCGGCGGTCGAAGGCGACGAGGAACGTCTCCGCGGCGACGTCTTCCGCGGCCTGGGCACCGAGCCGGCTCGCCACGTACCGGTAGATCACCGCGAAGTAGCGGTCGTGCACCTCGGTGAACTGCTCGATGCCGGTCACGCGGGCCGCCGTCATGGGGCTGCCTCTGTCATGGGGTTCCTTCCCGTCGGCGACAGCTTCACCCCTACTTCGCCGCCGGGCCGGAACTCCTTCCCCCTTTTTTCAGCCGATCGGCCAGGGCCGCTGCGGTGGCCGGAGCCGTTCGTAGGCCGCGGCGGCACGCAGGACGCCCAGGTCGTCGAAGCGGCGGCCGGTGATCTGGAGGCCGATCGGGCGGCCGTCGTCGGTGTAACCGCAGTTCAGCGACACCGCCGGCTGGCCGGACATGTTGTACGGCACCGTGAAGGCGATGTGCTCGAACGGCCGGGCCGGGTCGTTCGTCGGGGACGCCCACTCGGCGGGCGGGGCTGCCACCGGGCAGGTCGGCGACAGGACGACGTCGAACGCCGCAGTCGCGCGCAGGGCCGCGACGCTGATCGCGTCGATCTGGGCGAAGCCGCGGTAGACGTCCACACCGGACACGTCCGCGCCGCCCGCCGCCCAGTCCGCGATGTACGGCAGGACCTTCGCGCGCCGGTCCGGCGGCAGGGCCGCGGTGTCCGACCAGGCCCGCGTGCGCCAGAACGTGTCCAGCCCGTCGAGCATCTCCCGGGTCAGGAACGGCCCGACCGGCTCGACGACCGCCCCCGCGGCCTCGAAGGCACGGGCCGCCGCGGTGACGGCGTCGAGCGTCGCGGGATCCACCGGCAGGCCGGGGCCGGAGTCGAGGTGCAGCCCGACCCGGAGGCCGCTCAGCGACGAGCCGAGCGACGACCACGGCAGGTCGGCCGGCGGCAGGCTCAGGTGGTCGCGGGCGTCCGGGCGGGAAAGCACGGTCATCAGCAACGCCGTGTCGGCGACGGTCCGGGTCATCGGGCCGGCGACGCGGCCGAGGAACGGCGGGTCGACCGGCACCCGCCCGAAGCTCGGCTTCAGCCCGACCAGCCCGCACCAGCCCGCGGGCAGCCGGATCGAGCCGCCGATGTCGGTGCCGACGTGCAGCGGGCCGTAGCCCGCGGCGGCCGCCGCCCCGGCGCCCGCGCTGGACCCGCCCGGCGTGCACCGCACGTCCCACGGGTTCCGCGCGGTGGCGTGGAAGCTCGACAGCCCGGACGTCAGCATCCCGTAGTCCGGCATGGTCGTCTTGGCCAGCAGGACACCGCCGGACTCGCGGACCCGCGCGGCCGCCGGGGCGTCCTCGGCGGCCGGGACGAGCGCGGTCGCCGCCGTGCCCAGCGGCACCGGCGTGCCGCGGGTGGCGATGTTCTCCTTGAGCGTCAGCGGGACGCCGTCGATCGGGCCGAGCGGTTCACCGGAGTGCCAACGCGCTTCAGCGGCCTTCGCGTCCTCTCGCGCGCTTGAAGGGTCGTACGCGTACAACGCGTGCAGCTCCGGCTCTCGCGCTTCGATGCGGGCGAGAACGGCTTCGGTGACTTCGACCGGCGAGAGCTTCTTCGCGCGGTACTGCGCGACGAGTTCGACGGCGGTCAGGTCGGGCAGCTCGGTCATGAGCCCTCCTCACGAAGCAGGCGGTTCGAAGCGGCCGTCGACGGCGGTCCAGCCACCGTCCACCGCCAGCACAGAGCCGGTCACGAACGACGAAGCGTCCGAAGCGAGGTACACGACAGCGCCGGCCAGCTCGTCCGGACGCGCCCAGCGGCCCAACGCGCCCTTCGTCGCGTACGCGTCGTACCACTCCGGGTTCGCTTTGATCTGCGCGGTCAAGGGCGTCTCGACGACACCGGGAGCGATCGCGTTGACCCGCACGCCGGCCGGGCCGAACTCCGCCGCGGCCGTCCGGAGCAGCTGGACGAGCCCGGCTTTCGTCGCCGCGTACGGGCCCTGGCCCGGCTCGACGGTCGTGCCGCGGATCGACGAGAACCCGATGATGCTCCCCCGCCCGCGCGCGACCATGTCGGCGCCGAACACGCGGACCACCTCGAACGTGACGCCGAGGTTCAGCGCGATGACACGGTCGAACTCCTCGCGCGTGTAGTCCAGCAACCGTTTGCGGACGTTCATCGCGGCCGTCAGGACCACCACGTCGACCGGGCCGAGGTCGCTCGCGGCCTTGTCGATCGCGCCGGGCGCGAGGAGGTCGATTTCATAGGCCTTGCCGACGCCGGCCTCGCGCGCGGCTTCGAGGTCGCGGTCCGCGCACACCACGTCGGCGCCGTGCGCGGCCAGCGCCCGCGCGGCTTCGCGGCCGATGCCGCCGGCGCCGAGCACGATCGCGCGGCGGCCGTCCAAGCGGAACAACGTCGAGTAGTTCACGGGCGCAGCACCGCCATCCTCGTCACGGTCAGCTCTTCGACGGCGAAGCGCGGCCCCTCGCGGCCGATGCCGGAGTCCTTCACCCCGCCGTAGGGCATGGTGTCCGAGCGGAAGCCGGGCACTTCGTTGACCACGACGCCGCCGACTTCCAGCTCGTCCAGCGCGCGGAACGCCGTGTTCAGGGACTTGGTGTAGACGCTGGCGTGAAGGCCGTAGCGGGAGGCGTTCACCGCGGCGAAGGCTTCGTCCACATCGGACACCGTGCGCAGGCAGACGACCGGGCCGAAGATCTCCTCGTCCCAGGCTTCGACGCCGTCCGGGACGTCGAGGAGGACGGTCGGGCGCAGGATCCTACCGTCCACACCGCCGCCGACCTGACGGGCGCCGGCCTTCTCGATCCACGCGGCGACGCGGTCGGTGGACGCCGGATCGATCAGCGCCGACACCCGCGTCTTCTCGTCGCGCGGGTCGCCGACGACGACCTCCTCGAGCCGCGCCAGCAGCCGTTCGGTGAACTCCCCGGCGACCGACGCGACGACCAGGACTCGTTGCACCGAGATGCAGGCCTGGCCGGACGCGTAGAACCCGCCGCGCAGCACCGCGTCCACGGCCGCGTCGAGGTCGGCGTCTTCGGCCACCACAAGGGCGGCGTTCGAGCCCAGCTCCAGCAATGTCTTCGTCGGGGCCGCGTCGCGGGCGATGCGGTGGCCGACCGCGGCCGAGCCGGTGAACGACACCGCGCCGACGCGGCGGTCGGTCGTCAGCGCCGCGCCCACGGCCGCGTCGCCGGTGACCAGCTGGACCATGGCGGGTACGGGCGCGAGCGAGCGCACGAGGTGGACCAGCCAGAGCGTGGCCAACGGCGTCTGGGGCGCGGGCTTGACGATCACCGGGCAGCCGGCGGCGATGGCGGGCGCGATCTTGTGCGACGCCAGCAGCAGCGGGTAGTTGAAGCCCGCGATGCCGACGACGACGCCGATCGGCTTGCGCTTCCAGAACCCGACCAGGCCGTCGCCCGAAGGCAGCAGGTCGAGCGGCACGGTCTCGCCGTGCAGCCGGGACACCTCTTCGGCGGCGGCTTCCCAGGTGACGATCGTGCGCGCGACCTCGACCCGGCAGTCGACCAGCGGCTTCCCCGTTTCCAGCACGAGGAGGTTCTCGAACTCCTCGCGGCGAGAACGCACCGCGGCGGCGACATCGTTCAACAAGGCGCGACGAACCCGCGAAGGCAGCGAAGCCACTTCGCGTGCGACAGCGACAGCCTCCTCGACAGCACGCGTAGCCAGCTCTGGCGTGCCGACGGGCGCGGTGCCGACCACGCTCCCGTCGTAAGGGAAAACGACTTCTTCGACGTCCACAGTGGACATCCAGCCCGCGCCGACCGGCAGGCCGTCCGGGTACTCAGTCATCGTCACCTCCGCTCAGCCGGGCCAGCTCCGCCCGCAGGTTCGGGGCGGCGGCCAGGAGTTCCCGGGTGTACTCGTGCCGCGGCTCGTCGTAAACCTGCGCGACATCGCCCAGCTCGACGATCTCGCCGCGGCGCATCACCGCGACCCGGTCGCAGACGTGCCGCACGACGCCGAGGTCGTGCGACACGAAGATCAGCGTCAGCGCGAACTGCTCCACCAGCGAACCCAGCAGGTCGAGGATCTGGCCGCGCACGGAGACGTCGAGGGCGCTGACCGGCTCGTCGGCGATCAGCACGCTCGGGTTCGGGGCCAATGCCCGCGCGATCGAAATCCGCTGCCGCTGACCGCCGGAGAACTGGTGCGGGTAACGCTGTGCGGCGTCGACGGGCAGGCCGACGGCCGCGAGCAGCTCGGCCACGCGATCGGGCTCACGGCGGCCGAGCGGTTCGGAGACGATGTCCAGCACGCGCATCCGCGGGTCGAGGGAACCCATCGGGTCCTGGAAGACGATCTGCAGCTCCGACCGCAGGAAGCCGAGCTTGCGTTCCGGCAGGTTGTCGATCCGCTCGCCCTGGAACGAGACCGTGCCCGCCGTCGGCTTGTCGAGCGCGGCCAGCAGCCGGACCAGCGTCGACTTGCCGGAGCCCGACTCGCCGACGATGCCGAACCGCTGCCCGGCCTCGACGTCGAAGCTGACGCCGCGCAGCGCGTGCACGTCCCGGCGGGCGTACCGGCGTTCGAGGTCGCGGACTTCGATGATCATCGCCGGGCCTCCAGGTCCGAGGCGTCCAGGAGCTTCCGCGTGTACGCGTGCTTCGGCTGCGTCAGGACTTCGCGCGTCGACCCCGCCTCGACGATCTCGCCGTCGAGCGTCACCAGCACGCGCTCGCACACCGACGCGACCACCGCGAGGTCGTGCGTGATGAAGAGGAGGGAGCTTTCACGTGAAAGCGACGTCTTGATGAGCGTGAGGATCTGGGCCTGCACGGTGACGTCGAGGGCGGTCGTCGGCTCGTCGCAGATCAGCAGCGACGGCTCGTTGGCCAGCGCCATCGCGAGCACCACCCGCTGCCGCTGGCCGCCGGACAGCTGGTGCGGGTACGCGCGGGCGGTGCCCGGGAGGCCCACCGCGGCCAGCAGGTCCTCGGCGCGGTGCCGGCGTCCGTGGATGCGGCCGGGTTCGGTGACCTGGCGGCCGACGCGCATGGCCGGGTTCAACGCCGTCATCGGCTCCTGGAACACCATGGCCAGCTCATCGCCGCGCAGCCGCGAGATGTCCTTTTCGGACATTCCGAGCAACTCTCGGTCGCCGAGGCGAACCGAGCCGGACGCGCGGAGTTCTTCGGGCAGCAGGCCCATGATCGACAACGCCGTCAGCGACTTGCCGGACCCGGACTCGCCGATCAGGCCGACGCGCTCGCCCGGGCCGATCTCGAAGGAGACGTCCCGGACCAGGTCGCCGACGCACAACCCGGAAACTGAGAGGGTCATACGCGCGCCGCCAATCGGGGGTCCAGGCGGTCGCGCAGGCCGTCGCCGAGGAGGTTGAAGCCCAGCACGGCGACGGCGATCGCGATGCCGGGGACCAGCGCCAGCCGCGGCTGCACGGTCAGCAGTTCCTGCGATTCCTGCAGCATCCGGCCCCACGACGGCGTCGGCGGCCGCGTCCCGAAACCGAGGAACGACAACGCCGCTTCGGCGAGCACGGCGATCGCGAACGACACCGACGCCTGCACGATCAGCAGGCCCGAGATGTTCGGCAGGACGTGCCGCACGGCGATGTCCGGCCGCGACCGGCCCCCCGCGCGGGCGGCGAGCACGAACTCGGTGCTCATCACCTGCAGTGTCCCGGACCGGGCGATCCGCGCGAACGACGGGATGGTCGCGATGCCGATGGCGACCATCGCGGTCAGCGTGTCCGCCCCGAACACCGCGCCGAACATGATGGCCAGCAGCAGCGCGGGGAACGCGAGCACGAGGTCGTTGACGCGCATGACGAACTCGCCGAGCCACCGCGGTGACATGCCGGCGAGGATGCCCAGCGGCGTGCCGATCACCGCGGCGATGCCGACGGCGACGACTCCGACGTACAACGTCGTGCGCGCGCCGACCATGATCTGGCTGAGCACGTCCCGGCCGAACTTGTCGGTACCGAACCAGTGGGACGCGCCGAAGCCGACCAGCCGGTGGGTCGCGTCGACCTTCACCGGGTCGAACGGCGTCCACGCGAACGACAGCAGCGCGGCCACCACGACCAGGCCGACGAGCACCGCGCCGAGCAAGAGACTGCGCATCACGAACCCCGCAATCTCGGGTCGAGCACGGTGTAGAGGACGTCGACGACGAAGTTGACCAGCAGCACGCCGACCACCAGCACCAGCACGATCCCCTGCACGGTCAGCAGGTCACGCGCGGCGACGGCGTCCAGCAGCATCGAGCCCAGCCCCGGCAGGACGAAGACGCGCTCGACGACGACCGCGCCGATCAGCAGCGTCGCCAGCTGCAGGCCCAGCACGGTGACCACCGGCACGGACGCGTTGCGCAGACCGTGCCGCACCAACGCCTGTCCCGGCCGGAGTCCCTTCGACCGCGCGGTGCGCAGGTAGTCCTGGCCGAGCGTGTCGAGCACCGCCGACCGGACATAGCGCGTGAGCACCGCGCCCTGCACCAGGCCGAGGGACAACGCGGGAAGCACGAGCCCGCGCGCGAACTCGCCGAAGTCCTGGTCCGGCGGGGTCCAGCCGCCCGACGGCAGCCAGCGCAGCTGGACGGCGAAGATCTGCACCAGGATGACCCCGGCGAGGAACGCGGGGATCGCGACGCCGATCTGCGACAGGCCCGAGACGCTCGCGCCGGACGCCTTCCGGTGCTTCACCGCGGCGAACGTCCCGGCCGGCACGGCGATCACCAGCGCCACCAGCATGCCGGCACCGACCAGCCACAACGTGACACCGAGGCGGTCGAGCAGCTGCGGGCCGATCGCGTCCCGCGTCACGTAAGAACGGCCGAAGTCACCGCGCAGCACGTGGGAAACCCAGTCGAAGTACTGCGTGACGAGCGGGCGGTCGATGCCGAACTCCGCGCGCGTCTTGGCGAGCAGCTCCGGCGTCGCGTTGACGCCGAGCGCGACCTGCGCGGGATCGCCTGGCAGCACGGCCATGAACAGGAACACCACGATCGACGCGACCAGCACGCTGACGACGAAAACGGCCACCCGGCGCAGCACCCTCGCGGTCATCGCGGCGCCAGCCCGGTGAGGTCGAACGACTCGCTGACCTGGTTCTGCACGAACCCGCCGACCTTGGTCTTCGCGACGATCACGTTGGGGAACAGGAACAGCCAGTCCGCGGCGGCGTCGGTGTTCAGCTGCCGCGCCACCTGCTTCATGTCGGCGACCTGCTGCTCCGGCGTCCCGCTGTCGGCCTCGGCGAGCAGCTGCTGGACGCGCTTGCCGTCGTAGCCCCAGTAGTACTTCGGCTTCCCGAACGTCGTGATGTCCCGGGCCTCGACGTGCTGGATGATCGACAGGTCGTAGTCGTGGTCGGTGAACACCTGCTTGAGCCACACCGCCGGGAAGTCGAGCGGCTCGATCGTGGTCCGGACACCGACGTCGGCGAGCTGCGACTGGACGACCTGCGCGGCCGACACCGCGTACGGCAGGTTCGGGATCCGCAGCCGCAGGTTCAGGTTCGTCGCGCCGGCTTCCGACAGCAACGCCTTGGCCCGCGCGGGATCGAACGGATAGACGTTCGCGAGGTCCTCGTACCAGGGATCGGTCGGCGGGACCATGCTGCCGATCAGCGTCCCGCGCCCGGCCCACGCCGTGTCGAGCAGGGCCTTCCGGTCGATCGCGTACGTCAGCGCCTGGCGCACGCGGACGTCGTTCAGCGGCGGCCGCGCGTTGTTCATGGCCAGCGTGACTTCGGAGTTCGTCGTGCCCTGGACGACCTGGAACCGGTCGTCGGCCTGGAACTGCGGGATCGAGTCGGGCGCGGTGATCGCCGTGATGACGTCGATGCCGTTGCTGTACAAGGCGTTGTTCAGCGCGGTCGGGTCCTTGATGTACTTGAGGACGACCGTCGTGTACCGCGGTTTCCGGCCCCAGTACGCCGGATTCGCCTTGAGCACCACGGAGTCGCCGCGCTTGCGCGCCGCCACGACGTACGGCCCGGTGCCGACCGGCTTGTTCGCCAGGTCCGCGACGCCGGTGGGACTGAACATCGCGCCGAGCCTGCTGGTGAGGCTGAACAGCCAGCCGTTGGAAGGCTTCGCCAGCACGACCCGCGCGTGGTCGGGCGCCACGACGTCGACGTGGTCGACGACGTCCATGGTGGACTTGATCGAGATCGTCCAGGCGGTCTTCACGCGCAGCAGCGAGAACTTGACGTCCTCGGCGGTGAAGGGTGCGCCGTTGCTGAACTTCACGCCCGGCCGCAGCTGGAAGTCGTACGTGCGACGGTCCGGGCTGATCGTCCACGACTTCGCGAGCAGCGGCACGATCCGGCCTTGCGCGTCGAGCTTCACCAGGCCTTCGTAGACGTTGTAGAGCAGCGCCTGCGGGATGGCGGCGCCGTCCGTGCGGGTGAAGTCGAAGTTCGCCGGTTCCGCGGTGAAGCCGACGGAAAGCGTGTCCGGACCAGCGGAAACGCTCGCCGACGAGCCGGCCGAGCAGCCGGACACCACGAGCAGCAGCGCCGCTGCCACCACGTGAAGTCGGGCTTTCATCCGGCCTCCAGATTAGTACACTGGTCTGACCAGTAGCCTGCACCGAGCGGACGGCGAGGTCAAGGGATGCAGTTCGAACCGGTGGCTCCCGTGCGCGCGTACGAGCGGGTCGTGGAGCAGATCGAGCAGGCCGTGATCAGCGGCGCGCTCAAGCCGGGCGAACGCCTGCCGAGCGAGCGCGAGCTGATGACGCAGTTCGGCGTCGGCCGCTCGACCATCCGCGAAGCCCTGCGCGTGCTGCAGGCAGCCGAGATGATCCGCTCGCGGCCCGGCGACCCACGCGGGCCCGAGGTGCTGGCCGCGTCGCCCGCCGCCCTGCACCGCTCGATGCACCGGCTCGCCCGCGCCGACCACGTCGGGCTCGCCGAGCTGCTGCAGTTCCGGATGATCCTCGACGGCTCGGCCCACCTGCTCGCGGCCGAGCTCCGCACCGAAGACGACCTGACCGGCCTCGACGCGGCGCTGGAGTCGATGCGCGAAGGCGTCACCCGCGGGTACGCCGAGTTCAGCCGCGCCGACGTCGCGTTCCACGAGGTGATCGCGCGGATCTCGCGCAATCCCCTGCTGGTGGTCAGCGAAGAAGTCGTGCGCGGGGTCGTGCTCGAACTGATCGAGGACAAGCTCGAACACGCCAGCAACCGGACGTCGTTGATGCGCGCGTGGCTCGCGCACCACGCGGAGGTGCTCGACGCGATCCGCGCGGCCGACGGCGCCGGTGCGGCCCACCTGGCCAAACAGGCCTTGTACGACAACTACGCCGAATACGTCCCGGCTGGGCAACGGCCTCTCCTCGAACCGCTGCTGCGGCCCTAAACTCCTCCGCGTGGATTCGGCGAAACGGGACGGCGTCGGCCTCGCGCTCTCGGGCGGCGGCTACCGCGCAATGCTCTTCCACGCCGGCGCGCTCTGGCGGCTCAACGAGCTCGGCTGGCTGCCGAAGCTGACGACCGTCTCCAGCGTCTCCGGCGGTTCGATCGCGGCGGGTGTGCTGGCGCACGCCTGGAACAAGCTGTACTTCGGCGAAGACGGCGTCGCGGAGAACTTCGGCAAGGAGGTCGTGCAGCCGATCCGGAAGCTGGCCCGCACGAACCTCGACATCCCGGTCACGCTGAAAGCGATGTTCATCCCGTGGCGCAGCGCGGGCGAGGAACTCGCGCGCCGGTACGCGCAGCACCTCTTCGGCGACTGCTGCCTCGCGGACCTCGACCCGGCCGGGCCGAACTTCGTGTTCACCGCCACCAACCTGCAGGACGGCTCGCTGTGGTGGTTCTTCCGGCAGCCGGGCCCGCACGGGCGGATTCCCCTCGCGACCGCGGTCGCCGCGTCGTCGGCCTTCCCGCCGATGCTCTCGCCGGTCGTCATCGACGACCCGCACCGGGCCGGCCACAAGATCGTGCTCAGCGACGCCGGCGTGTACGACAACCTCGGTCTCGACCCGATCGAGAACCAGCGGGCGACCGTCCTGGTCAGCGACGCCGGCAAGAAGATGCAGCACGAGGACCGGCCCAAGCGGAACTGGCCGATGCAGCTGCTGCGCGTGCTGACCGTGATGGACAACCAGGTCCGCGAGCTGCGCACCGGCTCATTGCTGAAGTCCTATCAGGACAAAACGTACGCGGGCACGTACTGGGCGACCTACAGCGACATCGGGAACTTCGAACTGCCGGACGCCCTGCCCGCGCCGGTCGAGCGGACCCGGAAGCTCGCCGAGACGAAGACGCGGCTGACCAGGACGTCGGAGACCACGCAGGACCAGCTGATCAACTGGGGTTACGCGGTCTGCGACGCGGGCATGCGGCGCTGGGTGTGCCCGGACACGGAGTTGAAACCGGAGTTCCCGTACCCCGGCTCAGGCGTCGGCTAGGTTCGCGTAGACGACGATGTTGTCCTTGTAGCTGTGCTCGGCGTGGTCGAACACGCCGCCGCACGTGATCAGCCGCAGCTCCGGCTTGGCGCTGTTGCCGTAGACGGCGTCACGCGGGAAGTTGTCCTTCGGGACCTGGGTGACGCGCGCGACGACGAACTTCAGCTTCCGCCCGTCACTGCGGTCGATGTCCACCTCGTCGCCGGGCACGAGGTCCTTGAGCTTGGAGAAGATGCCGGGCTTCTTGTCGCCGTCGACGTGCCCGAGCACGATCGCCGGGCCGACGTCGCCGGGCACCGGCGAGAGCTTGTACCAAGCGGCTTGCATCGGCGTGTGCACCGACGGGACGGAGATCGAGCCGTCGGTCTTGACGGCCACCGCGAGCAGGCTGGACTCCGCGCCGATCTTGGGGATCTTCACCGACGTCGGCCGGAGGCCCTTGAACGGCGCGGTCACCGGCACCGACGAGGGCACGGGGGCGGCTTTCGGCGCCTCGCCACTGCACCCGGCCAGCGCGACGACGAGCGCGGCGGCGACCGCGCCTACCCGCAGGACGGTCATCCGGCCATGCCGCCGAAGCCCGTCTCGACCCCGCCCTTGGGCGCGACCTTGACCTGGGCCTTCGGGGCACTGTTCCCGGCCGGCGCAGCCGAAGTCGCCGTGGTGATCGGCGCGGTGCTCGACGGGTTCGTGCTGGTCGGCTCGGTGCTGGTCGGCGTGCTGCTCGTCGAGGTCGGGGGCTGCTGCACCTGCTCGAAGTCGACGATGCCGTTGCCCTCGACGCCGTCGCAGGTCCAGCTGAACTTCGCGGTCGTGGTGCCGGCCGGGGCGTCGACGACGCGGACGGTGTAGTTCCAGTAGCGGCCGTCCGACTCGTCCTGGTCCGGACCGCCGGTGACGCTCAGGTACTGGGTCGAGACCGGGCCGATCTTGCCGGACGCGCAGGCGATGACCAGGACGCCCTCGCCGCCGAGGCCGACGAAGCCGTGGCCGGTGTTGTCCTGGTAGTCGTCCTTCAGCGGCTCGCTGTCCGCGGAGGTGGAGGTGGGTGCCGACGCCGTGGTGGTGGTCGTGGTGACCACGTTCGTCGGGTCGGCCGAGGTGGTCGCGGTCGTCGTGGCCGTGGAGGTCGGGGTCTCGGAAGTCGGCGGAGCCGTCGTCGTGGTCTCGGACGACGAGGTCTCCGTCGCCGGCGACGCCGTGGTCGTCTCGGTCTCCGTCTGGGCCAAAGCGGCCGGAGCGGCGGCGAAGGTGATCAGCGCGCCCGCGGACACGATCCCCGCGACCCGGCTCAGCGTTCTACCCACAAGTGACTCCCAACGGCGTTGACCTGCGACGTCGCGACTATCGAGGATTCGCCCACCCGCGTTACTCCGGCAGGGCGAACGCCAGGTCGCGCCAGAGGTCCTCCGGGTCTTCCAGGCCGACGCTGAACCGGATCAGCCCGGGCGGGACGCGCTCCTCGCCTGCCAGCCACGCCCGCCGTTCGACCAGGCTTTCGACGCCGCCGAGGCTCGTCGCCGCCCGGATCAGCCGGACCGACGCGCAGAACCGGTCCGCCGTTTCGGCGTCGGCCAGGTCGAACGCGATCATCATCCCGAAGCCCGGGTAGCGCACCCGCCGCACGCCCGCGTGCCCGGCCAGCCGCCCGGCCAGCAGCGCGGCGGTGCGGGACTGCTCCGCCAGCCGCACGGGCATGGTCCGCAGGCCGCGCAGGGCGAGCCACGCCTCCAGCGCGCCCGGCGTCGAGCCGACCCGCGTCCGCGCGCCGCGCAGCTCGGCCGCGACGGCCGGGTCCTTGGCCACCGTGATCCCCAGCAGCAGGTCGCTGTGCCCGCCGATCAGCTTGGTCGCGCTGTGCACGACGACGTCCGCACCCAGTTCCAGTGGCCGCTGCCGCAACGGCGTCGCGAAGGTGTTGTCGACGACGACCCGGCCGCGTGCGGCCGCGGCGATGGTCTCGATGTCCATCACGTCGAGGGTCGGGTTGGTCGGCGACTCCAGCCAGACCAGGTCGGACGTCGCGGCCTCGGCGACCCACGCGTCGGTATCGGTGGGCTCCAGCTCGGTGACGGCGAGCTTGCCGAGCTTCTGCGCGTGGGCCAGCACTCCGCGCGTCACGGCGTAGCTGAACGTCGGCACGGCGACCCGCGAGCCGACCGGCAGCAGGTCCAGGACCGCGGACAGCGTGGCGACCCCGGACGCGAACGCCGTCGCCTGCCCGCCTTCCAATGCACCGACGGCCTCTTCGAGCGCCAGCCACGTCGGCGTCCCGTCGCTGCGCGCGTACGCGAAATCGCCACCGGCCTGGTAGGTGCTGGTGGCGACGAGCGGGGTGTTCAGCGGCTCGCCGGGACCGTGCGGGCGGCCGGCGGCGATGGCCTTGGTGCGAGGCGTCCAGTCGTCCATGCGCCTCACGATAAGGGGAGGCCGGGGCACTCAGTCGAACAGCGACGGCGAGAAGGGGCCTCTTAAGAGGTCCTGCAACTTGGCCCTCAGCGCAGTCCGGCTGGCGATCCGGGAACCGCCTGCGGCGAGCAACGCCTTGTTGCCCGGTGGGTCCTCGCCGGGAAATCCGAGTACCCACAGTCGCTTTCCACTTTGAAGCGCGACTTCACCGGCTCGGAGTGTTCCACCCGTTTTGCCCGCTTCAACGGCGACAACCGCGTCTCCCAAGCCGACGATGACTTGGTTACGCGTCATGGCGGCGCCCGCGGTCCACCGCTGCTTCGGAGGAAACTGCGAGACCACCAGCAGCCGCCGCAATGCTTCATCAGGCAGATCGCGGTAGGCCTGCTTGAGCCGGAAGTCGAGAATTCCTTCGGCAAGCACTGCCACGGTGCCGCCTCCGGCGGTGAGCGCAGCGGTATGCGCTTCGGTATCGACCCCCTTCGCGTACCCGGAAACGACTACAACGCCAAGAGCGGCTGCCTCCTCCCCACAGGCTCGGGCAGCACGCAGGCCCTCCGTACCCGCATTGCGCGAACCGCACACCCCGATCGATGAACGGTTGAGCAGTTCGATCGGCCCACGGTGATACAGGACCGGTGGAGCTCCAGGAGCCACCCGCAGACGATCCGGGTACGCGGGATCGTCACAGAAGAGTACGCCTACGCCCTGGGACAGCAGACCATCCGCCAGCTCGGCTGCAGCGACTTGCTCCTCGTACGGAAGCTCACCCGCCACCTCCTCGAGGCTGCGGCGGCCCGACTGGAGTAGCACCTTCGCCGCGCGTCGCGGACCGCCCGCCGCACGTGGCGCCAGCAGAGCAAACACCAGCTCACGAACCGAAGTAGCTCCTTCGATCGTCATGGCTCGGCCGCTCTCTCCAACGCAGGGACTATGACGCTATCTCATCAAAGCACGACACTAGAACACATGTTCGATCTAGTCCACCCGTCGACACACCCCTCGCAGATCACGCACCGAACGCCAACCCTGCGCGACACTGAGTAGTCCAGGGAGGGCTACTCAGCGCTATGTCGTCCGGAACCTTCAATCCAGATCCCCGAGGTAACCGCCTCGCTGACTGGGCTTGGGAACATGTGGGACAGAAGAAACTGCTGTTACTACGGGGATCAGACGAGATCACAGATCAGGTGATCCGAGCTTTTCCCGGGACAATGAAGGTAGATCTCTATCCCAGGTATGCTCCGGCCTGGACGCATCGACTCTGCCTGGGGAGCGAGGCCGACCCAGTGCCGACTCTTGACGTGCTCCAACGCGTTTTGACGTTGCGGACAACGGAAGACCTCGACGCGGTCATAGCCCTCGACTTCTACTACCGACCGCCCTTCAACGGCGGGTCAGGACTGGCACCCACACCTGTGGGATCGCTGGTCAACGCGATCAAGTACCAAGCCCTTGGTGAGGTAGAAGTAGCCCAGGCGGGCCAGCGGCTCACAGCACTACTCTCCGAAGTAGTGATGACCCACCCCTGGTTTCGCTCGATCGACTTGGTTCTGGCGGTCCCCGGACACGACTCGGACCAGGTGGCTACCAGCGTCCGCATCGGCGTCACGGTTGCTAGACACGCAGAAGTACCGTGCATGTCACCGAAGAGCCGCCGCCCAGGTTTTCGTAAGTCCGTGAAGAACATGACAGACCAGGAGCGAGCCGAACTGCTCGACTACTTCGTGTTCGAGCGGGATTTGAGCGGCCTCGCGGTCTTGGTGGTCGACGACGTCTTCCATACTGGATACACAATGCGTGGAGTGGCCCGCGCCGCCCGGCTTGCCGGCGCGTCGACCGTGCTCGGCTTGACCGCCGCCCGCAACTGGCGACGCTGAACCTCAGAAACCGACGTAGTCGGTGGTCGGTGCCACCGAGCCTTCTCGCGGCACTGTCCTCACGAATTCCCGCAGCGCCGATCTGACCTCGATCAGCGTACGGTCGTCGGGCAGTGAGCGAGTCTCCGCGATGTGGACAAGGTGCCCGACCAAAGTCTGATATCCACTCAGCATCGTGTTACCTGCGGCTGCAACCTGCAGATGTTCGGCCGCCCGCATCAGATCCTCAGCGGCGTCTTCGTTGACCATGCCATCCAGCACGGCCGACTCGACGACCTCCCGCGCAACCACGAACGCAACGCCGGGCAGCGGAGAGGACGACTCGAGCTGATCAGTCAGCATCCGCACGTCCATCCGAACTCCCTCTCCACGTCGCGCTGGATCTCTCGAGTACCGGCGTTTAAACTACAACCAGCCGTAGTTTAAATGTCGAAGGCTCGCCGGGGAGCCGACCATGAACGAGCCGCGGCGCGGCCGCCCACCGGGCGACGGTCCCCCGATCCGGTACACCGAAGGTCACACGTTCACCGGTGAGCCCCGGTGGTTCGTCGACGAGGGACAAAATCCCGGCGAGGTTGCGGCGGCGTTCGCCCAGCAGCAACTCGTCGCCCGAATCCGGGCACAGTGCGGGACGAGCCTGTCCGCCGCCGATGTCGCGGCCCACCTAGGTAAGGCGAGAGGCGACCGCACCGTCCTCGCCGTCTGGTCCGGTCGCCGGGCGATCACCCTGCCGATGCTTCTTTCGCTCGCACTGGCCTTTGACCTGCCGCCCCTCGCGCATTGCGATCCGGATGACCTGCGGACCCTGCTTCCATTGGAGCATCGCAGCTGGCTGGGCGCGTGGCAGCCGGGCAACGGCAGCCCGGTCTTCCGCTCCCCTATGCGGCCTGGCAGCGAGCCGGCCTGGCCACTCGCATCACAACGGCTGGCCGAGTGGATCACCGACGAAGCCGGCAGTGGAATGCTGCATCTGACTACGGATCAGGTGGCAACTCACGCAACAGCAACAGCGCTCAAGGCTGCGGGGCTACCGGCCGAACTCGCGTCGCTTCTCACCAGGCCCCTCGGCCGGTTGTCCCTGCACTACGAGACGACGCCGGAGATCGACGTGCAGGTCACGCTGGTCCACGAGGAGAACGTCCCCTCGCGGCCCAGGCACCTCACGCTGATCCGTCGGCTGTGGGAGTTCAGACGTACCGCCGCGGAGCGCGCCATATCAGTGCTGATCGTGGCGCACCGCGAACTCTTCCGACTCGCGCAGTCGATCCCCGAGGTCGACACAGCCTCGACTGGGGGCAGCCTGCGGGTGCCGCCGAGAACGCTCAGGGATGCCGGCGTCCCCGGTGCTTCACTGAACGAATTCGAGCTGACTGAACTGGCCCGAGAGAAGACTCTCACCGGTCACACCGTGCTGATCCACGACGTCGCCAAGCCGACCACCCACCACTAATAACACCGAGGCCGGGGCACGCACGCGTCCGTGAGTGCCCCGGCCGGGTATCAGTGGGCGTAGATCTCGAACTCGTAGAGCGAATAGCCGTACTTCGTGCCGCGCTGGACGCCCTGCATCTTCACGAACCGGGCCGGGGTCGCGGCGAACGAGACGTTGTCCTGTCCGCCGTCGCCGTCGGTCACCACCGCCGCGTCCGTCCAGTGCACGGCGTCCGGCGAGAGCTGGATCTTGTAGCTCTTGCCGTAGGCCGATTCCCAGTTGAGCAGCACCCGCGAAACCTGCTGGACCGAGCCGAGGTCGACGGTGATCGCCTGGTCGTCGCTCCAGTCGCTGGCCCAGCGGGTCGAGGCGTTCCCGTCGATCGCGTTCGACGCCGGCGAGTTGTAGAAGCCGGTCTCGGCGCTGGTGGCGCTGACCGTCTTCGTCGCCGCCAGGTTCGCGATGTTGTCCCCGCGGTGCGCGGCGTACTCGACGACCTGCTGGAACGTCGGGCGGTTCTGCCAGCTGATCTTGTCCTGCGTGATGCCGCCGAGCGGGTTCTGGATGATCGAGTCGGCGCACCACTGGTCACCGGCCGAGCAGTTCGCGTCACCGGGGTAGACGGTGTTCGCGGCCTGGCCGGCGGCCGTGGTCAGCGAGTCGACGAGCGCCTGGCGGCACGCGGTGACGTCGCCGCCGCCGCAGAACGTCTGCGCGAGCGGGCCGGCCACCGGCTGGCCGAGCACCTGCCGGATGTCCTTGCTGACGTAACCCCACCAGCCGAACTGGAACGACGAGCCCTTGTGGGGCTGGCCGGTGTGCTGGCCGTTGCCGTTCTGCCACCCGGACGGGCTTTCGTTGATGCCCAGCACGTTCGTCATCGCGGTGTAGGCGGCGTCGCCCATGCCCGGCTTGAACTCGGCCTGGACGAGCAGCGGCCACCAGGCGTCGAAGATGCGGATCGCGTCCGCGTCGGCGTACGTCTTGCTACCGGGCGAAGTCTCCTTGCGCAGGTGGCCGTTCGAGAGCCACGTCTTGAGCTTCGTCTCGGCGTCCGCCGCCGCGCCGGTGGTCGGCGTCTTGTCGAGCACCTGCAGCAGCAGTGGCAGGACGCGCTCGGCACGCAGGTCGGCCAGCGCGGCGTCCGCCATCGCCTGGGTCAGGTTGACCCGGGTGACCTTGGTGCCGCTGGAGATCAGCTGCTTCACCCGCGAGTCGAGCAGGTCGACGCGGTGCACGGCCGACTTGTCCGCGCCCGCGGCCGCGTAGCCGTTGGCCTGGGCGTTGTTCCAGCTGACGTAGTAGTCCTGGTTGATCGACTGCGGGTGCTGCGACGCCGGCGTGTAGGTCGCCAGGTTGCCCGCCGGGTTCCAGCCCTGCCAGTCGTGGCCCTGGTCGCCCCACACCGGCATGTTCGGGTCCACATCGGACTGCCGCGCGGGGTTGGCGCCGGAGTTGAAGTAGGCGATGTCCCGCGAGTCGGCGTAGAACCAGTTGAACGTGAAGTTGATGTCGGACGCGGCCTTCTGGAAGTCCGCCGCGGACTTGACGAAGGTCGGGTCGTTCAGCTCCTGGAAGCCGATGAGCGAGTCGACCTCGTGGAAGTAGGACGAGCGCAGTGCCGCGTAGGCCACCGGCTTGCCGCCGACGGTCGCCCGGCTCTGCACCGGCCCGTACTTGGTCCGGTAGCTGCGCAAGGTGTACGAACCCGCCGCGGTGCCGTCGGCCACCGTCGGCTTCCAGGCGTTCTTCACCTCGACGGTGTCCATCGGGACGCACTTGCCCTGGTAGGTGTAGTAGTTCGAGTCCTTCGTCGGCGTGCCGCCGTTCGGGTCGCACAGCTGCAGCGCGTAGGTGTCGATGATGTCCTGCGCCGACGTCGTCGCGCTCCACGAGTAGTCCTGGCCGCGGCCCAGCAGCGTGTACATGCTCAGCCCGGCGAAGGCCGCGCCGCGCGAGCTGATGCCCGGGCCCTGCAGCTCCTGCAACAGCAGCAGCTGCGGCGCGAAGTAGCCGGTCTGCGGGCCGAACACGGCGACCGGGTGGCCGCTGGCGGTCTTCGCGCCGGAGACGAGCAGCGCGTTGGACATGCCGTGCTTCTCGCTCAGCAGGTTCGCCGGCAGCACGCCGTTCTCGAACATCCCGCGGGCGGGCTCCAGCTCCGCGGGCGCGGCGACGTCCACAGTGGACGGCGTCGCGGTCGAGGCCGAGCCGGTCTTGTCGAACACCAGCTGCTGCGGGGTCACCGAACCCTTGTCCGGCATGGCCCGTCCGGCCGCGTTGGCCGGCGTCTTGCCGTACGGGAAGGTCTGGCCGTCGTGCAGCGTCTTGACCGTCTCGGGGTCGTCTTCCGAGCGCAGGCTCTGCCACACCTTCTCGCCCTGCACGACGCCGTACTTCTCCTGCATCGCGAGCTTCGCGATGGCGTTCTGGACCTCGCCGCCGCCGCCCGCGCCGAACTCGGCGCCGATCAGCGAGGCGAGCGCGACCAGGTCGGTCAGCTTGAACGGGTCGATCGAGCCCGCGTTGGTGATCGAGTCGACGTGCCCGGTCAGCACGTACTCGCCCGGGAAGTAGCGGCCGTTGTAGGAGTCGCTGATGTACTTGTTGATGCCGTCGACGTAGGCCTGCGCGTCGGCGAGGCCCTGCGCGCCACGCGGGCCGCTCGCGGCGGTGCGGTCGATCTGCTGCTGCAGCTCGGCCTCGGTGTACGGCGCGTTCGCGAAGAACTGCTGTTCGAGCTCGCGGTTGGCTTCGGCGCCACCGGCGAACGAGGTGACCTGGCCGCGGGCGGCGTGGCGCAGCACGTCCATCAGCCACAGCCGGTCCTGCGCGGCGGCGTACCCGGCGCCGAACTCGGTGCCGGCGCGGGTGGTCCCGGTGATGTGCGGGACGCCGAGGGCCTTGTCGCGCACGATCGTCACGTCCGAACGCGGCTGCGTCGTGCTCGCGACCTGGTCGGCCGGGACGCCGAACGAGGAGTCGTTGAAGTACTGGTTGATCGCACCGGTCGTCAGCGTCTTGTAGCCGCCCGCCAGCGAGGCGTACTTCCCGAGCTGGTCGGCCGAGTGCGCCGGGCGGGTGCCGAGCAGCTTGTGCGCCAGGATCTCCGCGAGGGTGGCGCTGCCTTGTTCGCCGGGCGGGAGGATGTCGCTGCACTGCCCGCCGCAGTAGTCGTCGGGCGACAAAGCCGCGTGCGCGGCCGGCGCGGTGATGACGACCTGGGTGAGCCCGGCCACGAGGGCCCCCAGTGCCGTAACGGTCAGGGCGCGGATGCCACGTCGCATGCCGGGCTCCCCTCAGTCAGAAGAGTGACGAAGCGCACGTTACCCAGCAGTAGGTCAAGTGTGAAGAGTTTTCGCGTTTTTCCCCTCCTTGGGCGTAGGCCGTTCGGCGCAGCACCCCGGGCGTCGGTACGGTGAGGCCCATGACCTTGGAAAAGCCCCTCATCGACCGCCCGGACGGACCGCCTCCGGCCGACCTCGAGATCACCGACCTCACCGTCGGTGACGGCGCGGAGGCCACGCCCGGCAAGGCCGTCACCGTGCACTACGTCGGCGTCGCGCACTCGACCGGCGAAGAGTTCGACGCGTCCTGGAACCGGGGCGAGCCGCTGCGCTTCGGTCTCGGTGCCGGCCAGGTCATCTCCGGCTGGGACCAGGGTGTCGCGGGCATGAAGATCGGCGGGCGCCGCAAGCTGGTGATCCCGCCGCACCTGGCCTACGGCGACCGCGGCGCGGGCGGTGTCATCAAGCCCGGCGAGACCCTGATCTTCGTCGTCGACCTGGTCGGCGTTAACTGACTTTTCCGGCAAACGGCCCCGGCGGAGTTCCGCCGGGGCCGTCTTATTAGCCCGAGCAGAGCATTCCCGCCCTCGCGCGCCTCGCTACCCTCGATGGTGATCACCGGCGCGGGTCGCCGGTGCGTGACAAGGGGGATTCACCGATGCGCGTTCGCGCCGTGCTTTCCGCTGCCTTCCTGACCTTGACCGCCGGTCTCGCCACCGCGGCACCGGCTTCGGCGGTGGCCAACGGTTCCGATGTCCCGGCGGGCCAGTTCGGGTTCGCCGCCAAGCTGACCATGACCAACATCCCGAGGCCCGACGGCACGAAGTACAACAGCGCCTGTTCCGGCTCGCTGATCGCCAAGAAGTGGATCATCACGGCCGGGCACTGCTTCCACGACGCGAACCGCAACCGCGTCTCCGGCCCGGTGCCGTATCCGACGTCCGTGCTGCTCGGCACGGTCAACCAGAGCACGCCCGGCGTGACGCGCAACGTCGTCACGGTCTACCAGTCGAGCGTCAACGACATCGCGCTCGCGACGCTCGACGCCGACGTCACGACGATCACGCCGCTCACGGTCAACCGGGTCACGCCGTCGGTCGGCCAGCTGCTGACCCTGGCCGGCTGGGGCAGCCTGACCTCGGTCAACCCGGCACCGTCGACGAAGCTGCAGCAGGGCACGGTGAAGGTCGGCCAGGTCGCGGCGGCGACGCTGGGCGTCCAGGGCGTGGCCCCGACGTCGACGACGAGTGCCTGCGTGTACGACTCGGGCGCGCCGTACTTCGTGGCGGCCGGCTCGGGCGGCCAGCTGGTGTCGGTGGAGTCGACGGGCCCGGACTGCCCGCACAACCAGCTCGAGACGACTTCGCGCGTGGACGTGGTCGCGGACTGGATCGCTTCCCACACCGGCTGACCCGGCGGCCGGGCGTCACCCGGGTGACGCCCGGCCAGGGAATTCCCAGCGCGCGCCGGCACCCCTAACGTCGAACGCCGACACAGTTCGACGAAGGGGAAGAATGCGCCTGCGCGCCCTGCTAGCCGCCGCCATCTTGACCATCACGACCACACCCACCGCCTGGGCGGTAGCCCACGGTTCGGACGTCCTCCCGGGCCAGTACGGCTTCGTGGCGAAGCTGTCGATGACGAAAATCCCCCGCCCGGACGGCTCGACGTACAGCAGCTACTGCACAGGAGCCCTGATCGCCCCGAGCTGGCTGATCACCACGGGCCACTGCTTCCACGACGCGAACCGCAACAGGGTCTCAGGCAAGGTCCCCTACCCCACAACGGCGACGCTGGGCCTGACCAACGAAGAGACAGAGTCGGGCATAGCCCGCAAGGCAACAGAGGTAGTCCAGGCCAACCAGAACGACGTGGCCCTCCTCCACCTGGACTCCCCAGTGACAACGATCGCGCCCCTCATGGTGAGCCACGCGGCCCCCAAGGTGGGCCAACAGTTGACCCTGGCGGGCTGGGGCAGCCTGACCAGCCAAAACCCCAAGCCGGCAACCCACATGCAAGAGGGCACGGTGGCAATAGCGAGCATCGCGCCAACAACACTGGGAGTCCGAGGAGCAGCCCCGGACATCACGACAAGCGCATGCACATACGACTCAGGAGCCCCGTACTTCACACCGGAAGACGGACTGCTGGCCCTGGAGGCAACAGGCCCAGGCTGCCCCCACGCAGGCATAGAGACAACATCAAGGACAGACATCCTGACGAACTGGATCAAGAAAACAACAACCTAGAAGCACAAAAAGTCCGCCAGAAGCGAACACCACGCAGGGTCCAACCGGGTGACATTCCCCACCAAAGAACCCCGGCAACAGAAGCAACCAAGCTGGGTCAGAGCCGAAGGCACCGTGGGGGGTCCGGGGGGCTCGGCCCCCCCGGGAGGAATGAGGACAAAGGGAAGGGGCCCGGTCGCGCAAGCGACCGGGCCCCTGAACAGCGTGGGCGAGGAGGGAGTTGAACCCTCACGTCCTTTCGGACACACGGACCTGAACCGTGCGCGTCTGCCATTCCGCCACTCGCCCGAGTGCTTCCTTGCGGCAGCGAGGAGAAGACTAGCAGGCCGTTCGGACGGGTTTCACCGGGGGCCGTGTAGAGGCTCGCTCACCCGGATAGGATCGATGCGGAAGCAGACGTGTGAGGAGGTTTTCCCCGGTGGGCCGCGCCGAGCGTTTCGACAAGCGACTCGAGAACCTGGTGGGGAACGCTTTCGCGCGCATGTTCGGTGGCAACGTCGTCACGCAGGAAGTGGCGATCGCCCTGGAGCGGGAGAGTGAGGAGAACGTTCGTGAGCTGGCAGGCGGTCGGCAGCTCGCCCCGAATCACTACATCGTGTCCCTGGGGGCGGCTGACCACGAGCGCATGGCCGGTGACGAGCAGCGTGTCACGCAGATGCTGGCCAGGGCGGTGGCGGAACACCTCGCCGCCGAGGGCCTGGACACCTATGGTGACGTCGTCGTATCACTCGAGCGCAACGAGGCGCTGCATACTGGACAGTTCAAGACCCGTTCGTCCGTCGATCCCGACGCCCGCCCCTCAGGCGCCGGTTCACCGCGGTCGGCACGACCCAGCAACGCAGGAGACCCAGCAATGAGCCAGCCCCCCGGCTACGGCCAATACGACCAGGGTGACCCGTACGGCCAGCACGGCGGCCAGTACGGCTACGGACAGCAGGGTGGCCAGCAGCCCGGGTACGACCAGGGTTACGGCCAGCAGGGCGGATACGACCAGTACGGCCAGCAGCAGCAGGGCGGCGGTTACGACCAGTACGGCCAGCCCCAGCAGGGTGGCTACGACCAGGGCGGCTACGCGCAGCCCCAGGGCGGCGGCTACGACCAGGGCTACGGTCAGCCCCAGGGCGGTGGCTACGACCAGGGCGGCTACGGCCAGCCTCAAGGCGGTGGCTACGACCAGGGCTACGGCCAGCCCCAGGGCGGTGGCTACGACCAGGGCGGCTACGGCCAGCCCCAGGGCGGCGGCTACGACCAGTACGGCGGCCAGCAGCAGGGCGGTTACGACCAGTACGGCCAGCAGCAGGCGTACGGCCAGCCGGCCGCTGACCCGTACGGGCAGCAGCAGGGCGGTTACGGCCAGCCCGCGCCGGGCCGTCAGCTCGCGGCGAGCCTGCAGCTGGACGACGGCTCGAACCGCACGTACTCGCTGAAGCAGGGCGGGAACGTCGTGGGCCGGGGTCAGGACGCGGACTTCCGCCTGCCGGACACCGGTGTCTCGCGCCGTCACCTGGAGATCACCTGGGACGGCCAGAGCGCCACGCTGGCCGACATCGGCTCGACGAACGGCACGACCGTGAACGGGACCCCGGTCCAGACCTGGCAGCTCGCCGACGGCGACGTCATCCGGGTGGGCCATTCGTCCCTCGTGTTCCGTACGCAGGGCTGACTCGGGACACGGAATACTGTTCCCGCAGAATTGACGTGCGGGGGGGACCGCGGCGTACCCGCGTCGCGGCTGCGCGGAAGAGTCGGGAGCGGACACACCAAGTGCCAGAGCTGGTCGTACAACTCACCAGGGTGGGCTTCCTCGTGCTGCTCTGGCTCTTCGTGTTCGCCGCGCTCAGAGTCGTCCGTTCGGACCTCTACGCGGCTTCGGGCATGCGCGTCCAGGTGCCGACCTTCGGGCGCAAGAAGGAGAAGAAGCCGCGCAACAGCAAGTCGCCGCAGCAGCTGCTGGTGACCCACGGCGCGCTCGCCGGGACGCGCATCGCGCTCGACGGCAGGCCGATCCTGATCGGCCGGGCCGACGACTCGACTCTGGTGCTCGACGACGACTACGCGTCGACCCGGCACGCCCGGATCGCCCAGCGTGGTGAGGACTGGTACGTGGAAGACCTGGGCTCGACGAACGGCACCTACCTCGACCGGGCTAAGGTCACTGCACCCCTCCGGGTCCCGCTCGGAGTCCCCATCCGGATCGGCAAGACGGTGATCGAGCTTCGCCCATGACTCTCGTCCTCCGCTACGCAGCCCGCAGCGACCGGGGCCTGGTGCGTTCGAGCAACCAGGACTCCGTGTACGCCGGCCCTCGCCTGCTCGCGCTCGCCGACGGCATGGGTGGGCACGCGGCGGGCGAAGTGGCCAGCAAGGTCGTCATCGCCTCGCTGGCCCCGCTCGACGACGACGAGCCCGGTGACGACCTGCTCGCCCAGCTGCGGGAGGCGGTGGCGAACGGCAACGCCGCGATCGCCGAGCTGGTCTCGCAGGACC
Organism: Amycolatopsis sp. NPDC021455; assembly: GCF_040640995.1. Taxonomy (NCBI): domain Bacteria; kingdom Bacillati; phylum Actinomycetota; class Actinomycetes; order Pseudonocardiales; family Pseudonocardiaceae; genus Amycolatopsis; species Amycolatopsis sp. NPDC021455. The sequence goes on along the minus strand of NZ_JBFACT010000003.1, from coordinate 366,092 downwards.
CGGATCTGGACGGCATGGGCACCACGCTCACGGCTGTCCTGTTCGCCGGCACCAGGCTGGGGCTGGTGCACGTCGGCGACTCGCGGGCCTACCTGCTGCGCGGTGGCCAGTTCGCGCAGATCACGCGGGACGACAGCTTCGTCAACGAACTGCTCGAGCAGGGCCGGATCACGCCCGAAGAGGCGGCGGTCCACCCGCAGCGGTCGCTGCTGCTGAAGGCGCTGACCGGGCACGAGGTCGAGCCGAGCCTGACCGTGCGCGAAGCACGTGCCGGTGACCGGTACCTGATCTGCTCGGACGGCCTGTCCGGCATGGTCAGCGACGAGACGCTGGCCGAGGCCGTGCAGATCCCGGACCCGCAGCAGTGCGCGGACCGGATGATCGAGCTGGCGCTCAAGGGCGGCGGCACCGACAACGTCACGGTGATCATCGCCGACGTGGTCGACGTCGACTTCGGCGAGGACGCGCCCATCGTGGGCGGCGCCGCCGGGGACGGCAGCGACGAACGGCACCAGGGCGACTCGCCCGCGGCGCGGGCCAGGGCCCTGACCCAGCCGCCGCCGCAGCCCCGGCCGGAACTGCCGCAGCCGACCGAAGATCCGAAGGCGAAGCGCCGGAAGCGGTTCCGCTGGCTGGCCGGTGCGCTCGTGGTCCTCGTCGTGCTGGCCGCGGCCGCCATCGCGACCCGCTACTTCGTGCTGAGTCAGTACTATGTCGGCGAGGGAGCGGACGAGGAGGTCGTGATCTACCGCGGCGTCCCCGGCAGCATTCTCGGCATCGACCTGCACACCTACGAGCAGGGCTCCTGCCCGCCCACCCAGGTGTGCACGGACAAGCTGCGCGTCGACCAGCTCCAGGAGGACGCGCGGCTGGCGGTGCAGAACGGCGTCAGGAAGGACAGCCTCGATGACGCCCGCAGGTACATCGACGACTTCCTGCAGCTGCACAAGCGCCTGAACAACTGCGCGCCGGCGGGCGGTACCCCGTCCCCGACGCCGACCCCTCCGGCGTCGCCGACGACCACTCCGTCGGCTCCGGCCGGCTCTACTGCTCCGTCGTCGGCGAACCAGCCAGCGGGGAGGGACTGCTCGACGCCGAGTTCGACGGCACCGACGACGGGAGGCGGTAACTGATGAGCCAGCCTGTCGCGCGTCCCGCCGAACCGCTCGCCGCGCAGTTCCAGACGAACCCGCCGCGCGAGGTCCCGACCCGCCGCAACACCGAGCTGGTGCTGCTGGGGTTCGCGTCGTTCATCGTCACCATCGCGCTGGTGCTGGTGGAGGCGAACCAGGAGCAGGAGCTCACCTGGTCGATCATCTGGCTCGGCCTCGCCTACCTCGGGATCTTCGGCGCGGCCCACCTGGCCGTCCGCAAGTGGGCGCCGTACGCCGATCCCGTGCTGCTCCCCTGCGTCGCACTGCTGAACGGCATCGGGCTGGTGATGATCCACCGGATCGACCTGGCCCTGGCGGAACGCGCCACGCAGCAGGGCAAGGACTACACGCCCGCGGTCACCGCGCAGGTGCTGTTCACGGTGATCTCGCTCGTGTTCTTCATCGTGGTACTGATCGTGGTGAACGACCACCGCACGCTGACCCGCTACGGCTACACCGCGGGCCTGGTCGGGATCGTCGCGCTGGCGCTGCCCGCGCTGCTGCCGTCGAGCCTGTCCGAGGTCAACGGCGCGAAGGTGTGGCTGAAGCTGCCGTTCTTCTCGATCCAGCCGGGCGAGTTCGCGAAGATCCTGCTGATGGTGTTCTTCGCTTCGTTCCTCGTGTCGAAGCGGGACCTGTTCATGGTGGCGGGCAAGAAGCTCGTCGGCGTCGAGCTCCCGCGGGCCCGTGACCTCGGCCCGATCCTGATCGCCGCGTTCGTCTGCATCGGCATCCTGGTGTTCGAGAAGGACCTGGGGACGTCGCTGCTGTTCTTCAGCGTCATCCTGGTGATGCTGTACGTCGCGACCGAGCGGGTCATCTGGGTCGTCCTGGGCCTCAGCTTCTTCGCGGTCGGCTGCATCATCGCCTACAACCTCTTCAAGCACGTCCAGCAGCGGGTCGCGAACTGGCTGGACCCGCTGGCCACCTACGACCAGGCCGGGGGCGGCTACCAGCTCGCGCAGGGCCTGTTCGGGCTCGGCACCGGCGGCGTCGGCGGCACCGGGCTCGGTGCCGGGCGGCCGGACATGGTGCCCGAGGCCAACACCGACTTCATCACCGCGTCGATCGGCGAAGAGCTCGGCTTCATCGGGCTGGCTGCGGTGCTGATGCTGTACCTGCTGGTCGCCATGCGCGGCATGCGCAGCGCGCTCGCCGTGCGCGACACGTTCGGCAAGCTGCTGGGCGGCGGGCTCGCGTTCACCATGGTCATGCAGATCTTCGTCGTCGTCGGCGGGGTCACGAAACTCATCCCGGAGACCGGTATCACCGCCCCGTTCCTGTCCAAGGGTGGTTCGTCGCTGCTCGCGAACTACATCCTCGTCGCGCTGCTGCTCCGCATTTCCGACGCGGCCCGCAAGCCCGCGGCCCGCCCGAAGCCGCAGCAGCAGCCGCAGGCGCCGATCGCGGAAGCGCACACGGTGCTCGTGCAGCGCCCGCCGGCGGACGGGGGCGCGCAGGCATGAACACCCCGCTCCGCAAGGTCGGCATGGCGATGCTCGTCATGGTCGTCCTGCTGCTCGCCAACACCACCTACATCCAGGTGGTGAAGGCCGACGACTACCGCACCGACTCGCGCAACGCGCGCGTGCTCTACGACGAGTTCGCCCGCCAGCGCGGCAAGATCGTCGCGCCCGGCGGCGAGGTGCTGGCCAACGTCACCCCGTCGAACGACAAGTACAAGTACACGCGGACCTACGCCGACGGCCCGATGTACGCGCCGGTCACCGGCTACTACTCGATCAACTACGGCGCCGGGGGCCTGGAGCGCTCGGAGGACGACGTCCTCAACGGCTCCGACCCGCGGCTGTTCGTGCGGCGGCTGTCGGACATGGTCACCGGCCGCGACCCGAGCGGCGGCAACGTCCGGCTGACCATCGACCCGGCCGTGCAGAAGGCCGCGTACGACCTGATGACGCAGAAGGGCTACACCGGCGCCGTCGTCGCGATGGAGCCGAGCACCGGGAAGATCCTGGCGATGGTCTCGACGCCGTCGTACGACCCGAACCAGCTGGCGTCGCACACGTCGAAGGCGCAGAGCGACGCCTGGAACGCGAACAACAAGGACCCGAAGAAGCCCATGCTGAACCGGGCGATCTCGGAGACCTACCCGCCGGGTTCGACGATGAAGCTGATCATCGCGGCGGCCGAGCTCGAGGACGGCAAGGGCCCGGACACGCCGGTCGACACGGCGTCGAGCACGAAGCTTCCCGGCAGCAGCGTCACGCTGGAGAACTACGCCAACACGCCCTGCCAGGGCAACACCTTCAAGGACGCGCTCGCGCACTCCTGCAACGTGCCGTTCGCGCAGTTCGCCGGCCAGCTGGGCGCGGACAAGATCAAGAAGACGGCGGCCAACTTCGGCGTCGGGCAGACCGACCTGACCGTGCCGATGAAGGTCGCCGCCTCGACCGTCGGCCCGCTCGACTCCCAGGGCGCGCTCTACCAGAGCGGCATCGGCCAGCGCGACGTCCGGCTGACGCCGCTGCAGGACTGCCTGCTCGCGGCCACCGTGGCCAACGGCGGGATGGCGATGAAGCCGCAGCTGGTGCAGTCGGTGCTGGCACCGGACCTGTCGACGATCGAGGACTACACCCCCACCGAACTCACCGGCACCCCGGCGCTGTCGTCGTCGAACGCCGCGATCCTCAAGGACATGATGGTCGCTTCCGAAGGCTTCACCAAGGGCGGCGGCAAGCGCGCGGACATCCAGATCGCGTCGAAGACCGGCACCGCCGAACACGGCGCGGACTCCAAGAACACCGCGCCGCACGCCTGGTACACCGCCTTCGCCCCGGTCGACAACCCGCAGATCGCGGTCGCCGTGATCGTCGAGAGCGGCGGTGACCGCGGGCTCGCGGCCACCGGCGGCTCGGTCGCGGCGGAAATCGGCCGCGCGGCGATCAACGCGAAGCTCGGGGGTGGATAGCGCATGCTGTCCTCCGGTCAGCTGCTGGCCGATCGCTACAAGCTGACGAGCCGGATCGCCGTCGGTGGGATGGGCGAGGTCTGGCAGGCCAGCGACACCCGGCTCGACCGGACCGTCGCCGTCAAGATCCTCAAGACGGAACTCTCCGGCGACGCCGAATTCCTCCACCGCTTCCGCACCGAAGCACGGATGACGGCGTCCCTGAACCACCCCGGCATCGCCGCGGTGCACGACTACGGCGAGACCATCCTCGACGGTGACCTGTCGATCGCGTACCTCGTGATGGAACTCGTCGACGGCGACCCACTGGCCGGCCTGCTGGCCAAGCACGGACGGCTGTCGGCGGAGTTCACGCTCGACATGCTGGAGCAGGCGGGCAACGCGCTGCAGGCCGCGCACGAGCAGGGCCTGGTCCACCGCGACGTCAAGCCGGGCAACATCCTGGTGACGTCGGCGGGCCAGGTGAAGATCACCGACTTCGGGGTGGCGAAGGCCGCCGACGCGGCCCCGGTCACCCGGTCCGGCATGGTCATGGGCACCGCGCACTACATCGCGCCGGAGCAGGCGCTCGGGCACCCGGCCGAGCCGGCGTCCGACGTCTACTCGCTGGCCGTGTGCGGTTACGAGTGCCTCGCCGGGCACCGGCCGTTCCTGTCCGAGAACGCCGTGACGGTCGCGATGATGCACATTCGCGACATCCCGCCGCCGCTGCCGCCGGACGTGCCGCCCGCGGCGCGCGCGGTGATCGAGGCGACCCTGGTCAAGGACCCGCGGCAGCGCTACAACAACGGCGGCGAGTTCGCGGCCGCCGTCGCCGCGGTCCGCGCCGGGCTGCCGCTGCCGACGCCGTCCGGGCTGGTCAACGCCACGTACACGACGGGCCAGCAGCCGGTGGTGCCGCCGCAACCCCAGCAGGTGCCGCAGCAGCCACCGCCGTCGATGCCGGTACCGGTGCCCCAGCAGCAGCTTCCCCCACCGCCGCAGCAGCCGCACATGCCGGTCGGCCCGCCGTCCCCGGCGATGAACCCGATGGTCGCCCTCGGCCCGCCCTCCCGGCCCGTGGGGCGCACGGTCATGGTGCCGGCCGCCCGGAAGAGGTCCCAGTGGGGCTGGTGGGCGCTTCTCGCGGTGATCCTGCTCGTTGTCCTGGTGGCGGGCATCGTGCTGGTGGCGAAGATGATCGGCGACTCCGGCTCGCCACCGCGCACCGGCCAGACGCAGAGCCAGGTGGTCCCGGGCAGACAGGCGCCCACGGAGGAGCCGGCCGGCTCGATCGCCTACCCGGCGGACACTCCCGGCACGACCCACGATGGCCCGCAAGGCATCATGACCACACGTTGGACGGAATGGAACGGCACCCAGAGATGAGCACACCCAGACTGCTCTCCAACCGGTACGAGCTGGGCGAAACGCTCGGCTACGGAGGCATGTCCGAGGTCCATCACGGCCACGACGTGCGTCTCGGCCGGGAAGTCGCGATCAAGATCCTCCGTGCCGACCTCGCCAGGGACCCGCAGTTCCAGGAGCGCTTCCGCCGCGAAGCGCAGAACGCCGCCGCGTTGAACCACCCGGCCATCGTCGCGGTCTACGACACGGGTGAGGCCAACACCGAGTTCGGGCCGCTGCCGTACATCGTCATGGAGTACGTCGAAGGCCGGACGCTGCGTGACATCGTCAAGACCGAGGGTCCGATGTCGCAGAAGCGGGCGATGGAGGTCATGGCCGACGTCTGCGCGGCCCTGGACTTCTCGCACCGTCACGGCATCGTGCACCGCGACGTCAAGCCGGCCAACGTGATGATCACGAAGAACGGCGCGGTCAAGGTGATGGACTTCGGCATCGCGCGCGCGATGCACGACGGCCAGGCCTCGATGACCCAGACCGCCGCGGTGATCGGCACGGCGCAGTACCTGTCGCCGGAGCAGGCCCGCGGCGAGTCGGTCGACGCGCGTTCCGACGTCTACGCCGCCGGTTGCGTGCTGTACGAGCTGATCACCGGCGAGCCGCCGTTCACCGGTGACTCCCCGGTCGCGGTGGCCTACCAGCACGTCCGGGAGGACCCGAACCCGCCGTCGTCGGTGAACCCGGCGGTGGCGCCCGAGCTGGACGCCGTCGTGCTGAAGGCGCTGGCCAAGGGCCCGGCGAACCGCTACCAGTCGGCGGCGGAGATGCGTTCGGACCTGGTGCGCACGCTCTCGGGCCAGCGCCCGGCGGCGCCGATGGTGATGTCCGAAGACGAGCGCACGCAGGTGATGAACGCCGACCGGCGGCAGCCGCAGCGCTACGAGGAGTACGCCGAGCCGGACGAAGACCCGAAGGCCAAGCGTCGGCGTCGCTCGATCCTCGCCGCGGTGGCCGCGGTGTTCGTGCTGGGCGCGGTGCTGCTGATCATGTGGCTGTCGGGCTCGTTCAAGAGCAACACCGACGCGACGCTGGTGGCGATCCCCGACGTGCTGCACCAGACGGTCCCCCAGGCACGGGAGACGCTGATCAGCAGGGGGTTCAACGGCACGGTCGAGCCCAAGCAGGTGACCTGCGGGGTGCAGCCGACCGACGGCAGCCCGCAGTGCGGCCAGGAGGACGTCAACCGGGTCATCAAGATCGACCCCTCGGTCGGCACCCAGGTCGCGACCAGCACGAAGATCACGCTGTACGTCGGGGTCGCGCCGGGCAAGGCCAACGTGCCGGACCTCAAGGGCAAGACGCAGGACCAGGCCCAGAAGGCGCTGACCGAGGCGAAGCTGACGCTCGACCAGAACGTCGACCAGGTCGAGGTCGACGACCCCAACCAGGCCGGCCTGGTGCAGTCGCAGACCCCGTCCGCGTCGTCCGAGGTCGACGAGGGCACCTCCGTCAGGATCACGATCGGCAAGTCGAAGCAGCTCAAGTCGGTCACCGACTTCACCGGCAAGCCGTACTCGCAGGCCAAGTCGACGCTGGAAGGCCAGGGCTTCAGGACCAAGAAGGTCGAAGCGGCGTCGGACACGGTGGCGAAGGACCTGGTCATCACCCAGAACCCGAACGGCGGTCAGCTGGCGGTGGGCGAGTTGATCACGCTGACGGTGTCGACGGGTCCGGAGAACCAGAACCAGATCCAGATGCCGATCCTGGTGGGCATGACGTTCGACGACGCGCAGGCGAAGCTGCAGAGCATGGGCTGGACCGGCACGCTGCGGCCGCAGGCCGACCGGAACAGCAAGCAGCCGGAAGGCACGGTCACCAAGCAGAGCGTGCCGCCGGGTACCCCGATCACCAAGGACCAGGCGATCACCGTCTCGGTCTCGGAGGGCAACGGCGGCGGGATCACGATCCCGACCGGTCCGCCGTCGACCACCGGAAACTGACACTGGGCAAGGAAAAGGCCCGCACGGTTCGCCGTGCGGGCCTTTCCTCTGTTCAGGGCTGGTCGAGGAATCCTTGGACGGCCCCGAGAACCTGCTCGGCATCGCTCGCGGCGCCGCAGTCGAGTTCGAGTTCCTCGGCGGCGCCGGAGCGTTTGACCTTCAGGGAGACACGGGCTTGGCAACGCAGCAGCCAGGCGAAGAGCGACTGGCAGAAGACACCGGCGGAGTTGCTCGACACACCGACCACGACGGCGTCGAAGACCTGGACGCGACCGCGGAGCGCGTCCTCCCCGCGCAACCAGTCGGCGAGCTCGGGGAGCTCACCGTCGGAGCCTGGCACGGTGATCGCGACGATCCCAGCCGTCACCCGTTCTCCCTTCACCGGAACCGGAGAGGACCAGAACCTTAGTCGGCCCCATGGCTTTCCAGGAAGAGCGGGCGGGGATTTGAAGATGGCAAATTGCAGTCAGGAGCGACGGCGGACGAGAGCCGAGACGACGGCGAAGCTGGCGGCCAGCATCGCCACCGACGTCACCACCGCCAGCACCAGCGGGCCGCCGACCGGTTCGTCGTCGGTCAGGGCGTGCAGCAGCGGGTGGACCAGCGGGATCTTCGCCAGCAGCACGACGACCAGCGTGATCACGGCGGCGAGCACCGTCCAGCCGATCCGGTTGACCAGCAACCGCGAACACGGGAGCGCGATCGCGATGCCCAGCAGTGCGCACGCGAGGTGGGCAAGCAGCCCGATGCCCAGCGCCGACGGCTGGACCTTGAACGACTTGATCGCCGACCAGACCTCGGTGATCACCGTCAGCGCCAAGGAACAGGCCAGCACCGTGAGGATCGCCCCGGTGATCATCCGCCGCCACTGCCGTGCGTGACTGAGGGTGACCAGCCGCTGGACCGGGTCTTCGATGTCGAGCAGCGCGATCGTCAGCCAGCACGAGACGACGAGCAGGCCGCCGGCGCTGATGCCGAACAACGGCAGCGGCGGCGAATGCGGGTCGGCGTAGAGGATCACGCACAGCGCGAGGTAGGCCAGCAGGGCCGGCAGGTACCGCTGCGAATGGCCGAGCAGCACGAGGTAGTACCGCGTCAAGGCGAGCACGGCGCCACCTCCCGCACGGACCAGCCGTCCTTGAGCGCGCGAAGCAGCACGGCGTCGACGCGGCCGACTTCGACGGTGAGCACCACTTGGGCCCCTTCGATGACGGCGTGCCGCACGCCGGGCTCGTCGGCCCAGCCGGTGCCGCCGCCGCGCAGCACGATCCGCGTGGTCGGCTCCGCGCTTTCCGCGGTGAGCCTGCCGGAGTCCATCAGGTGGACGACGTCGGCGTGGTCGTGCACCACCTGCGGCCGGTGGTCGGTGAACACGACGCTCGCCCCGCGCGCCCGCGTCTCGGCGACGAGCTCGCCGAGGATCGCGTGCGTCCCGACGTCCAGCCCGGACCACGGCTCGTCGAGGATCAGCAGGTCGGGCCGAACCAGCACGGCCTGCGCGAGCCCCACCTTCTGCGCGTTGCCCTTGGACAGCGTGCGCAGCGGTGCCGTCGGGCCGCCGACGAGGGCGAGCCGTTCGAGCAGCGGGTCGATCGCCGACAGGTCGGTGAGCCCGCGGATGCGCGCCATGTGCCGCAGGTAGGCCCGGGCCCCCATGCGCTGGCCCGCCGGGAAGCGGTCGGGCAGGTAGCCGATCCGCGGGGTGCCCGCGAGCGACCCGGTGGTCGGCTGTGAGACGCCGGCCATGATCCGCAGCAGCGTCGACTTGCCGGAGCCGTTGCTGCCGAGGATCCCGACGACGTGCCCGGGCTCGACGGTCAGGTCGACGTCGCGCAGGACGAAGTCACCGCGCCCGTACCGCTTGCCGACCCCTTGGAGCCGGATCACGCAACAGCGGCCTTCTGGAGCGCCTTGGTCGCGCGCTCGAGCTCGTTCACGCGGACCGGATCGACCGGGTGGCCCGCCGCGGCCAGCCAGTTCGCGAGCATCCGGTGACCGCCCTCGGTGAGCACGGACTCCGGGTGGAACTGGACGCCTTCCAGCGGCAGCTCGCGGTGGCGCATCCCCATCACGATCCCGGACTCGGTGCGGCCGGTGATCTCGAAGACGTCGTCCGGGATGGTCTCGGGCAGCACGGTCAGGGAGTGGTACCGGGTGGCCGTGAACTCCTCGGGCAGGTCCTTGAGGATGCCCAGGCCGGTGTGACGCACCTGGCTCGTCTTGCCGTGGAGGAGTTCGGGCGCGCGGTCGACGGTCGCGCCGTAGACGACGCCCAGCGCCTGGTGGCCGAGACAGACGCCGAGCATCGGCGTGCGTGTTTCGGCGCACTTGCGGACGACGTCCATGCTCTGGCCGGCGCGTTCCGGCGTGCCGGGGCCGGGCGAGACGAGCACGGCGTCGAACTCGGGCACGCGGTCGAGGTCCACGACGTCGTTGCGCCAGACCGTGCAGTCGGCGCCGAGCTGGGCCAGGTACTGGACCAGGTTGTAGACGAAGCTGTCGTAGTTGTCGACGACGAGAACGCGCATGGCGCCGAGCTTACCGGCTCCCAGTCCGTGGACCGTACGCCAAATCACATTTTAGGTTAGGTCAACCTAACTTACCGTGGACCGAGTGAGCCGTTCTCTTCGTGTTGCCGTGGTCGGCGCCGGTCCCGCCGGGATCTACGCCGCCGACATCCTGGACAAGTCCGACGCCGATGTCTCGATCGACCTGTTCGAGCGCATGCCCGCGCCCTTCGGGCTGATCCGGTACGGCGTCGCGCCGGACCACCCGCGCATCAAGGGCATCGTGACGGCGCTCGAGAAGGTGCTCTCGAAGCCGAACATCCGCCTGCTGGGCAACATCGACTACGGCACCGACATCAAGCTCGACGAGCTGCGCGAGTTCTACGACGCGGTGATCTTCTCGACCGGCGCGTCCGCCGACCGCGCACTCGACATCCCGGGCATCGACCTGGACGGCAGCCACGGCGCCGCGGACTTCGTGTCCTGGTACGACGGCCACCCGGACGTGCCGCGCACCTGGCCGCTCGACGCGTCCTCGGTGGCGGTGCTGGGTGTCGGGAACGTGGCCTTGGACGTGGCACGCATCCTGGCGAAGACGGCCGACGAGCTGCTGACCACCGACATCCCGGACAACGTCTACCAGGGGCTCAAGGCCAGCCCGGTGACCGACGTGCACGTGTTCGGCCGCCGCGGCCCGGCGCAGGCGAAGTTCACGCCGCTGGAGCTGCGGGAGCTGGACCACTCGCCGAACGTCGAGGTCATCGTGTACCCCGAGGACATCGAGTTCGACGAGGGCAGCATCGCGGCGCTGCGGGCGTCGAAGCAGATCGACATGGTCGTGAAGACGTTGCAGGAATGGGCGATCCGGGAGCCGGGTTCGCGCCCGCGCCGGCTGCACCTGCACTTCTTCCACTCGCCGGCCGAGGTCCTCGGCGAGGACGGCCGCGTGACGGGCCTGCGCACCGAGCGGACCGAGCTGACCGGTGACGGGAACGTCCGGGGCACCGGCGAGTTCCACGACTGGGACGTCCAGGCGGTGTACCGCGCGGTGGGTTACCTGTCGTCGCACCTGCCGGAACTGCCGTTCGACCACGTGGCGGGTGTCGTGCCGAACGAGGCCGGCCGGGTGCTGGACCTGGACGACAACCAGCTGCCCGGCGTCTACGTGACGGGCTGGATCAAGCGTGGCCCGGTGGGCCTGATCGGTCACACGAAGGGCGACGCGGCGGAGACGATCGCGAGTCTCCTGGCGGACGCGGAAACGCTTCGCACGCCGAAGTACGACTCGCCGGACGCGATCCTGGACTTCCTCGGTACGCGCGGGATCCCGTTCACGACCTGGGAAGGCTGGGGCCGGCTCGACGCGCACGAGAAGGCACTGGGCACGGCGGCGGGCCGCGAACGGGTCAAGGTCGTGGAGCGCGAGGAGATGACCCGGGTCTCCCGCGGCTAAGTCCCCGCGCCGAGGTAGGCGAGAACGGCGAGCACCCGGCGGTTCGTGTCGTCCGAAGCCGAGATGTCGAGCTTCTGGAAGATGTTGGCCGTGTGCTTGCCGACCGCACCTTCGCTGAAGTGCAAGCGTGCCGCGATCGCCGCGTTCGAGCAGCCTTCCGCCATCAGGCCCAGCACTTCGCGCTCGCGCGGGGTCAGCGCTTCGAGGGGGTCGGACGCGTTGCCTGCCACCAGTTTCGCGATCACCTCGGGGTCCATCACCGTGCCGCCCGCCGCCACCCGGCGGACGGCGTCGATGAACTGGTCCGCGTTGAAGACCCGGTCCTTCAGCAGGTAGCCGATCGCGCCGGTGCCGTCGGCCAGCAGTTCGCGGGCGTAGAGCTGCTCGACGTGCTGGGACAGCACCAGGATCGGCAGTCCGGGGACTTCCCGGCGGGCGCTCAGCGCGGCCTGCAGGCCCTCGTCGGTGTTGGTCGGCGGCATCCTGACGTCCACAATGGACACATCGGGGCGGTGTTCGCGCAGGGCCGCCACGAGTTCCGGACCGGTGGCGACCGCGGCGACGACGTCGAAGCCGTGCGCGGTCAGGAGATGCGTCAGGCCGTCTCGGAGGAGGTACTGGTCTTCGGCGACGAGGGTTCTTGGTCGATCTGACACGGGATCTCCAGGGTCGCCTTCGTCGGGCCGCCGATGGGGCTGGTCAGCGTCAACCTACCGTCGAAGCCACCCAACCGGCGCTCGATTCCGCGCAGTCCCGAGCCGAGCGCCGGGTTCGCGCCGCCCGGACCGTCGTCGGTCGCCACCACGGTCAAGAGACCGTCGGCGAACCCCAGCTCGATCGACACCCGCTTGGCGCCGTGCTTCGCCGCGTTGCCGAGCAGTTCCGATACCGCGAAGTACGCGCACGCTTCCACGGGCTCCTCCACGCGCCCCGGCAGCGAGCCCGTCACCTGGGTCTTCAGCGGGCTGTCCAGTGCCAGCGCGCGCACGGCGTCCAGCAGCCCGCGCTCGGACAGCACCGGAGGGTGGATGCCGCGGATCAGCACCCGCAGCTCGGTGAGCGCCTCCGACGACGACGCGCGCAACTCCGCCGCGAGCCGCTTCGCCGCCGCGGGATCGGTGTCCACCAGCGCCTCGACCGCGCCGAGCTTCATCCCCATCGCGACGAGCCGGGACTGGATGCCGTCGTGCAGGTCGCGCTCGATCCGGCGCAGCTCCGCCGCCTGGGTGACCGTGACGTCGGAACGGGTCTGCTTCAGCCGTTCGACGCGCTGGGCCAGCCGGGTCGACTCGGTCGGCCCGAACCACAACCGCGCGAAGCGGGCCTGCTGGCGGGCGAGCCACGGCGCCGGCGCCAACCCGGCGGCGGCCATGGCCAGCAGGACGGGTGTCTGCGCGAGCGCGCCCAGGTGCGTCGTCACCTCGGGCAACGGAAACCACTCGACGCGCGGCGACACGAACGGCCGCCAGATCCACAGCGCCGCGATGCCCGTGAGGCTCCGGCCGAGCAACGCCAGCGTCGGCAGGATCAGGACGAACGAAACCAGCGGGACGAGCAGGCTGCCGGCGAGGTCGCGCCAGGTGGCGCGGTCACGGTAGACCCACCGCGTGCGGGCGTGCTGGACCGGCCAGAACGGCTCCTCGTACAACTGCCTGCCGACCTGGTAGAGCCCGTCGGCGCGGGGCACCGGCAACCCGGGCGGCGGCAGGTACGGTCGCGGAATCCGCACCCCGGTCCAGTTCCCGGCCTCCCGGCGCAGGGTGTCCGTGAGCGTCCGGTTCCACAGCACGACCGGGGCGGCCAGCGGCATGAAGAAGACCATGACGCCCAGCTGGAAGACCGAGAAGACCAGCTGCACCACCGAAACCGCGAACAGCCCGGCCTGGTGGCCCAGCGCTTCGAGGTGCCGGTGCAGCCACTTCTTGCGCGTGGGTTCGACGGGCGGGCGGGGCCCGATCCACCAGCGCGTCCACCGGCCGTAGCCGCGCAGCACCGCCGGGCCGCCGAGCAGGACGGCCACCGGCAGCAGCAGCGTGCACAGCGGGTTCACCAGCTGCCAAGCGAACTCCCGCGTCGAGGCCGGGTCCTCCATCGCCCAGGTGAGCCGGTGCTGCCAGCGGATCCAGAACGCCCGCTTGTAGAGCTGGTTGCCGTCGCGGTACCAGCCGTCGCGTTCGCGCACCGGCTCCGGCGGCTCGGGTGAGTACGGCGCTTCGACCTCGACGCCGCACCAGCGCCCGGCCAGCGCGCGCATGGTCGCCGACCGGCCACGGGCCCACAGCATCGTGGGGCCGAAGAAGAAGACCAGCCCGACGCAGAGCAGCGCGAACGTGATCAGCTGGATCAGCACGTCCACCCAGCTGAGCAGGGAGAACGCGGCCAGCGCGAACGCCCGGCCCAGCGCACGCAGGTACGGCATCCGGCACCTCCTTCCCCCGGGATCCTCACCGATCCGCCCGCCTCCACGCACTGCGCGAAGCCCCACGAAAAGGGTGGGTCCAGCCCCACCCCCCGCGTCCGCAAAACGCTACCTGAGCTGGGGATTCAGCGTCATTACGAACGCGGCCGCCGGTTCGTAGTTTCGAAGCCATGCCACTCATCGAAGTCACCGACCTCCGCAAGCGCTACGGCACGCGGGTCGCGGTCGACGGCGTTTCGTTCACCGTCGAGCGCGGCGAAATCTTCGGCATCCTCGGCACGAACGGCGCCGGGAAGACCACCACCGTCGAATGCCTCCAGGGCCTCCGCCAGGCCGACGGCGGCACGATGTCCGTCCTCGGCCTGGACCCGGCGACCGACCGCGCGGCCCTCACCCGCCGCGTCGGCGTCCAGCTGCAGGAAAGCCGGCTGCCCGCGAAGCTGCGCGTACGGGAAGCCCTCGAACTGTTCGCGTCCTTCTATCCGGAGTCCGCGGATATCGACGTCCTGCTCGACCAGCTCGACCTCCGTGACCACGCCCGCAGCTACTTCGGGAAGCTGTCCGGCGGCCAGAAGCAGCGGGTCTCGATCGCCCTGGCCCTCGTGGGGCAGCCGGAGCTGGCGATCCTCGACGAGCTGACCACCGGGCTCGACCCGCACGCCCGCCGCGAAACGTGGCGGCTCGTCGAGGGCGTCCGCGCCACCGGCGTCACCGTCCTGCTCGTCACCCACTTCATGGACGAGGCCGAGCGGCTCTGCGACCGCGTCGCGATCTTCGACGCCGGGCGCGTGGTCGCCACCGGCACCCCGGCCGAGCTCCGCGCCGCCGCCGGAGAATCCACTTTGGACGACGCGTTCGTCTCGCTGACCAGGAGCGCCCGATGACCACCTTCGCCAAGATCACCGCCACCGAAACGAAACTCGTCCTCCGCTCGCCGTTCATGGCGATCGCGGGCATCCTGCTGCCGTCCGTCCTCCTGCTCGCCATCGGCGCCATCCCGGGCATGACCGAGCCCAGCGACAAGGCGGGCGGGTACCGGTTCATCGACGCGTGGGTGCCGTCGCTGATCGTCATGAGCCTCGCGATGCTCGCCCTGCAGTCGATCCCCGCCGCCGTCGCCACCTACCGCGAGCAGGGGGTGCTGCGCCGGCTCGCCACGACCCCGGTGCACCCGGCCAACCTGCTGGGCGCGCAGTTGCTGATCCACGTCGTGGTCGCGCTGGCCGGCATCGCGCTCGTGCTGGGACTGGGCAACGCCGTCTACGACATCCCGCTGCCGAAGCACCCGTTGTCGTTCGCGCTGACGCTGGTGCTCGGCACGGTCTCGATGTTCGCGCTCGGCCTGATCGCGGCCGCGGTCGCCCGGACGTCGAAGGCCGCGTCCGGGGTCGCGATGATCGCGTTCCTGCCCGCCATGTTCTTCGGTGGCGTGTACCTGCCGCGGCCGTTCCTGCCGGAGGTCCTCCGCCGGATCGGCGACTACGTGCCGCCCGGGTCACAGCCGCTGCAGGACGCCTGGGTCGGCACCGGCGTCCAGCCGCTGCAACTGGCCGCGCTCGCCGCCTTCGCGGTGCTCGGAACGGTGCTCGCGGCGAAGCTCTTCCGGTGGGAGTGACCACCGCTTCCGCCAAAGTGGTGATGATCATCGTTTTCTCTTGTGGCCGGGCCACCCGGGCGGTAGCCAAGGAGGTGGCCCTGCTCAAACTGGAGGTTCGATGTCCCTGGACGTGTCACCCGCGTTGCTGGAGAAGGCCGAGCGCGGGGAGGTCACCGACGCCGAGTTCGTCACCTGCGTCAAGGAATCCCTGCCCTACGCCTGGGAAGTCATCACCGGCGTCATCGCCGACGCCGAGGGCGCGGCGGACGGTTTCGCCGACAACGAGACGCCGCCCCCGAGCGAGGCCGCCCGCGGCCAGCTGCTGCGAGCACTGGCGTCGGACGCGATCCGCGGCGGTCTCGAGCGGCACTTCGGCGTCAAGCTGGCCTTCCAGAACTGCCACCGCGTCGCCGTGTTCAAGCAGTCCGATGTGGACAGTGCCCGTTACCGCGCGTTCGTCTCGCCGCGTGGCCAGCTGCTCAACCAGAGCCCGGAACTGCGGGACTGCTAGCCCGCAGCGCGGGCAGCACCTCGGTGCCGATCCGCGCGATGTTCGCGTACGTGCCCTCCGGCGTACCCGACGCTTCCACGAGCATCAGCACGTGGGTGACGCCGGTGCGCCGGAGGCTCGTCTCCAGGGTGCGGACGCAGTGTTCCGCGTCGCCGATCGGGTGGATCGCGCAGAGCCGTTCGGTGTACTCCCCCGGATCCCTGCCGGGGCCGGGGCGTCCGTCGACGGTGACGTGCGCGCCGAGCCCGACCTCCAGCCAGCCGGGTAGGGCTTTTCGCACCACGTCGGCGTCACCCACTTGGCAGAGCACGGTCGAGATGTGGTTCGCGGGCTTCCCGTAGGCCGCGACCGTGGCGGCTTTCTCGTCGTCGTCCGCGTGCAGGCCGAGCAGCAGCGGAAGGTCCCGTGCCGCGGCCTGCCGGACGGCGGCCGACTCCGGCCCGCCACACGCCACGACGACGTCCGGCCGCCGTTCCGGGGACGGCACCACGGGCACGTCCCGGAAGGCGAAGTGCCTCCCCCGGGCTTCGACGCGGCCGGTGGTGGCGCGCAGGAAGACGTCGAGGGTTTCCTCGAAGCCGGTCTCGTACCGGTCCAGCCCGGTCCCGAAGACCTCCAGGTCCTGCCACGGGCCGCCGCGCCCCACGCCGAGCCGGAGCCGTCCCCCGGAGACGGCGTCCAGCATCGACCACTGCTCGGCCAGCGCGACGGGGTGCGTGGTCGACAGGACGCTGACCGCGGTGCCGACGGTGATCCGCTGCGTCCGGCCGAGCACGTGCGCAGCGAGGGTGATCGCCGACGGGCACACGCCGTACGGCACGAAGTGGTGCTCGGCGAACCAGACGTCGTCGAAGCCGGCTTCTTCGGCCAGTTCGGCGGCGCGGACGGTCCGGCGGAGGACGTCACCGTCCGCCTGACCGGGGAACCGGCCGCTGACCAGGAAGACCCCGAACCTCAAGAACCGAGCCCGCTCAGTTGACCGCGACCTCGTTGAACCACAGCCGCGGCTCCAGCCACGGGAACACCACGAACATCAGCAGCGCGATCACGCCGAGCACCAGCACGATCGCGGCGGTCAGCTTCGCCGCGAACGGACCGGGCAGCTTCCGCCAGATCCAGGCGTACATCAGGCCTCCCCGATCTTCGACAGCAGGTCGCCGTAGTTCTTGACCTGGTCCTTCGGCACCTGCTGGGTCAGCACCGATGTGATGATGAGCCGCTCCTTGGCGGAGAACTGCGGGTGGCAGGTGGTGAGCGTGAGCAGCGCGGCCTGCTGGGCCTTCGGCAGCACGTCGGCGGGCTTGTACGGGACCGGGTTCACCGCGGCGCCGTTGCTGGGCAGCACGACCTTGCGGCCGAACGTCTCGCTGTACGCGCCGCCGTCCTCGGCACCTGCGTCGCGCAGGGTCGAGACGCCCTTGCACTTCGGGTCGGCGCCCTTGCCGCCGGCCCAGTCCTTCACCTCGTCGTCGTAGGGCAGGACCTTGTAGATGTAGAAGTCGGTGGAGGTCTCGATCACGATCTGGTCACAGGAGGAGAGGTTGTCCAGGTCGTTGAACGGGGCACCCTTGCCGACGCGGTGGCCGGCCACGGCGAAGTTGCCGGGCTCGCCGGGCAGTGACGTGCCCTTGTAGTGGCCGGGGCCGACTTCGAGGGCGGCGTCGTCGGTGCCCTCCTGGATGGTGAAGTTGTAGTCGACGCCGAAGCTGGGGATGTGGATGCGGGCGAACGCCTTGCCGTCGATCAGCTCGGGGTGCAGCGTGCGGTCGTGCGCCCACTCGCCGTCGAGCTGGTCGCTCGCCTCGGACTGCTTGCCCGCCGAGAACAGGTCGGTCACGTAGAGCTCGTAGACCATGAACAGCAGCACGACCAGGCCGAGCGTGATGAGGATTTCGCCGGCGGTCCGGATCGCGACGCCGCCCTTGCCGAGCGGGGGCGGGGCGGGCTTCTCCTTGGTCGCGGTGCCGCCCTTCCCGACGGGGGCGAAGACGACGGTCTCCTCGTTCGCGCCGGGCGGCGGAGGCGGACTGGCGTACCGGCGGGGCGGCGGTCCCTGCGGACGCCGGGGTGCCTGGCCCTGGGGGCCACGCTGGGGCTGGTGGGGCGGCAGCTGGCCGCGCGGAGGCGTCGCGGGACGGCGCTGGGGCATCGGTCGCTGTCCGGGGTGTCTGCGCCGGTCGTCATCCGGTCCTTCGCGCATCGTCACGCAAGCTCCTCTCAAGCCGCGTCGAACCCTGGGTGACGCCGATGTCACGGTGCGGGAAAATCCGACCACTCCGGCCGCTGCTTTCCTGCGGTCGTTTACGTTAACGTGTGCACGTGGCGCTGGTTGCGCACCCTCAGCGGGACATCGCCACCAGACGAGCCCGAAGAGCACCGCGAGGAACACACGATGCCCAAGTCCAAGGTCCGCAAGAAGACCGCGTACACCCCGCCCGCCGACCGGCGCACGCCGGTGAAGGTGCGAGCCGCCGGCCCGACCGGCCTCGCCTGGAAGATCCCGATGTTCGGGTTGATGCTCCTGGGCCTGGTGTGGCTGCTGGTGAACTACATCGCCGGGGACAAGATCTCCTGGATGGCCGACCTGGGCAACTGGAACTTCGCCGGCGGGTTCGCGCTGATGATCGCGGGTCTGCTGATGACCATGCGCTGGCGTTGATTATTACTCCGAATGGCGGCTTGACGCCGAATTACACCGGTGTGACTCATCCCCAGTGTGGATAACCCCTGTGGATAACTACCCCACCTCGTGGGCACCGCGTCCGGCCCTTGTGGTATCGGCTTGGGCGGTCACCGCGCTGCTGCTGGCCGGCGTGGTGACCGACGCGGTGACCGGCGACCACGGCGGCCTGGTGCTGTTCGCCCTCGCGACGCTGGCCGTCGGCGCGTTCGCCGCCCATTCGACGCTCGTGCGGCCCCGGCTGGCGGCCGGCACCGAGGGTCTGGTCGCCCGGACGCTGAGCGGCACGCACCGGCTGCCGTGGGCCCAGACCCGCACCCGGCTGCGCACGACCCGCCGCCTGGGCCGCGACGGCGTCACGCTCGAGGTCGAGCACGACGACGAGCTGTACGTCTTCGGGTGGCTCGACCTCGGCGAGGACCCCCGCGAGGTCTTGGACGTGCTCAGCACGCTGCGCAGCTAGCCGCAGCTGTAGAGCTCCTGGCCGCGGTACTGGACGAACTGGCACGTCTGCGCCGCGACCTGGGCGTCCTTGTAGACCAGGAGCCCGATCATCGCGACGACCAGGATGGCGACCCCGGCCGCCTGGTAGGCGGGCTGGCGGGCCTGCGGGGCGTAGAGCATCGCCACGGTGACCAGTGCACCGGTGACCAGGCCGCCGACGTGGCCGAGGATCGAGATGTTCGCGACGCCGAAGGTGATGAACGCGTTCAGCGCGAGCGTGATGATCAGCCCGGTCGGGTTCAGCCGCAGCTTCAGCACGATGACGCCGTACGCGCCCATCAGGCCGAACAGCGCGCCGGACGCGCCGGCGGTGCCGCCGTCGAGGCTGTCGAAGAGCAGCACGGCCGTCGACGCGCCGAGCATCGAGACGAAGTAGAGCGTGAGGTACCGGACCTTGCCGAAGACCGGTTCGAGCGCGCGGCCCATCATCCACAGCGAGAACATGTTGACCGCGATGTGGATGGGCCCATAGTGCAGGAAGCCCGAGGTGAACAGCCGCCACCACTCGCCGGCGCCGAGCGTCGCCTGACCCCACAGCACGCCGATCTGGAAGACGCCGGAGGTCTGGTTGTCGTTCAGGCTGCGGGCCTGGACGACGGTCACGAGGAAGACGAGGACGTTGACGGCGAGGATGACCTGCGTGGCCAGCACGGACGGCGACGGCCGGGCCCCGGCGATCGTGCGCACGCCGAAGCCGGCGTCCTGGTAGCCCCGGTGCTGACGGCGCTGCTGCTGGCCGCCGGCGTGCACGCAGTCGGTGCACTGGAAGCCGACGGGGGCCTCGCGGAGGCAGTCCGGGCACGCCGGACGCCCGCACCGGGAACAGCTCAGCCCGGTCGGGCGGTTCGGGTGCCACCAGCACCCGGGGAGCGCGGCTTGTTCGGCGGCGGGGTTCGGCGGTTGGTTCACGATGTCACCAACCTACCGAAACCCACGTCGGCAAGCCGTCAGTGCTCGATGGTGATCTTCTCGATCACGACGTCGGCGAGCGGACGGTCCGCCGGGCCGGTCGAGGTGCGCGCGATCGTGTCGACGACGTTGCGCGACTCCTGGTCGGCCACCTCGCCGAAGATCGTGTGCCGGAAGTTCAGGTGGGTGGTCGGCGCGACCGTGATGAAGAACTGCGAGCCGTTGGTGCCCGGCCCGGCGTTCGCCATGGCCAGCAGGTACGGCTTGCTGAACTGCAGCTCCGGGTGGAACTCGTCGCCGAACTTGTAGCCGGGGCCGCCGCGGCCGGTGCCGGTCGGGTCGCCGCCCTGGATCATGAAGCCGTCGATGACCCGGTGGAAGATCGAACCGTCGTAGAAGGGGCCGGAGTTCGTGCCCGCCGCGTTCGGCTGGGTGTACTCCTTGGTGCCTTCCGCCAGCCCGACGAAGTTCGCGACCGTCTTGGGCGCGTGGTCGGGGAGCAGGTTGAGGTGGATGTCACCCTGGTTGGTGTGCAGCGTAGCTTTCACGTACCTCATCGTGCCATCTGCGGGCGGGCGGCAGGAAAAAGGGGCACGATAGGTTACGGGTAACAGAGCAGTGTCAAAACGAATGATGAGGTGAAGCCCATGTCCCGGGCGACAGCCCAGGCCGTCGAGACCGCCGACAAACTCGTCACCGAGGGTGTCAAGCAGGGGCGGCGCGCGCAGAAGAAGCTCGCGAAGAAGACGGAACTGACCCGCAAGGAGCTCAAGAAGAGCTCGAAGGCCGCTCGCCAGGAGGCGCTCGCGCGCCTGTCCGAGCTGCGCAAGCCGGGTCGCAAGGCGAAGAAGGCCGCCATCAAGGCCGCGAAGGCGGCCGGCGAGTCGAAGCGCCGCGGCAAGAAGGACTTCAAGGCGGCGAAGAAGGACTTCTACGCCGCGCTGTCCGAGGCCAAGTCGGCCGCCAAGGGCACCCGCAGCCGTCGCAAGTGGCCGTGGCTGCTCGGCCTGGTCGTGGTCGGCGCGGGGGCCGCCTACGCCCTCCGCTCGAAGCAGGAGCCGCCGGTCGCGCCCGCGCCGCCGAAGGCCACCCCGCCTGCGCCGAAGCCCGCCGAAGCGGCGAAGCCGGCCCCGCAGGCGAACGGCAAGGCGCCGTCCGCGACGCCCGCCGAAAAGAAGAACTGAACACGACGCGAAGAGGCCCCCGGGGGTGCACCGGGGGCCTCTTCAGTCGTGCGTGGGGTCCGCTCAGACAGCGGCGGCGTGCTTGTCGATCAGCTGGCCGAGACGCGGCAGCGCCTCCTCGACGTTCTTCTTGCCGTTCGGGCGCAGCTTCGAGTAGACCTTCTTGATGCTGTCGCGGCTGCTCTTCTCCGCGCGCGAGTCGGTGACGCTCAGCAGCGCGTCGGAAGCCTCGTCCGAGCGGCTGGACAGGTAGGCGCCGAAGTCGTTGCCGCCCTGGGCGCGGTAGTCGCCGTAGAACGGCTCGAGCGCGGAGGCGAAGTCCGGCAGCAGCGTGTCGACGGCCGCGGGGATGATGCCCGGCTTGATCTTCTTGACCGCGGCGAAGCCGGTCTTGACAACGGCACCCGAAACGCCGCCCTTGTCCGAGACCTCGGCGTCGACGAGGGTCTCGAAGTCGGTCACGACCGCCGGGCGACGGCTGGAGTCGAGCAGGATTTCCTTGAGGGTGTCAGCCACGAATCTTGTCCTTTGTCCTTGCAGAGTTGGTGCCCCGCCCCGGGGTGGGGGTCCCCGGTGGCTGCGGTGCGCGAGTCCACGAAGCCTGCGCGTGACGCACAGCGTAATACAAGATCAACATCACTCACCCGTGTGGAGCCCGCTACCTAGAGCTTCAGGGCAGCGATAGCCTTCTTCGCCACTGTGCGTGCCTTGACGCTTTGCTTCTGGTTGGTCGTCACCACGACGGCTGATGCCCCTTTCGCGACGGCGTAAACGGCGCCGTCGTCGGAGGACAGGTAGCCGCCCTTCCAGCCGGAAGGGTCGGACGCCGGGTTGGACGAGTCGATCGGCGCCGCCTTGTTGACCAGCGCCGTCGCCGTTTTCGCGTCCCCGACGTACACCCGCACGGTGAGCTGGATCTTCCCGTCCGGGCGGTAGAAGAAGCACGCCGGGTGCGGCTGGTCGGCGGACACGCGCACCTTCGAGACGTGCTGGCCGTTCGCCTCGGCCACGACCTCGCTGCCGAGGTACGGGCAGTCCTCGGTCGCGCCCGGCTGCGGGTCCGGGGGCAGCTCGGCGCCCGCGGCGGCGGACGCGGACGGCGGGCTGGGAGCCGCGGTGCCGGACACGATGGTGGCGCTGCAGCCGGCCAGCAGGACCACGGCGGGCGCGAGAAGTACGAGTCGTCGCATAGCGCGCACAGTCAACCATGAAGCGTGTGTGAAAACTGCTGGCTGACGTCGCCGTGACCACCCGACGTGCGACGATGGCCCCGTGCTCACCCCGGAGCAGTACCTCGGCGCGATGGCCGAGCGCATCCAGCGGGCCGGCGGCCGGCTGAACACCGTCCAGATCGGCCCCGCGACGGCGGTCGTCGGGCTGTTCACCGAGTCGGTGCTGCTTTCGACGATGAACTACTGCGTGGTCGCGGCCGCCGTTCCCGAGGTCAGCGCGGCCGCGCTGTACGACTTCACCGGCCGCGCCACCCAGCACGCCCGCGCGAACCTGGTCGGCACCATGGGCTGGACGGCGGCGTCCGTCGTCATCGCCGGACTGGTCGGTGGCCGCGTGTACCCGGACGCCGCGCAGGCCGCGTCGGCGAAGTCGGGCAACCAGTTCGGCGGCGAGACGCGGATGGTCGCGGTGGACCTCTCGGCCGGGCAGCTGTACGCGTTCGTCGGCGGCAAGTTCTGGGGTGCCGCGGTCCAGGGCTCGGTCAACGCCAAGATGACGTACTGCTTCCCGCAGCCCGCCGAGGTCTATCAGCAGGTGCAGTGGCAGCAGGCCCAGCAACAGCAGCAGGCTCAGCACCCGATGCCGCCGCCGGCGCCGCAGGTGCCGCCTCCGCCGTACGTCGGCCCGGCCGGTCCCCAGCCGCCGGTCTACCCACCGCCGGGACATCCGCCGCAGCAGGGCCCGTACGGTTACTGACATGGTGGAGTTGCGTGGCTGGCCGTCGTTCCCCGAAGAACTTCCCGTGTTCACGCCGGAAACGGCGCCGCCGGACCCGCAAGCGCTCTTCCTGGAGTGGCTGACCGAAGCCGGGGAGCACGTGCTGGCCCCGCACGCCGTCACACTGTCCACAGTGGACGCCGATGGCGCGCCCGACGCGCGCGTGGTGATCCTCAAGGACGTCGGGCCCGGTGGCTGGGCGGTCGCGACCAGTTCCGAAAGCCCCAAGGGCCTGCAGCTGCGCAAGGATCCGCGCGCCGCGTTGACGTTCTTCTGGCCCGGCCGCGGCCGCCAGGTCCGGCTGCGCGGCCCGGTCTCCCCCGCCGCGCCCGAGGTGTCCGCGGCGGACTTCCTGGCCCGGCCGCCGGCGTCCCGCGTCGAGGCGTTCATCGGGCACCAGTCCCAGGTGCTGCACGATCCCGCGGACCTCGACGCGGCGGCCGCGGAAGCCCGGCGCTGGGTCGAAGAGAACCCGGACGTGGCCCCGGAAACGTGGACGCGCTACCTCGTGGACCCGGACGACGTCGAGTTCTGGCAGGCGAGCCACGACCGGCGGCACGTGCGGCTGCGGTACCGGAAGTCCGGCGGCGGGTGGGTTCGCGAGCGCCTCTGGCCGTGACCGGCCCCGTTCGGGGGTATGCGGGTTCCGCGCCGCTGTGCGCATGATGCACCCATGCGCTCGAAGATCCTGACCGCCGGGCTGGTCCTGGCGCTGACCGCCGCACTCGGGGGTGTGGCCGCGGCCGACGCGCGTCCTGGGGGACGACCGAAGCTGACGGACCCGCATCCGTGCCCGGGACAACCGGGGTTCACCTGCTCGATCCTGACCGTGCCGCTCGACCACACCGGCCGGGTGCCGGGCACGCTCGACCTGCCCGTGGCGACCGCGGACAACGTGACCGCGCCCAAGGGCGTGCTGCTGTTCCTCACCGGCGGTCCCGGGCAGGGCGGCGTCGGCGCGATCACGCGGATCGCCACGCAACGGCTGCCGGAAGTCGCGAAGGACTACCGGTTCGTCATGCTCGACCAGCGCGGCACCGGGCCGTCGGGCGCGCTGAAGTGTCCTGGCCTGCAGGCGCAGATGGGCAGTTCGGACATCGCGACGCCGTCACCCGATGCGGTGAAGGAATGCGCGCGCATCCTCGGCGACACGGCACCGCTGTACTCGACCGACCAGACCGTCGCGGACTTCGACCGGCTCCGGCAGGCGCTGGGCGTGCCGAAGATGGTGGTCGACGGCGTCTCGTACGGCTCCTTCACGGCGGCGCGGTACGCGATCGCGCACCCGCACAACGTCAGCAAGGTCGTCCTCGACTCGGTGCTGCCACACCACGCGACGGCGTCGGCGTCGCTGTACCTGACGGGGTTGACGGCGGAAGCACGCGTGCTGCGCGCGGCCTGCACGGTGGCCCCGGCCTGCGGCTACGACCCGGCCGAGGACCTGGCGTGGGTGGTCCGCCACCGCAGCGCGGCCGACGGGGTGCGGATCTTCGACACGATCGTCACGTACGAGTTCGTCGACCCGACCTACCGCGCCCCGGCGGCGGGCGACATCATCGGCGCCCTCCACGAAGCCCGCGGCAGAGCCCCGGCGCAGCTGGACGAGCTGCTGGAGGCGTACAAGTCCGGCGGCGACGACCCGGCGTCGTTCAGCTCCGGCCTCCACGCGGCGACGCTGTGCGCGGACCAGCGCTTCCCGTGGGGCTCGGCGGCCACCCCGATCGCGTTCCGGCAACCCCTGCTGTCGCTGACCGCGCACACGCTGCCAGCGAGCGCTACCTGGCCGTACACGACGGAGGTCGCGACGCGGCAGGGGTTCATCCAGAGCTGCCTGCCGTGGCCGGCGGAACGTCCCGCCTCGAACCCGGCCGGCCCGCTGCCGGACGTCCCGGTGCTGCTGCTCAACGGCGACCGCGACCTTTCGACGCCGTTGGAATGGGCGCGGGAGGAAGCGGCACAGGCCCCGCGCGGCAAGCTCGTGATCGTGCCGGGCGCGTCGCACTCGATCCAGAACCGCGAACGCGGCCACGCGGGGCGGGACGCGGTGATCAGCTTCCTGCGGTGAGGGAAGCGAAGACCGCGTCCCGCACTTCGGCATCGGAGGGTGTCTCTCGCCGTTGTTCGGCGGCGAGCTCGGCGAGGGACACCATGGTGACGTCGGCGAGACCGCACGCGACGAAGCGCTGGAAGGCCGCCATGTCCGGGTCCACGTTGAGCGCGAAGCCGTGGCTGGTGACACCCCGGCGGATCCGCATGCCGATCGAAGCGACCTTCCGGTGGTCCGGCGTCCAGACGCCGGCCAGGCTGGACGCCCCCTTCGGCGTCTCCCTCCGGACGGCGGGAAAGCCGAGCTTGTCGAGGGCGTCCACCAGGCCGTTTTCCAGCCACCGCACGATGTCGACGGGACCGCGCGCCTTGACGTCGACGACGAGATAACCGACCAGCTGCCCGGGCCCGTGGTAGGTGGCGAACCCACCGCGGTCGACCTGGACCGCCGGCAGGCCGGCGGGCAGGTCTTCGGGCTTGGTACGCGGGCCGTAGGTGACGATCGGCGGGTGGCTCAGCAGGAAGAGCCGGTCCTCGGCCAAGCCCTGCTGACGTTCTTCCACCCACGTGTCCATGTCGGCGAGAGCTTGGTGGTAGCCGACCTCACCGAGGTCGACCCGCTTGATCGGCCATCCCACGGTTCGAGGCTACGCCGGCGCTTCCGTCCACGTGACCGGCAAGGCGTGGACGCCGTAGATGTTCATGTCGGTCCGCAGCTTCACCTCGCCGGCCGGGACGGCCAGCGCCAGGGTCGGGAAGCGGCGCAGCAGGCCGCCGAAGCCGGCGCGCATTTCGATGCGGGCCAGCTGCTGCCCGAGGCACTGGTGGATGCCGTGGCCGAAGGACAGCAGGCCGCGGGCGTTGCGGCGGATGTCGAGCGTGTCCGGGTCGGCGAAGCGTCGCGGGTCGTGGTTGGCCGCCAGCAGCGAGACGACGACGGTCGAGCCCTTGGCGATCGTTTCCCCGCCGAGCTCGAGGTCCTCGGTGGCGTACCGGAAGAAGATGTCGGCCACGGACAGGTAGCGCAGCAGTTCTTCCACGGCCCCGGGCAGCAGTTCCGGATCGGCGCGCAGTTCGGCGCACTGCCCGGGGTGTTCCAGCAGCGCGAACGTGCCCAGCGCCAGCATGTTGGCGGTGGTCTCGTGCCCGGCGAGCAGCAGCAGGAACGCGGCGCCGGTCAGTTCCTCGATGCTCAGGTCGTCGTGGCGGGCGAGGTCGGACAGGATGTCCTCGCCCGGCTCGGCGCGCTTGCTCGTGACCAGTTCGGCGAGGTAGGTGTTGAGCGCGATGTACGCGCCCATCTTCTCCTCGAGCGGCTGCTCCCGGACCATGAACTGGGCGGAGTCGGCCTGGAACTTCTCGCGGTCCGCGTAGGGCACGCCGAGCAGTTCGCAGATCACCAGCGAGGGCACCGGGAGCGCGAACTCCTTGACCAGGTCGACCGGCGGGGCCAGCCGTGCCAGGTGGTCCAGCTGCCGCTCGACTACGTCGGCGATGTGCTCTTCGAGCTGCTTCATGCGCTTGACGGTGAAAGCGCCGGTGAGCCGCTTGCGCAGCCGGCTGTGGTCCGGCGGGTCCATCGCGACGAACATGCCCGGGATCGGCGGCGACGGCTCGGTGGCGGCGGGCATCCCCGTCTCGTACGGCACGTGGATGACGTCGAGGTCCAGCCGGGAGCTGAACCGCGTGTCGGCCATCAGCTGCCGGACCTCTTCGTAGCCGGTGACGAGCCAGCCCTCGTGACCGTCGGGAAAGACCAGCGGGCTGACCGGGCGAGCCTCGCGCAGCCGGGTGATCTCGCGCGGCGGGTCGAAGGGGCCCGCGTCGCGTTCCATGGGGAGTCCGTGCGGGATGTCGACCTGGCTCATCGGGTTTCCTTTCGTGGTGGCTGTGCCGATCACGATCACCGGCGGGGCTGACATGGCGCTGACACGCCTCGGACACCACCGGTCGTGGCAAGATCGGCCGCGTGCGGATCGGGATCCTGGGGCCCTTCGAAGTGCGGCTGGACGACGGCGTGCTCGCCGACGTGCCGGGCGCCCGGTTGCGGGCGCTGCTGGTCGCCCTCGCGCTCGAACCGGGTCAGGTGGTCCCGAAAGCGACGCTCGTCGACTGGATCTGGGGCGAGCGTCCGCCCGCCGAAGCGGCGAACGCCCTGCAGCGCTTGGTTTCCCGGCTGAGGAAGGCGTTGCCCGAAGGATCGGTCGACAGCACGCCGAACGGCTACCGGCTGCTGGTGGCGCCCGACGCCGTCGACGCCGTGCGGTTCGAACGCCTCGTCGGCGAGGCCCGTCAGGACCCACGTCAGCTGCGGGAAGCGCTGGCCCTGTGGCGCGGCGCGGCCATGCAGGACGTCGAGCTGCCGGAGAGCCCGGCGTTCGGCGCGGCGGTCACCCGGCTCGAGGGCCTGCGTCTGGCCGCGCTGGAGGACCGGTTCGACGAGGAGGTCCGGCTCGGCCGCGGCGCGGAGCTGGTCACCGAACTGACCGACCTGGTGGCCGCGAATCCGCTGCGGGAGCGGCTGGTCGGCGCGTTGATGCGGGCCCTCGTCGCGAGCGGGCGCGACACCGAGGCGCTGCTCGCGTACGAACGCACCAGGGAAACGCTGGCCGACACCCTGGGCGTCGACCCGTCGCCCGAGCTGTCCGGGCTGCACGTCGCGCTGCTGCGTGGCGAGCTGGGACGGCGTGAGGAGACCCGGAAGACCAACCTGCGGGCCGAGCTGACCAGCTTCGTCGGCAAGGACAACGACGTCGCCGCGGTCCGCGAGCTCGTCGCCGGGCACCGGCTCACCACCCTGATCGGGCCGGGCGGTTCGGGAAAGACCCGGCTGGCCACGGAAACCGCGCGCACCGTGCTCGGCGAGCTGCCGGACGGCGCCTGGGTTGTGGAACTCGCGGCCATCGGCGCCGAAGGTGACCCCGCGCAGGCGACGCTCTCCGCCCTCGGCCTGCGGGACGTCCTGCTCGGCGACGGACCGGACGCGGAGCCGGCGGACCGGGTCGTCGCCGCGCTCCGCGAGCGGGAAACGCTTCTGGTCCTGGACAACTGCGAGCACGTGATCGAGGCCGCGGCGGAGTTCGCCCACCGCGTCCTCGGCGAATGCCGGCGGCTGCGGGTCCTCGCGACGAGCCGGGAGCCCCTCGGCATCACCGGCGAGGCGCTGTGGCCGGTCGCGCCGCTGGTCCTGCCCGGGGAGAACGCCGACTTCGCCGAGATCGAGGCCGCGCCGGCCGTCCGGCTGCTGCGCGACCGGGCCGGCGCCGTGCGCAAGGACCTCGCGAACGACGTCCAGACGTCGTCGACCCTGGCGCGCATCTGCCGCGCGCTGGACGGCATGCCCCTGGCCATCGAGCTGGCCGCGGCCCGGCTGCGGACGATGTCCCTCGAGCAGCTCGCCAACCGGCTCGACGACCGGTTCCGCCTGCTGACCGGCGGAAGCCGGACCGCGCTGCCGCGGCACCGGACGCTGCGCGCGGTGATCGACTGGAGCTGGGAACTGCTCGCCGACGACGAACGAGCGGTGCTGCGCCGGCTGTCGGTGTTCTCCGGTGGCGCGAGCCTGGAAGCGGCCGAACACGTCTGCGGCGGCGACGCGGTCGAAGACGTGCTCACGGCGTTGACCGAGAAGTCGCTGGTCGTCGCCGACGGCGAGGAGGCGCCGCGCTACCGCATGCTCGGGACGATCAAGGAGTACGCGGAGCAACGGCTCGCCGAAGCGGGCGAAGCGGATTCGACGCGCCGGGCGCACCTCACGTACTTCACCGAGCTGGCCGAAACCGCCGAGCCACACCTTCGTCGCGCCGAACAGGTGGAATGGCTGGCCACGCTCGAAGCCGAGCACGACAACCTCGCCGCGGCGATGCGCGGGGCGCTCGCAGCGGGCGACGCGCAGGCGGCGATGCGGCTCGCGGCGGGGGCCGGCTGGTACTGGTGGCTGGGCGGGCACAAGTCCGAAGGCATGGAACTGCTCACCGCGGCCACCCGCGCGCCCGGCGAGGTCGGCGACGGGCTCCGCGCGACGGTGTACGCCCTCATCTCGATGTTCGTGGACTCCGGGCCGGGCGATGAACAGCAGTCCGCGGAATGGATCCACCAGGCGTACCGCTTCAGCCGGAACGTCGAGGGCGGGCACCCGGCGCTGGGGCTGGTCGTCGCGATGGAACGCCTTTTGCGGGAACCGGAAGCGGCGTTGTCGGCGTTCGAACCGGCGCTGGAAGACGAGGATCCCTGGGTCCGCGCACTGGCCCGGCTGCAGCTCGGCAAGATGCGGGTCCTGTCCGGCCAGGGCAGCCGGGAGGCCGAGGAGTACCTCGAGACGGCGTTGGCGGAGTTCCGCGCGATCGGCGAGCGCTTCGGGATCTCGTTCGCGCTCGCCGAGCTGGCCGACCTGATCGCCAGCCGCGGTGAGTTCGCCGGAGCGTGTGAACACCTGGAACACGCGATCGCGGCCGTGAGCGAGATCGGCGCCGTCGACGACGTGATCCGGATGCGGTCGCGCCAGGCGCAGCACTATCGGCTGCTGGGCGACAAGGACTCGAGCGCGGCCGCCATCGCCGAGGCGAAGCGGCGCGCGGAAGGCGTCACCTGGCCGGGCACGTTGGCCGTGCTCGCCCTGGCGAAGGCGGAACTCGCCCGCTGGGACGGCGACGCGGAGGAAGCACGCCGGCAGATCGGGGTGATGAAGGCCGTGCTGGGGAACCAGGCGGAGCAGCCGCACCTCCGCTCGACCACCCTGATTCTGCGGGGTTACCTCACCGAAGACCTCGGCGAGGCTCGTGAACTCCGCCTGGCCGCGTGTGAAGCGGCGGCCGAGACCGGCCACACCGCCGTGATCGCGGACGCCTTGGTCGGCGTCGCGGATTTGGCTCTGCGGCAAGAGGAGTACGAGCAAGCCGCCCGGCTGCTCGCGGCGAGCGCCGAAGTGCGCGGCCTGCCGGATCTGTCCAAACCGGACGCCGCGCGGATCGAGGAGACCACGCGACGTCGCCTCGGTGACACGCGGTTCACCGAGGCGACGCGGGAAGGTGCGCAGGCGAGCTGGCGCGAGCTGATCGCGGTCACGCTCGCTTCTTGAAGGTGGCGGACGCCCACAGGTAACCGACGACGGCGATGCCGGCGCACCACGCGACCGCGGCGATCGCGTAGCCGGTCGACGGGGTGCCGTTCAGCAACCCGCGCACGGTTTCGATGATGGGCGTGAACGGCTGGTACTCGGCGAACTGCCGGAGCCCCTGCCCCATCTTGTCCGCCGGAGCGATGGCGCTGCTGAAGAACGGCAACATGACCAGCGGCACGGTGGCGAGACCCGCCGTCTCAACGGATTTCGCGGCCAGTCCCAAGGCGATCGTCAGCCAGCCGGCCGCGACGGCGAGCAGGACGACGATGCCGGCCACGCCGAGCCAGTCGAGGAAACTCGCCGACGGGCTGAACCCCAGCAGGAAAGCGACGCCGACGAGAGCGGCGATGGCGACGAGGTTGGTGAGCACGCTGGCGACGACGTGCCCGGTCAGCACCGCGCCGCGGGAGACGTCCATGACCTTGAAGCGGTTGATGATGCCCTTGGTCATGTCGGAGTTCACCGACGTCGCGGTGGCGCCGAGGCCGTAGCAGACGGCCAGCAGCATCAGGCCCGGCGTCGCGTAGTCGACGTAGCTGACACCGACGTCGAAAGCGTCTCCGAGCATGTAGACGAACATCAGCATGATCACGATCGGCATGAGGACCGCGTTGAACACCGACGTCGGGTTCCGGGCGATGTGCTTGAAGTTGCGCCGCAGCATCACGATCGAGGGAGACTTCATTTCGCGAGCACCTCCGTGGTGTGGCCCGTGAGGGCGAGGAAAACGTCGTCGAGGTCGGGGGTGTGGACGGACAGTTCGCCGGCGGTGATCGAGTACTCGTCGAGCCGGTCGAGCAGGGACCGCAGGGATTTCGTGCCGCCGTCACCGGGAACGCGCAGGACCATGGCGTCGTCATCCCGGGTGGAGTCGGTGAGCACGCGCGCGGCGGCGTCGAGCTCGGCGGCGGTGGTGAAGCGCAGCCGGACGTGGGTGCCGGGGATCTGCCGCTTGAGCTCGTCGGGGGTGCCCTGTGCGACCAGGCGGCCCTGGTCGAGGACGGCGATCCGGTCGGCGAGCTGGTCGGCTTCCTCGAGGTACTGGGTGGTGAGGAAGATGGTCACGCCGTCGGCGACGAGCTCACGGATGATCGTCCACATCGTGCGGCGGCTGCGCGGGTCGAGGCCGGTGGTCGGCTCGTCGAGGAAGATGATCCGCGGGTCGCCGACGAGGGTCATGGCCAGGTCGAGCTTCCGCCGCATCCCGCCGGAGTAGGTCGACGCGGGTTTGCGCGCCGCCTCGGTCAGGTCGAAGCGTTCCAGCAGCTCGGCGACGGTCTTCTTGCTGCCGCCGGTCAGGTCGACCATGAGCTGGAGGTTCTCCTGCCCGGTCAGCAGCTCGTCGACGGCCGCGAACTGCCCGGTGACACCGATGGCCGCCCGCACGGCCTTGGCCTCGGTCGCGACGTCATGCCCGGCGACGCGGACGGTCCCGCCATCGGCGCCGACCAGCGTGGTCAGGACGTTCACGGTGGTGGTCTTGCCGGCCCCGTTGGGGCCGAGCAGGGAGAAGATGGTGCCCGCACGAACATCGAGATCGATGCCGTCGAGCACGACTTTGTCTTGGTAGGCCTTCCGCAAGCCGGAGGCCGTGATCGCCAGGTCTGTCATGGGAACCACTGTGCTCAGCGGCCCTGACACAGACCTGACCCTGCCCTGACACGGTACCTGCCCCAAACGAAACCCGGCTGACCCTCGTCTTGCGGGAACTCTCCGCTAGTTGATCTTCTCGTTGACTACTGAGACGTACCATTAGCGCGAAAGAGGTAGTCACCGTAAGCGTTCACTACGCTACATGGGGCATTGCAGGAGCAACTCTAGAACCCATCTAAGGACACCCAAGTTCGAGCATCGGTCAGGTGACGGATGTTTGATGGGCACACCTCGCGAAACATTGTTCTACGGAGCTTGACGCTGTACGTACATGACGTAGGCGCGACGTCAGCGGAACGGAGGGACATGACAGATTATATCCGGACGTTGAGACCTTGCGTCATCACCGCGCCATGAATGTTGCCAGGCGGCCGGAAGCCTGTCGCGACGGCAAACCTGCACTTCGACCGGCATGCCGTCGTTGGCGAGAGTCGCTTCGACACGATAGGCGAGGTCGCGTGCATCGTGTCAGCCAGCCTTCGCATGACCCCGACCAAACCGCGATTGTTCACGTCGAGCACACAATATTCCCATAATTTTCTATTGAGCCAACAATGCCTTACGCGCTGACGGGTTTCGAATTTCTTGGCCTCGGCCACGTCCCTGATGCGACTTGCTCCCTACTCCACTTGGCACGACGTTCAAGAGTTCCGAAGGGACCGCCATGGCAGTGCACACGAACGGCGCAACGTCCGGGAGTGGCCGCCCCGACCCCCCAAAGGTCACGCGGGTCCAGGCGGCAATCACCGGTTTCAACATCGTCGCGGTCCTCATCGCCCTCACGCTGTTCGGGACTTGGCACCTGCGGTTCCTTAGCACTCTGGACAACCTGGATGCCTTGCGCGAGCACCTTGTGTGGTGGCTGCTCGTTGCCCTGGTGCCCGGCACTACCCGCTTCCTCTGGACCAAGGCCAAGCCCACGGTGCAGCGGACGGGCTTCAAGGCCGGAGAGAAGATCCTCGAGTTCCTCGAAGAGTCGAGGAACTGGTCAGCGGTCTCGAAAGGAGCGCCGACGGACGACTCGTTCCCGGCGCAGATCGATGACGAGACAGAGAACGACACCGTGGCGTCCGCCGATGCCGACCCGAGCGCCACGAGTGGTAATTCGGAGCCAGCAAGGTGAGCCAGAGCGACGTCAGGCGAGTTGCTCCGACATCACTCCGCGCCAGGTCCCGGACGTCGGCGCCCTTCGGTCGAACGGAGTGGCAGCAGACGACGCGGCCGCCTGATACGGCAAAGCCCAGGCCAGCGGGAAAACCGCCCGGCCTGGGCTTTGTCACGTCGCACGACGTGTGGAGCTGAGGGGAATCGAACCCCTGACCCCCGCCTTGCAAAGGCGGTGCTCTACCAATTGAGCTACAGCCCCGGACGCGGGCACAGTGCGTGCCCGCGGGAGGACTCAGTTGTGGGACGCACCTGCCGACTTGGCCGGAGTCGTGCCGTTGCTGGAGGGGACGGGCGCGGTCGCCTCGCGCCAGAGGTCGGCCTCGGCCTTGGCCGCCTTGTTGCGCTTGACGACGAACAGGACGCCGCCCGCGATGACCGCGAGTGCCAGCAGCTTCTTCACCGAAGCCCCCTTCTCAGCTTGCTTCCCTTACTCCGTGATGTTACTGCACCGGTCCGGCCCGGCGTCGGGCGCCGGTGGTTCCACGTGGAACCAAGAGTTCGCCGGTAACACAGGTCACACGCGGGGCGAAATACCGGCTGCGCGTGTCCCGTTCTACTAAGCGGTCCCTGACCCGAGAACTCAGCCCTGCCGGACTTCTCTTCCCGGCAGGGCTGACCTGTATATCGGCCGAACGGTCACTCCTTCCCGGCTCTCCGGCCGTTCCGGGCTGTCGCTCCGCTTCCCTACGGTCACCCGAATGAGACACAGCGCTTTCCGGCGTGGCATCACGCTGGGCACCGTGACCTTGGTGATCGCGGCGGGACTGACCACGGAAGCGAGCGCCGCGGCCGTCCCGGACTCCGACCAAGCCGCCACACCAGTGCTTGCCTGGGTGCCGTGCCCGGAAGAGACGGGCCCGCCGGGCTCCGAGTGCGCCACGGCCCGCGTCCCGCTGTCCTACCGCGATCCGTCCGGTCCGCAGATTTCCCTGGCACTGACCAAACGGCCCGCCAAGGACCCCCAGCACAAGATCGGCACGGTGTTCACCAACCCGGGCGGCCCCGGCAGCGGCGGCCGGCTCCCGCCACGGCTGTCATCGGCGATGGCCGCGCGCTTCGACATCGTCGGGTTCGACCCGCGCGGCACCCACGACTCCACGCCGGTCACCTGCTCCGCCGACCCGGCCGACGACGCGAAACTGAGCCCGGTCTTCCCCGTCACCGAAGCCGAAGAGGCCGCCGCGATCCGCCAGGTCGGCGAGGTCACCGCACGCTGCGCCCAGCAGGCCGGACCGCTGCTCGGGCACATGTCGACCGCGAACGTGGCGCGGGACCTGGACCTGCTGCGCCGCGCCGTCGGCGACCAGCGGCTGACCTACATCGGTACGTCCTACGGGACGCATCTGGGTGAGGTGTACGCCAACCTGTTCCCGCAGCGGGTGCGGGCGATGGTCCTCGACGGCGTGGTGCAACCCCAGGAGTGGACCACCGGCCGGGCCGGCGAGCCGTACATCTACCGGATGGGTCCGTACCTCGGTGCCCAAACCGCGCTGAACACCGTGCTGCGGGAATGCGCGACCCACACCCAGTGCGAGTTCGGCGGTCCCGGCGCCACCGAGCAGAGCCTGCACCGCAAGTACGACGACCTGCTGGCCAGGTTGCGCCAGGGCCCGGTCACCCTCACGGATTCGCACGGCGAGACGCAGCGGATCACCTACCAGGATCTGGTCAACCGGATGCTGACCGCGCTTTACATCTGGGACGCCGCGTCGTACATAACTCCGTTCCTGCAAGCGGTGTATGTGGCCGCCCAGCACCCGGCGGTTACCTCCGCGCATGTCCCCGGGTCGGTTCAGCCGCGGTTCTCCTTCGCCGACGAGCCACAGAACGCGTTCAACACCTGGTTCAACGCGGTGGCCTGCACGGACTCCGACAACCCCCGCGACCCGAAGGCGGTCGGCCGCTACGCCCGCCAGGCCGAGGCAGCGGCTCCGGGCTTCGCGTCAGCGTGGATCTACCGCTCGTTGCCGTGCGCAAGCTGGCCGGCGACCGACCCGGACCGGTACACGGGCCCGTGGAACCGGCCGACCGCCAACCCGCTGCTGCTGGTGGGCGACCGCCTCGGCGACCCGGCGACTCCGTATGAGGACGCGGTCTCGACCAGCCACCTGCTCGGCAACGCCCGCCTCCTCACCGCGGACATCGCCGGCCACGGCGTCGCGTACGACGGCCGGAACCAGTGCGTGGACCAGTGGCTGGACGGCTATTTGACGGACCTGACACTGCCACCGGCCGGCACGGTCTGCGCCGCCGAGCGCGGGCCGTTCGACCCGCCGTCAGGCGGATAGTCAAAGCCCGGTTCACCAACTTTGGTGAACCGGGCTTTCGCCGTAGATCCGTTCGATGAGCTCGTCGCGGTACTCCTGCACCGCCGGAAACCCCGGTTCGTCGCCGGTCGCCCGCTTCAACGCGCCTTCCAGGATCTTCAAGCCCCTGGCGTTCGTCGCCGCGCGCATCCGCCTGCCTCACGGCGTTCTCCATGGCTTTGGCGAGCTTGGTCCGCGCCTCGGGTTCCTTCGCGGAATGCCGGAGACGAGCAGTTTTCCGTGCACGGACCGCATCCCCGCCGCCGCGTCTGCCGACAGGTGATCTCGAAGCCGAGCATTTCGTAGAACGACGCGAGGCAACCACGCTGGGTCGGAACAAACCGCACCGTGGGGGTCTGGGGGCTCGGCCCCCAGAGACAAAAAACACCCGGTCATGTGCGGGCTTTCACCGCACATGACCGGGTCAACCGGGTGGGCCTACCAGGACTTGAACCTGGGACCTCTTCGTTATCAGCGAAGCGCTCTAACCGCCTGAGCTATAGGCCCTTGAACGAGGAGAACTTTACAGGACCCCCGAAGGGGCCCTGCAACCGGGTCACTCTCGTTCCGACAGGGTGACTTCGAGGCCTCCCGCCAGGTCTGCCGACACGTTGTAGATGAACGCGCTGACCGTGGCCAGGGCCGAGACCAGGACGATGTTGATCGCGCCGAGGATGGCTGCGATGCCGAACACGCGGCCCGCGCTGATCAGGGGTTCCGCTGATGCGTTGGCGCCTTCGCCGCCCACCAGGGACGAGTACGTTCCGTTCAGCTTGTCCCAGACGCCCATGCCGTCGAGGACCGTGTACAGCACGCCTACCGCCACCAGCCAGACGAAGAACATCGCCACGCCCAGGACCAGGGACAGCTTCAGGACCGACCACGGGTCGAACCGCTTCACCTGCAGCGACGCCCGGCGGGGCCCACGTCCTGGGCGCCGTAGGGCGCTCGGGCGGGCTCGCTGGGTCGAGGCCGACGGGACGGCCGCCGCTGAGGGCTCGCCCGATGGTTCGGGGCCGCCGAAGAGGCGGGGGGCCGCGCTTCCCGTCACCACCGGGCGCTCGACCTGCTGTGTCTCGTCGGACGACGGCTCCGTGGCCAGCTTGACCGTCGCTTCGGCGTCGCCTTCCTTGTCGACCCGCTGCCAGGGCGGGCTGGCCGCGGTCCCGTTCGAACCCGCTGCCTCGGGATTCTCGGATGGTGTCACGAAGAGTCAGTCCTTACCCGTGCCGTGGGGCGCTGTCCGTAGTGAACTTACTGCTCCGACGGCGCCGTCGTTTCTTCACCCGCTTCAGGTGTTTCCGGAGCTTCACCATTGGCGACGTCCGAGGGCTCGTCCGCGTTGCGTGCGACCGCGAGAAGAGTGGTGCCTTCGCCGAGATTCATCAGCCGGACCCCCTTCGTCTGCCGTCCTGCCTTGCGCACGTCGCCCGCCGGTGTGCGGATCACGCCGCCGCTCGAGGTGATCGCGTACAGCTCGTCCTCGGCGTCGACGATGAGCGCACCCACCAGCCTGCCACGTTTCCGGTCATGCTGAATGGTGAGCACGCCCTTGCCGCCGCGGCCCTGGACCGGGTAGTCCTCGATCGCCGTGCGCTTGGCGTAGCCGCCGTCGGTCGCGACCAGCAGGAACTTGTCCGGCTTGACGACGCTGATGCCGAGCAGCTCGTCGCCGTCGTTGAAGCGCATTCCGAGCACGCCGGACGTCGGGCGGCCCATCGGCCGCAGTGCCTCGTCGGTCGCGTGGAAGCGGATCGACTGGCCCTCGGCCGACACCAGCAGCAGGTCGTCCTCCGGGCCGGCGAGCACCGCGCCGACCAGCTCGTCGCCCTCACGCAGGTTGATGGCGATCAGGCCGCCCGAGCGGTTCGAGTCGAAGTCGGTGAGCTTGGTCTTCTTCACCAGGCCGCGCTTGGTGGCGAGCACCAGGTACGGCGCGACCTCGTAGTTCTTGATCTCGATGACCTGGGCGATCTGCTCGTCCGGCTGGAACGCCATCAGGTTCGCCACGTGCTGGCCGCGCGCGTTGCGGTTCGCCTCGGGCAGCTCGTACGCCTTCGTCCGGTACACCCGGCCCTTGTTCGTGAAGAACAGGATCCAGTCGTGCGTCGAACACACGAAGAAGTGCTGGACGATGTCGTCCTGCTTCAGCGTCGCGCCCTGCACGCCCTTGCCGCCGCGCTTCTGGGACCGGTAGAGATCCGTTTTCGTCCGCTTGGCGTACCCCGTGCGGGTGATCGTGACGACGACGTCCTCGACCGCGATGAGCTCTTCGTCGGTGACGTCGCCGCCGAAGCCGACGATCTGCGTGCGCCGGTCGTCGCCGTACTTCTCGACGATCGCCATCAGCTCGTCGCGGATCAGCGCGCGCTGCCGCTCCGGCTTCTCGAGGATGTCCTTCAGGTCGGCGATCTCGAGCTCGATCTCGGCCAGCTGGTCGATGATCCGCTGCCGCTCCAGGGCGGCGAGGCGCCGCAGCTGCATGTCGAGGATCGCGGTGGCCTGGATCTCGTCGACGTCCAGCAGCTCCATCAGGGCCGGCCGGGCCTCGTCCGCCGAGGGCGACCGCCGGATGAGGGCGATGACCTCGTCGAGCATGTCGAGCGCCTTGACGTACCCACGCAGGATGTGGGCCCGCTCCTCGGCCTTCTTCAGGCGGAACTTGGTCCGCCGGACGATGACCTCGACCTGGTGCTTCACGTAGTGGCGGATGATCTGGTCGAGCCGCAGCGTGCGCGGCACGCCGTCGACCAGCGCCAGCATGTTGACGCCGAAGTTCTGCTGCAGCTGGGTGTGCTTGAACAGGTTGTTCAGCACGACCTTCGCGACCGCGTCCCGCTTGATCGTGACGACGATCCGCATGCCCGAACGGCTGTTGGACTCGTCGGCGATGTCCGCGATGCCGGTGAGCTTGCCGTCGCGGACCAGGTTCGCGATGTTCTCGACCAGGTTGTCCGGGTTGACCTGGTACGGCAGCTCGGACACGACCAGGATCGTGCGGCCCTTCGCGTCCTCTTCGACCTCGACGACCGCGCGCATGCGGATCGAGCCGCGGCCGGTGCGGTAGGCGTCCTCGATGCCGGACGTGCCGAGGATCATCGCGCTGGTCGGGAAGTCCGGGCCCTTGATCCGGACCAGCAGCGCGGCCAGCAGCTCGTCGTCGGTCGCGTCGGGATTCTCCAACGCCCAGACGACGCCCTCGGAGACCTCGCGCAGGTTGTGCGGCGGGATGTTGGTCGCCATCCCGACCGCGATCCCGGAACCGCCGTTGACCAGCAGGTTCGGGAACCGCGACGGCAGGACGTCGGGCTCCTGCGTGCGGCCGTCGTAGTTGTCGGAGAAGTCGACGGTGTCTTCTTCGATGTCGGCCAGCATCTGCATGGCCAGCGGCGCGAGCCGGGACTCCGTGTACCGCATGGCGGCCGCGGGGTCGTTGCCCGACGAGCCGAAGTTGCCCTGGCCGTCGATCAGCGGGTAGCGCAGCGACCACGGCTGGGCGAGCCGCACCAGCGCGTCGTAGATCGCCGAGTCGCCGTGCGGGTGGTAGTTGCCCATGACGTCGCCGACGACGCGGGAGCACTTGTTGTACCCGCGGTCCGGCCGGAAGCCGGAGTCGAACATCGAGTACAGGATGCGGCGGGCGACCGGCTTGAGGCCGTCGCGCACGTCCGGCAGCGCCCGCGACACGATCACGCTCATCGCGTAGTCGATGTAGGAGCGCTGCATCTCCTGCTGGATGTCGACCGGTTCGATCCGGTCGTTCTCCGGAGCCGGCGGCAGGGTTTCCGTCATCTGGTCCTTCTCGGGTGGGTCCTGGCGGGACAAGGTCGGGGGACGCTCACACGTCCAGGAAGCGCACGTCCTTGGCGTTGCGCGTGATGAACGAGCGGCGGGCCTCGACGTCCTCGCCCATCAGGACCGAGAACAGGTCGTCCGCCTGGGCGGCGTCGTCCATGGTCACCCGGCCCAGCAGCCGGTTCGCCGGGTCCATGGTGGTCTCCCACAGCTCTTCGGCGTTCATCTCGCCGAGACCCTTGTAGCGCTGGATCGCGTCGTCCTTCGGCAGCTTCTTGCCGGCCTCGACGCCCGCCCTGATGACGGCGTCGCGCTCGCGGTCGGAGTACGCGTACTCCGGCTCGGACCGCGGCCACTTGATCTTGTACAGCGGCGGCCGCGACAGGAAGACGTGGCCGTGCTCGATCAGCGGCGTCATGAACCGGAACAGCAGGGTGAGCAGCAGCGTGGTGATGTGCTGGCCGTCGACGTCGGCGTCGGCCATCAGCACGATCTTGTGGTAGCGCAGCTTCGAGAGGTCGAACTCGTCGTGGATGCCGGTGCCGAGCGCCGTGATCAGCGACTGGACCTCGGTGTTCTTGAGGACGCGGTCGATGCGGGCCTTCTCGACGTTGATGATCTTGCCGCGGATCGGCAGGATCGCCTGGTACATCGAGTCCCGGCCTTCCTTGGCCGAGCCGCCCGCCGAGTCACCCTCGACGATGTAGAGCTCGCACTCCTCCGGCTTGGTGGAGCGGCAGTCCTTGAGCTTGCCGGGCAGGCCGCCGATGTCGAGCGCGCCCTTGCGGCGGACCAGGTCACGCGCCTTGCGGGCGGCCATCCGGGCCTGCGCCGAGGAGATCGACTTGTTGATGATCGTCTTCGCCTCGGTGGGGTTGCGCTCGAACCAGTCCGCCAGCCACTCGTTCGACTGCTGCTGCACGAACGTCTTGGCCTCGCTGTTGCCCAGCTTGGTCTTGGTCTGGCCCTCGAACTGCGGCTCGCCCAGCTTGATCGAGACGATCGCCGCGAGACCCTCGCGCACGTCGTCACCGGTCAGGTTGGCGTCCTTCTCCTTGAGCAGCTTCTTGTCGCGCGCGTACGCGTTGACGACGCGGGTCAGCGCGGCGCGGAAGCCCTCTTCGTGGGTGCCGCCTTCGTGGGTGTTGATCGTGTTGGCGAACGTGTACACCGACGGCGTGAACCCGGTGTTCCACTGCATCGCGACCTCGACCTCGAGGCCGGTGCCCTTGGCGTCGAAGGAGATCACGCTGGGGTGGATCGGGTCCTTGCTGCCGTTGATGTGCTTGACGAAGTCCTCGAGCCCGCCCGGGTAGCAGTAGACCTTCTCCTTGACGCGGGCGACCTTGCCCTCCGCGTCCTCTTCGGTCTCCTCGTCGGCGACGCGCTCGTCGCGCAGGGACAGCGTCAGCCCCTTGTTGAGGAACGCCATCTCCTGGAGCCGGCGCGAGATGGTCTCGAAGTTGTACGTCGTGGTCTCGAAGATGTCGCCGTCGGCCCAGAACGTCATCGTCGTGCCGGTCTCGGTCGCCGGGCCGAGGTCCTCGAGCGGGCCGGGCACCTGGTTCGTGTACTCCTGCCGCCAGCTGCGGCCGCCGTACTTGACCTCGGCCAGCAGCTTCGTCGAGAGCGCGTTCACCACGGAGATGCCGACGCCGTGCAGGCCGCCGGACACCGCGTAGGAGTCGCTGTCGAACTTGCCGCCCGCGTGCAGCTGGGTCAGCACGACCTCGATGGTCGGCTTGTTCTCCTTGGGGTGCATGTCGACCGGGATGCCGCGGCCGTCGTCGACGACGCGCACCCCGCCGTCGGCGAGGAGGGTAACCTCGACCTTGGTGGCGTAGCCGGCCATCGCCTCGTCGACGGAGTTGTCGACGACCTCCTGGACGAGGTGGTGCAGCCCGCGTTCACCGGTGGAACCGATGTACATGCCGGGGCGCTTGCGGACCGCTTCGAGGCCTTCGAGCACCGTGATCGACGACGCGTTGTACTCGCTCTTGTTCTCGGTCACCGGCGTTGTTTCTCCTCGTCTCGCCCGAGCGGACGCTCGCTCCCTCCCAGTGTACTTGGCCGCGTCCGCTGACATGCGGCAAGGACACCCCTGAACGCGTCACAGACGGACGAAATCGGTGCAAGCCGAGTCTTGACGTATCTCGGGAGTTCTGGATGCGTTCTCGGGGCACTCAACCGAGCATCGCGCAAGCCGGGTCAGCCGTACGTGTCACGGGGGCCGCGGCCCGGCACGTGACGAGGCCCTTTCCGCCAGCTCGGGGCCGTCGGGCCCTGGATCCGCATCCGCTTGACGACGCCGTTGCCGACCCCCGCCGCGATCTTGGCCAGCAGCTTTCCCTGCAGCAACCGCAGCTGCGTGGCCCACGCCGTCGAGCTGGCGCGGACGGTGAGCTCGCCGTCCTTCAGCGCGACCGGCTGCGCGTGCTCGGCGACGTCTTCGCCGACCAGCCGCGCCCACTGCGCGAAGACGCGGGCGCTCGTGACGCTCTCGTTCCACCCGCGGTCGCTGACCAGCCGGGAGACGAGCCGGCCGAGCGGCTGCGGGTCGCGCGGGTCCGCGCCCGGCCCCGACCAGCGGCGACGGCGCGGGTTCTGCCCGCCGCCGACCGCCGGGCGGCGCCGTCCCGGCGGAACGCCCCGCTCCTTCGCCTTGGCCTTGGCGGCTTCGAGCGCGGCGTGGGCGAGGTCGCGCCCGGTCGGAGGCGTCTCGTTCGGCCCAACCTGGCTGTCACGCTCAGTACTCGCGGGAGGCTTGGAGTCGTTTTCGGGCGTTTTGGGCCACCCATCTGGCCGCAGGGTCACGGGCAGCGATAACTCATTCACCGTGTTATCCACACTGTCCACAGGTTTGTCCCCAGATTGGGTACGGTTTGTGTCGCCCGTCACACGGGGTGTTCGATCGCGCTGCTCAGCCACCCGAGATCTCACCATCCGCCACCACGAACCGGTGCCCGGCCAGCTCACTGGGCACGTCTTCGTCGACCGCGGCGGTCACCAGCACCTGTTCGGCGCTCGCGGCCACCTCCGCCAGCCTGGCCCGGCGCTTGCGGTCCAGCTCGGCGAACACGTCGTCGAGCAGCAGCACCGGCTCGCCCGCCTCCGCACGCAGCAGCTCGTAGCTGCCGAGCCGCAGCGCCAGCGCGAACGACCACGACTCGCCGTGACTCGCGTAACCCTTGGCAGGTGCCTGGCCCAGGATCAGCTCCAGCTCGTCCCGGTGCGGGCCGACCAGGCTGATCCCGCGCTCGAGCTCCGCCTTCCGGGCTTCCCCGAGCGCCTCGAGTAAGACGTCCTTGAGGACCTCGGGTTGCGCCCGTTCGCCGTCCGGTACGCCGTACGTCTCCGGCAGGGCCGCACCCAGCGACGACCGGTAGGAGATCTTCGCCGGACGTGAGTCCGGCGCGACCCCCATGTACGCCGAAGCCGCATACGGCGCGAGGTCCGCGACGAGGTTCAGGCGCGCGGCCAGCAACTCCGCGCCGGCCACCGCGAGGTGGTCGTCCCAGACCTCGAGCGTCGACAGCGCGTACGGGTCTTCGCGGCCCGTACGCCGTTTCCCGGCCGTCTTGAGCAGGGCGTTCCGCTGCTTCAGCACCTTTTCGTAGTCCGCCCGGACCCCCGCGTACCGCGGCGCGCGCAGCACCAGGAGCTCGTCGAGGAACCGGCGTCGCTCACCCGGGTCACCGCGCACGAGCGCGAGGTCCTCCGGGGAGAACAGCACCGTGCGCAGGATCCCGAGCACGTCACGCGGACGGCCGACCGCACCGCGGTTGACCCGGGCGCGGTTCGCCCGGCCGGCGGTGATCTCCAGCTCGACGGTCAGCTCGCGGTCGTCGTTGACCACCGCGACCCGGACCAGCGCGCGCTCACAGCCGTGCCGGATGAGCGGCGCGTCCGTCGCGACGCGGTGCGAGCCCAACGTCGCGACGTACCCGATCGCCTCCAGCAGGTTGGTCTTGCCGCGGCCGTTCTGGCCGACCAGCACGGTCGGCCCGGGTTCGAGGGCGAGATCGGCCTGGGGCCAGGAGCGGAAGTCGGTGACCTGCAGGTGTCGCAGATACACCAGTGGCTCCCTATCCGCCGACCTTCTTCACGGCGTGCCCGCCGAACTGGTTGCGCAGCGCGGCGACCGCGCGCATCGCGGCCGAGTGTTCCTGCCGCGAGGCGAACCGGGCGAACAGCGCGGCCGAGATGACCGGCGCCGGCACCGCGTTGTTGATCGCCTCTTCCAGCGTCCAGCGGCCTTCGCCGGAGTCCTCGACGTAGCCTTCGAGGTCGTCCAGCTCCGGGTCCTCGTCGAGCGCGCGCACGAGCAGGTCGAGCAG
The DNA here is from genome assembly GCF_040640995.1 of Amycolatopsis sp. NPDC021455. Lineage (NCBI taxonomy): Bacteria > Bacillati > Actinomycetota > Actinomycetes > Pseudonocardiales > Pseudonocardiaceae > Amycolatopsis > Amycolatopsis sp. NPDC021455. Next base: position 322,528 of record NZ_JBFACT010000003.1, on the reverse strand, counting down.
CCACGACCGGACGACCGTGCCGCGCTGCCAGCCCTTGATCACCGCGGGCACGTCCTTGACGACCTTCGCCGCCTCGAGGAGTTCGAAGCCCTCCGCGAAGGCCTGCATCATGCCGTACTCGATGCCGTTGTGGATCATCTTCGCGTAGTGACCCGCGCCGACCTCGCCGGCGTGCGAGAAGCCTTCTTCGCGCGGACCCTCCGGGCGCAGCGCGTCGAAGATCGGCATCGCCTTCTCGACGTCGGCGGCCGCGCCGCCGACCATCAGGCCGTAGCCGTTCTCCTTGCCCCACACACCACCGGACACGCCGCAGTCGAGGTAGCCGATGCTCTTCGCCGCGAGCAGGTCGGCGTTCAGCTTGTCGTCGGTGTACTTCGAGTTGCCGCCGTCGATCACCATGTCGCCCGCGGCGAGCAGGTTGCTCAGCTCGGTGATCGTCTGCCGGGTCGGTTCGCCGGCCGGGACCATGATCCACACGATCCGCGGAGCGTCCAGTTTGGACACCAGGTCTTCGAGCGACGTCGTGTCGCTGACGTCCGGGTTGCGGTCGTAGCCGACCACCTCGTGACCGGCCGCGCGCAGCCGCTCACGCATGTTGAAGCCCATCTTGCCCAGGCCGATCAGACCGAGCTGAACCATGAGATCCCCTTACGTGCTAACGAAGTTCCGGGTCAGCCCGGCAGGCGAACCGGCATCAGGAGGTACAGGTAGCCGGGGACGACGTTGCCCTCGGCGTCGGCGGGCTTGATGAGCGCGGGCCGGTTCGGCGTGGTGAACGTCAGCTCGGCCCGGTCGCTGTGGAGCGCGCCGAGGCCGTCGACGAGGTAACCCGGGTTGAACGCGATCGTCACCGGCTCACCTTCGTACTCGACCTGAAGCTCCTCTTCGGCGCTTCCCTCGTCGTCGCCGCCCGCGGACAACCGCAGCGTGTTGTCCCCGAACTCCAGTCGTACCTGAGTCCCCCGCTCGGCCACCAGCGAAACGCGCTTGATGCTTTCGGTGAGAGCCGACACGTCGATGACCGCGCGTGAGGTGTGCGACGCGGGCAGCAACTGGCGGTACGGCGGGAACTCCGCGTCGAGCAGCCGGGTCGTCGTGTAGCGCCCGGAACCGGACAGGCCGAGCAGGCCTTCGCCGCTGGCGAGGGCGAGGCGGATCGTGGCGCCGGACGCGCCGAGCGTCTTGGCGGCTTCGGCGAGGGTGCGCGCCGGGACGAGCACCGCGGCGTCGGCCAGGCCCTCGGCCGGCTGCCAGGTGAACTCGCGCATGGCGAGCCGGAACCGGTCGGTCGCGACGAGGGTCAGCGAGCTGCCGGAGATCTCGAGCCGCATGCCGGTCAGCATCGGCAGCGTGTCGTCCTTGCCCGCGGCGACGACGACCTGGGTGACGGCCTGGCCGAACGCGTCGCCGGCGAGCTCGCCCGCGAAGGCGGGCTGGGACGGCAGCTGCGGGTAGTCCTCGACCGGCATGGTCGGCAGGGAGAACCGCGCGCTGCCGCACGTGATGGTGGCGCGCGCGCCGTCGACGGAGATCTCGACCGGCTGCGCCGGCAGCGCCTTGGTGATGTCGGCCAGGAGCCGCCCGGAGACCAGCAGGCGGCCGCCGTCGGCGATCGTCGCCGGGACCCCGACCGTGGCGGAGACCTCGTAGTCGAAGCCCGAGACCGTCAGCGCGTCGGTGTCGCCGTCCGAACCGGCGTCGAGGAGGACACCGCCCAGTACCGGCACCGGAGGCCGGGAGGGGAGGCTTCTGGCCACCCACGCGACGGCGTCGGCGAGCCCGTCACGCTCGACGCGGATCTTCATGCGCGCATCCTTTCGACGACCGAGCCCTCTTCGGCTCGGGCAGGGCGACGAGGCCGGCCGGGCCACGTTCTCGCGGGGCAGTGACCGGCTGCCCCCTCCGGCCGGTCCGCCCTCCGCGTGTGCGGCCGGAGCGCGGACCAGGTGCAGGCGTCCACGTTAGGCCGTCGTGGCGGCCTGCGTCACCTCGGGCTGCCCTTCGGTTTGTCGACATGCCGACACGATCTCGAGGCTGTCCCCAACTTCGTCCATCGCCTGTTTTTGTTTTGTTCTCTCTTTCAAAAGATCTAAGGGCAGTAGCAGTAGTAGGCGTTGTGGATTGTGTGGATCAAGCTCGTTCGCGCAGGTCGGAGCGCTCGCGGGCGTGTGGAGAACCGTGGTGGCGGACCTGTGGACGGATCGGGGCGTCCGTGGATGGTTTCGGGCGTCCCCCGATTCGTCCACAGCCATCCCCAGTTGTCCCCACGGTTGTCCCCAGGTGCGGGGCGATTTGTACCCAGGGTCTGGGGGTGCCGGGAGCGGTCCGAATCGCCCTTCCGAGTGACCGGGCCCTCCTGTGCACAGCTTGTGGGCAACCTGGGGAATCCGCGTGGACAACCGTGTGGATTTCCTGTGGACGGCCTGTGGGCGGGGTGTGGACCGATCCGGCATCGTCGCTGGTGAGAGATCTGTTGGCACTGTGGGCAATCCGCCCACACCATGGGGAAACTTCCTTGTGTACAAACAATTTTCGCGACTTTGCGAAGCACGCGTACACGCGCGAAGCAGCGAAGGCGTGTACGCGTGCTGAGAACACTCCAAAGACGACTGTGCCCATAAAGGACTTCACTCAAAGACGACGAAGGGGCGTCCACATTGAGCGGACGCCCCGAAGTCGTTGCGGGATAAGGGATGTGCTACTGGCGGGCGCGCTGCTTGATGCGCGACGTCAGCTCCTGCACCTGGTCGTAGATCCGCCGGCGCTCGGCCATCTCCTTGCGGATCTTCTTGTCCGCGTGCATGACCGTCGTGTGGTCGCGGCCGCCGAACGTCTGCCCGATCTTCGGCAGCGACATGTCGGTCAGCTCGCGGCAGAGGTACATCGCGATCTGGCGGGCGGTGGCGAGCGCCTTCGTCTTGCCCGGGCCGCACAGGTCGTCGAGCGTCACGTCGAAGAACTCCGCCGTGACGCCCATGATGGTCGGCGCGGTGATCTCCGGCGCGTGCGAGTCCGGGATCAGATCCCGCAGCACGATCTCGGCGAGCCCGACGTCGACCGGCTGCTGGTTCAGCGACGCGAACGCCGTGACGCGGATCAGCGCGCCTTCGAGCTCCCGGATGTTCGCCTCGACGCGCGAGGCGATGAACTCCAGGACCTCGCCCGGCACCGCGAGCCTGTCCTGCGCCGCCTTCTTCCGGAGGATCGCGATCCGCGTCTCGAGCTCGGGCGGCTGGATGTCGGTGATCAGGCCCCACTCGAACCGCGTCCGCAGCCGGTCCTCCAGCGTTTCGAGGCGCTTCGGCGGGCGGTCGGAGCTGACGACGATCTGCTTGTTCGCGTTGTGGAGGGTGTTGAAGGTGTGGAAGAACTCTTCCTGCGTCCCTTCTTTGCCTTCCAGGAACTGGATGTCGTCGACGAGCAGGATGTCGATGTCGCGGTAGCGCCGCTGGAAGGCGACCTTGCGGTCGTCGCGCAGCGAGTTGATGAAGTCGTTCGTGAACTCTTCGGTCGAGACGTACCGGACGCGCATGCCCGGGAAGAGCCGTTGCGCGTAGTGCCCGACCGCGTGCAGCAGGTGCGTCTTGCCGAGTCCGGACTCACCCCAGATGAAGAGGGGGTTGTACGCGCGGGCAGGCGCTTCGGCGACGGCGACCGCGGCCGCGTGCGCGAAGCGGTTGGACGCGCCGATGACGAAGGTGTCGAAGGTGTACTTCTCGTTCAGCTTCGTCTTCGACGTCTGCGGCTGCGCGGGCGCGGTGTACGGCTGGCCGGCGATCGGCTGGCCGGAGAACGTCGGCCAGATCTCGTGGACCGCGGCGAGCGCCTCGCCCTCTTCGTCGACTTCCTCGTCGGTGTCGCCGTCGTCGTCCGGCTTCGGGGCCACGGACTGGTGGGCCGGCATCGGCGGGGGCATCGGCGGCGCGGGTTCGGGACGCGGCGGCGGCATCATCGGCGCGCCGTTGCCCGGGAGCGGCGGCGCGGCTTCGTGGCCGACGCCGTTTTCCACCCGGCCGGGTGACGGCGCGTAGCGGGCCACGGGCGCCGGGGCGACGGCCTCGGCGGTGTCGACCTTCACAGCGAGGGAGATGGCGCGGCCGAGGCGCCGCGACAGCGCGTCGGTGATCGCGCCGCGCAACCCGCGTTCGATCGCTTCCTTCGCGAAGTCGCTGGGGGCGGCCAGGAGGGCGGTGCCGTCGAGCAGGCCGATCGGCCGGGTCACGCGCATCCAGGCGCGCTGCTGGGGGGAGAGGGTCCCGTCGGACAGTTCGCGTACCACCTGTTCCCAGATGACACCCAGATTGTGCTGGTGCTCCGACACCTGTCTGGCTCCCCTCCCCTCGTCGGCGTGGACGGCCGATCCGCTCCCGGAACGCCCTGGTCACTCCACCCGGCGATCACAGGAAGCCTGTCCGCGCACCGGCACAGCGAATATCCACATAGTTGTCCACAGCTGTGCACTAATGTACGGCGACCCGCGGCGCTGCCACCTGCGGGCTCGTCGTACGCCGGTGGGCACTCCACCACCCGGATACTCGTGCACCTGGAACCGGTGACCCGAGAGAGGCACGCTAACAAGCCCCGCTCGCGGCCACAAGGCATCCTGGGGCGCAAGCATTTCACGGTGTACGGCGCGTTGCCATTCGGTGCCCCGGCGTCGACGATCGCGGGCCCGCTCGCCCGTCGCGTACCGTGGCCGAGGGGGTGCTTACCGGCCGCCCGACGGGGGTGCGTACCCTCGTAAGGTCTCCCGTATGCGACGGGTGCGTTTCGCGTGCCCACGTTGTCGTCGCTCGTCGTGACGAGGCCACACGTTGGTAGGAGACACCAGAGACTGCCGTGCGCCCGCACGACACGCCAGGCGGGGGAAGAAGATTCTTCCCGGGCCGGGTGGGGACACGACACCGCGAGACACAGGAGAAGCAGTGAGCAAGGGTAAGCGCACCTTCCAGCCGAACAACCGCCGCCGCGCGAAGACCCACGGGTTCCGCCTGCGCATGCGCACCCGCGCCGGCCGGGCCATCCTGGCGGCCCGCCGTCGCAAGGGCCGCGCCGCGCTGTCCGCCTGATCGCCCCGATCGAGGCGCGCCGTGCTGCCGGCTGCCGCACGTCTGCGGCGGAGTGAGGATTTCCGCGTGGTTCTCCGTCGCGGGTCCAGGGCAGGCAGGCGCCGCCTCGTCGTCCACGCGCTCACCACGGACCCGTCCGTGGCCGCCGACGCTGTGCAGTTCGATAACACTGTGCCGGTGGCCAGGGCGGGTTTTGTGGTGAGCAAGGCCGTCGGGAACTCGGTGGTCCGCCACCGTGTCACCCGGCGGCTGCGTCATCTCGTTTCGGCCAGGCTCGGAACACTGCCCGCCGGTACTTCGTTGGTCGTACGGGCATTGCCGCCGTCGTCGACCGCGTCCAGCGCCGAGCTGGGATCCGATCTCGACGCCGCGTTGCGTCGGCTGGGGCTTCTGACGTCGCACCGTCCGGCCGGGGATGTCCCCCGCCCGACGCGTCCCGCGGACGCGGCCCCCGACCACGGATCAGCGGTGTGACCGGCATGCGAGCCAACCCCGAGCACGACTCAGCACACGACCACTCCGGGCACGACGACGTCGACGTCGCCGAACCGCGGCCCGGCCCGGTTGCCTGGGTCCTGCTGCTCCCCATCAAGCTCTACCGCAAGGCGATCTCGCCCTTCCTCCCGCCGGCTTGCCGGTTCTACCCGAGCTGCAGCGCGTACGCAGTCGAAGCCCTCACCCGGCACGGCGCCGGCCGCGGCTCCTACCTCGCGCTGCGCCGGCTGCTGCGTTGCGGACCCTGGACACCGCCTGGCCGCGATCCCGTGCCCGAGGAGTTCTCGTGGCGCCACCGACGACCTGAAACACCGATCGAGGAGTAGCAGCAGTGCTCGATTTCATCTACTACCCCGTGTCCTTCATCCTCTGGTGTTGGCACAAGGTCTTCGGGTTCGTCTTCGGGGAATCGACCGCGGTCGCCTGGATCCTCGGCATCATCTTCCTGACGTTCACCGTGCGCGGCATCATGTTCAAGCCGTTCGTGAACCAGGTCCGGTCGATGAAGAAGATGCAGGACTTCGCGCCGGAGATGAAGAAGATCCAGAAGAAGTACGCGAACGACCGGCAGCGCCAGGCGCAGGAGATGCAGAAGCTCCAGCGCGAGCACGGCGTCAACCCGCTGGGCAGCTGCCTGCCGATGCTGCTCCAGATCCCGGTCTTCATCGGCCTGAACCACGTCCTCCGCGCGTTCACGATGCCGCCGCCCGGTGGCGGCCCGAAGACCGAGAACTACTTCTTCAGCCAGCACGACGTCGAGTCCTACGTCAACGCGAAGCTGTTCGGCGTCAACCTCGGTGAGGCCGTCTACAACGGCGTAGGGGTCGTCAGCGGTGGCGCCACGAACGTCGGCTTCCACTGGAGCGTGCTCCCGGTCGCACTGCCGCTGATGATCGTCGCGTCGATCGCCACGCACCTGACCGCGCGGCACTCGGTGGCCCGGCAGAACGCCGCGTCGGCCACCCCGCAGACCGCGATCATGAACAAGCTGACGATGTACATCTTCCCGCTCGGTGTGCTCGTCTTCGGTGCGCTGTTCCCGCTCGGCCTCCTCTTCTACTGGCTGGCGAACAACGGCTGGACCCTGATGCAGCAGCGCCTCGTCTACACGAAGATCGACAAGGAAGAGGCGGCCCGCAAGGCGGAGGCCGCGGAGAAGCGCGCGTCGCTCGGCCCGAAGCCGGGGCAGAAGCCGACCGCGCCGAAGGTCGGCCAGAAGCCGGTCCAGCAGAAGAAGAACCAGCCCGAGCAGACGGGCACGTCGAAGAAGGTCACGAAGGCGGGCTCGGCCCACGGCTTCGCGCAGACCGCTCCGGCGGGCGGCACCGACAAGACCACGGCCGGCACCAACGGCCAGAACGGCTCGAAGGACGACGGCACGGGCGTGCCGGGCCTTCTCAAAGACTCGACCAGGAAGTCGGGCCGGAAGCGCCGCTGAGCGCGACCGGTTCGGAGAGGAGACGAATGATGTCGGAGACGATCGACACGATCGACGCCGATCAGGACGACGTGACCCCGGCCGACGGTGAGGCCACCGAGCAGAAGGCGGGAGGCGACGACGACATCCTCGTGCGGGAGGGTGACATCGCCGGCGACTACCTCGAGCGCCTGCTGGACCTGCTCGACTACGACGGTGACATCGACCTCGACGTGGAAGCCGGCCGCGCGATCGTGAGCATCGACGGCGGCGAGGACCTCGAGAAGCTCGTCGGCCCGCGCGGCACGGTGCTCGAGGCGCTGCAGGAGCTGACCCGCCTGGCGGTCCAGCAGGAGACCGGCTCTCGCAGCCGCCTGATGCTGGACATCGCGGGCTGGCGCGCGGACCGTCGCGAGGAACTGCGCGAGCTCGGCCGCTCGACGGCGGAGTCGGTGCTGAAGAGCGGCGAGCGGGTGCGGCTGCAGCCGATGAGCCCGTTCGAGCGCAAGGTGGTCCACGACGCGGTGGCGACGGTCTCGGGTGTCACGAGCGAGAGCGAGGGCGAAGACCCGAAGCGGCGTGTGGTGATCTTCCCGGAGTCCTGAGCCCCGGTTGTCGAAGCGGCCCCACTTGACTTGGTCAGGTGGGGCCGCTTCTTTTGTGCCATGCGCCCGGCACCCGGTGAGGTCCTCCACTTCTCGGAAGATCCGGCGATCACCCGCTTCGAGCCACACGTCGCTGCGACGGCGCGGCAGCCGGAGGCGTACGTCTGGGCGGTCGATGCGGCCCGGGCACCGGACTACTGGTTCCCGCGCCAGTGCCCCCGCGCGATGGCTTGGGTGGTGCCGGGGACGTCGTCGGCCGACCGCGCGTGGCTGGGAGCCGATCGCGTGCACGCGATCGAGTACGGCTGGCTCGAGGCGATGCGCACGGTGCGGCTGTTCGCCTACCGGTTCGCGGCGACGTCGTTCCGGCCGTTCGGGGCGCACGCCCATGCGGTCGTGGCGACCGAGGCGGTGGAGCCGCTCGGCCCGCCGGAGCCGGTCGGCGATCTGCTCGCGCTGCACGAGGCGGCGGGGATCGAGTTGCGGGTGATGCCGAACCTGTGGCGCTTCGTCGACACCGCGGCGGAGAGCTCGCTCGGCTTCAGCGGCATCCGGCTGGGCAACGCCCGGCCTCGGCGGAGCGAATTACACGCGTGATGTTTCACGTGGAACCGTCCGCGACGACGGCCGCCTGAGTGGAGTTGTCCACATCTTCGGACTGTCGGCTCGTCTTCCCCGGTTCATCGGGGACAATCGAGCGAGCGCGGTTTCACGTGAAACCGGCGGACGAGGAGTAGGCGGAGTGAGCTTGGAGCAGGCCGCGGCGCGAGTGTTCGGTGAGCACGTCGACCAAGCGGCCGGGTACGTCGAACTCCTGGAGCGCCACGGCGTCGAGCGTGGCCTGATCGGACCCCGGGAAGTCGAGCGGCTGTGGGAACGGCACGTGCTCAACTCGGCGGTGATCGGCGAGCAGCTGCCCGAAGGGGCTCGCGTCATCGACGTCGGGTCGGGCGCCGGGCTTCCGGGAGTACCGCTGGCGATCGCACGACCGGACCTCGATATCGTCTTGCTCGAACCGATGGCCCGCCGGGTGGACTGGCTGGCCGAGGTGGCCGAGAAGCTGGAACTCCCGATTACCATCGTCCGTGGACGCGCGGAGGAGCGGCCTGTGCGTGAGCAGCTCGGTGGTGCCGACATCGTCACCGCTCGCGCGGTCGCCCCCCTCGCCCGGCTCGCGGACTGGTGCCTGCCGCTCGTCCGTCCCGACGGCTTCCTGGTCGCCCTCAAGGGGGCCAGCGCGGCGGACGAGATCGATCGGGACGGCGCTGCCATCCGCAAGGCCGGCGGTGCCGATCCGCTGATCGTCGAGTGCGGTGCGGCTGTGCTCGAGGTCCCCAGCACGGTCGTGAAGATCCGCCGCCTGCCGTCGAAGACGGCGCCGGGCAAGCCGAAGGCGCGGAGCAGGAAGCGTTAACGAGTCGCGCTGTTCCACGTGAAACAACGCGACTCGACCACCGACCAGACGTCTACATGGAGGAGGTGTCGAGACCGGTGAATCCCCCGCCGTCCGACTCCACGGAGACCACCCCCGACGTGGGCTGGACCCCGATCGCCGAAGAAGCCGCCCGCGCCGCGCGTCTGCTGCACCCGAAGGAGGGGGAGCTCCCCCGGCCCGGACGCCGCCGCGTGCTGACCGTCGCCAACCAGAAGGGTGGGGTCGGCAAGACCACCAGCACGGTCAACCTCGCCGCCGCGCTCGCCGTCCACGGGCTCAAGACGCTCGTCGTCGACCTCGACCCGCAGGGCAACGCGAGCACCGCGCTCGACGTCGACCACCGGTCCGGGACGCCCTCCATCTACGAGGTGCTGATCGGTGAGGTGACGCTCGCGGAAGCGGCCCAGCCGACCGACCAGTCCCCGAACCTCTTCTGCGTCCCCGCGACGATCGACCTCGCCGGCGCCGAGATCGAGCTCGTCTCGATGGCTTCGCGCGAGTCCCGGCTCAAGGAGGCCATCTCCTCGGAGATCCTCAACGAGATCGGCGTCGACTACGTCTTCATCGACTGCCCGCCGTCGCTCGGCCTCCTCACGGTCAACGCGATGGTCGCCGCGCAGGAGGTGCTCATCCCGATCCAGTGCGAGTACTACGCGCTCGAAGGACTCGGGCAGCTGCTGAGCAACATCGAGCTCGTCCAGCAGCACCTCAACCGCGAGCTCCGCGTCTCGACGATCCTCCTCACCATGTACGACGGCCGGACCAAGCTGGCCGACCAGGTGACGAACGAGGTGCGGAACCACTTCGGCGACACCGTGCTGAAGACCGTCATCCCCCGCAGCGTGAAGGTGTCGGAGGCGCCCGGGTACGGCCAGACGGTGCTGGCTTACGATCCCGGTTCGCGCGGGGCGATGAGCTACGTCGACGCGGCGAAGGAGATCGCCGAGCGCGGCGCACAGCTGGAGAGGGGTAGTTCGACATGACCGAGCGCCGAGGAGGGCTGGGGCGCGGCCTCGCTGCCCTGATCCCGACCGGACCGGCGACCGGCGGGCCGCTGCCGGCGCCCGCCGTCGACGCGGCGGACAAGAAGGCGGCCGAGGACAAGGGCTGGTTCGCGGCGAACGGTCAGGCGACGCAGCACGGCGGCGAGGTCGCCGGCGCGGTCTACCGCGAGATCCCGGTCAGCTCGATCAAGCCCAACCCGAAGCAGCCGCGGCAGGTCTTCGACGAAGACGCGCTCGCCGAACTCGAGCACTCGATCCGCGAGTTCGGTCTCATGCAGCCCATCGTCGTCCGCGAGCTCGGCAACGACGAGTACGAGCTCGTCATGGGCGAGCGGCGGCTGCGGGCGTCGCAGCAGGCGGAGCTCGAAGCGATCCCGGCGATCGTCCGCCAGACCGCCGACGAGTCGATGCTCCGCGACGCGCTCCTGGAGAACATCCACCGCGTCCAGCTGAACCCCTTGGAAGAGGCGGCGGCGTACCAGCAGCTGCTCGACGAGTTCGCCGTCACCCACGAGGAGCTGGCGAGCCGGATCGGCCGCAGCCGCCCGGTGATCACCAACACGATCCGGCTCCTCAAGCTCCCCCTGCCGGTGCAGCGCCGGGTCGCCGCGGGCGTCCTGTCCGCCGGGCACGCGCGGGCGCTGCTGTCGCTGGAGGACGCCGAAAGCCAGGAAGAGCTCGCCGCCCGCATCGTCGCGGAAGGCATGTCGGTCCGGGCGACCGAGGAAGCCGTCACGCTCAAGAAGAGCGAAAAGCCGGCCAAGCCGAAGCCCGCACCGCGCAAGCCGATCCAGGCGCCCGGGTTGCAGGAGCTCGCGAACCGGCTTTCGGACACGTTCGACACCCGCGTGAAGGTCGACCTCGGCCGGCGCAAGGGCCGGATCGTGCTCGAGTTCGGCTCGGTCGACGACCTCGAGCGGATCGTCTCGATCATCGACGCGAACACGGCAAATCGGACACCGGATTCCGATTAGGGATCACACCGGGGTGTTTCGTCACGGTGATGATTGCGGATCGCAGCCGTGGGAAGCACTCCCGGTGATCATGGTTCGCGACACGAAAAAGGCCACCACGGAAGCTTCCGTAGTGGCCTTTCGCGTAGGAAGGATCAGCGGGCGATCGCCCGGGAGATCAGCTCCGAGAAAACCCCGCCGAGCGACTTGCCCGCCGCTTCGATCGACATCGGCACCGTGGACGTCTCGGTGAGACCCGGCGACAGGTTCACGGCGAGGAAGTTCACCGTGCCGTCCGCGGCCACGATCGCGTCGGTCCGGGAGATGTCGCGCAGCCCCATCACGCGGTGCGCGGCGACCGCCAGCTCGGCCACCGCCTTGGCCGCGGTGTCGTCGAGCCGCGCCGGCGTGAAGAAGTCGGTCAGGCCGGCGGTGTAGCGGGCCGTGAAGTCGTACACGCCGCTCTCCGGCACGATCTCGACCGCCGGGAGGGCCTGGGGCCCGTCCTCGCCTTCGACGACCGTCACGGCCACCTCGACGCCGTCCACGTACTGTTCCGCGAGCACCGTGTCGCCGTAGGCGAAGCAGCCGACCATCGCCGCCGGCAGTTCCGCCGCCTCGCGCACCACCTGGGTGCCGAGCGCCGAGCCACCCTGGTCCGGCTTGAGGATCAGCGGCAGGCCGAGGCGCTCCACCATCGCGTCGAGCACCGCCTGCGCGCCCAGCTCGCGGAACATGCTGTGCGGCAGCACCACCCAGCTCGGCGTCACGAACCCGGCGTTCGCGAGCAGCGACTTCGCGGTGGGCTTGTCCCAGGCGCGGCGACAGCCCTGGGAGCCGGTGCCGACGAACGGCACGTCCAGCATCTCCAGGACCGTCTGCACCGAGCCGTTCTCACCCTCGCCGCCGTGCAGGGCGACGACCACCGCGTCCGGGCGCTGGGTGCGCAGGCGCTCCAGCAGGCTGGCGTCGGTGTCCCATTCGTGGGTGTCGAAGCCTTCGGACTTCAACGCCGCGGAGAGCCGTCGCCCGGACCTCAGGGAGATGTCGCGTTCGTGCGAAAGCCCGCCGGCGAGCACGGCAACGGTACGGTCGACCACCGTGGAAACTCCTTTAGCTGCTACGGACTCGCGGTTCTAGACCGTGTCCGGTGAAGGTGTCTGCGGCCCCTGGATCCGGCGCGTGCCCACGTTACCGAAGGTGCGGGCAAGGTCCATTTCGGACTCGAGCACGGTGGCGAGCCGCCGCACGCCCTCGGTGATGCGCTCCGGTGTCGGGTAGCAGTACGACAGCCGCATCTGACGGCTGCCGAAGCCGTCGGCGTAGAAGCCGGTTCCGGACGCGTACGCCACCCGCGCGGTCACCGCGCGCGGCAGCATCGCCTTGGTGTCGACGCCTTCCGGCACCGTCACCCAGACGTAGAAGCCGCCGTCCGGCTTGGTCCAGGTGCAACCCGGCGGCAGGTGCTCGTCGAGCGCGGACAGGATCGCGTCGCGCCGCTCGCGGTAGTTCTCGCGGAACTTCTTGATCTGGCCCTTCCAATCGTGCGTGGCCAGGTAGCGCGACACGATCATCTGGTTGAACGTCGGCGGGCACAGCGTCGCGGACTCCGCCGCGAGCACGAGCTTCTCGCGCACGGCGTGCGGCGCGAGCACCCAGCCGACGCGCAGGCCGGAAGCGAACGTCTTGGAGAACGAGCCGAGGTACACGACGTTTTCGGGATCGGTCGACCGCAGCGCCGGGTAGGTCTGTCCGTCGAAGCCGAGCAAGCCGTACGGGTTGTCTTCGACGACCAGGACGTCGTGCTCGCGGCAGATCTCGAGGATTTCCGCGCGGCGCTCCACGGCCAGCGTGACGCCGGCGGGGTTGTGGAAGTTCGGGATCGTGTAGAGGAACTTGACGCGGCGGCCGGCCTTCTTCGTCCGGTCGAGCGCCTCGCGCAAGAGCTCGGGCACCAGGCCGTGGTCGTCCATCGCCACGTGCACGACCTGCGCCTGGTACGCGGCGAACGAGCCCAGCGCGCCGACGTACGAGGGGCCTTCGGCGATCACGACGTCACCGGGGTCGCAGAACAACCGCGTGACCATGTCCAGGCCCATCTGCGAGCCGACGGTCACCACGACGTCGTCCGGGTGCGCCTTGATGCCCTCCAGGGCCATGATTTCGCAGATCTGCTCGCGCAGTACCGGGACGCCGTGCGCCGAGCCGTACTGCAGCGCCACCAGGCCGTCTTCGGCGATGATCTCCGCCACCTGCGCCGACAGCGTGTCGAGCGGGAGCGCCGCCAGGTTCGGCATGCCGCCGGCCAGCGAGACCACCTCGGGCCGGCTGGCCACCGCGAACAGCGCCCGGATCTCGGAGGCGGTCATCCCGGCGGTGCGCGCGGCGTACCGCTCGAGGTGCGGGTCGAGGCTGTGGCGGCCGCTCTGCGGCTTGCTGGGGCGGTTCTCGGTCATCGACGATTCACCCGGGGCTCGGTGGACACGGTCACTCCCGCGGGAGCTGTGGAGATCCCATCGAGTGTAACCGGGCACCCGTCCGGGACCCCTGGCCTTTCGGTGCTTGTCACATCGGCCTATCCTCGACCATGGCTCCCGTATTCGTGCTGTGGATCTCGCGCGGCTTGACGAGCGGGTAGCCGGTCGGGAGCGCGCAGGTCAGGGAGGTCGCGGGTGTCGCGTCGCGTCGTGGGCGTCACACTGGACAACCTCGAGCACTTGCCCAAGAGCTGCCGCCGGTGTGTGTACTGGGAACTCGCCCCCCACCTGAAGAACCAGGCGGAGGAGTTCGGCGCCACCGAGGTCGAGAAGGAAGCCTGGGTCTCGAGCGTGCTGCTCGAGTGGGGTTCCTGCGGCCGCATCGTCTACAGCGACACGCTGCCGGTCGGGTTCGTGCTCTACGCCCCGCCGAACGCCGTCCCGCGCGCCCTCGCCTTCCCGACGTCGCCGCCGAGCGCCGACGCCGTGTTGCTGACGGCGTTCCAGGTGCTCCCGGAGTTCCGCGGCGGCGGTCTCGGCCGGATGCTGGTGCAGGCGGTCGCCAAGGACCTGACCAAGCGCGGCGTGCGCGCGATCGAGGCGTTCGGCGACGCCAAGCCCGACGAGCCGGACCCGGACGGTGGGCACAGCTGCGTGCTGCCGGCGGGATTCCTGCAGAGCGTCGGCTTCAAGACCGTCCGCCCGCACCAGAAGTGGCCGCGGCTGCGCCTCGAACTGCGCTCGGCGATCACCTGGAAGGAAGACGTCGAGGCGGCGCTGGAACGGCTGCTCGGCCAGGTGACGATCACCACCGCCGAGCCGAGCCTCGGCCGCGCCTGACCTACCCCGCAAACGTTTGCGCGTGAGCTTTCGCGCGCTCGAAAGCGCGTGTGCACAACTGTGGAAGAAGTGCCGAGTTATCCACAGAGCGCTGATAGGAGCGGTGGAAAAGCTGTGGATGACTGCCCCGAAACCTGGGGACGAGCGGACGTCGTCCCCAGGGGTGGTGGGGCAGGTGAAGGAGAGCCGCTAGGGGTTGTGGTCGGGCTTATTCGGCCTTCGCGAGTTCGTGCGCCAGGACGTCGGCGAACGTGAACGTTCCCGTCGGCTGGTCGCCCTCGCCGAGGAGGTACAGCCGCTTGACGGCGATGAGGATGCCCTCCGCGACGATGTCCCGGAACGCCGGGTCGCCGAGCTTGCGGGCGTCGTCCGGGTTCGTCAGGTAGCCGATCTCGACCCGGACCGCCGGGCAGCGGGTGCGGGTGAAGATCTCCCACGTCTTGTAGTGCGTGCGGCAGTCCAGCATGCCCGTGCGGGCCGCGACCTCGCGCTGGATGAAGCCGGCCAGCAGCTCACCGACGGTGGACGTGGTGCCGTTGCCGGTGCCGAAGTGGAAGCTCGCGATGCCCTGCGCGCGCGGCGAGGGGTTGCTGTCGCTGTGCAGGGACAGGAACAGGTCGGCGCCCGCGTCGTTCGCGAAGCGGGCACGCTCCAGCTCGGTCGGGCTGTGGTTCGGGCCGCGGGAGATCAGCGCCTCCATGCCGGTGGCCTTCATCCGGCCCTCCAGGCGGCGCGCGAGGTCCCACGCGATGTCGGCCTCACGCAGGTCGCCGGCGACCACGCCGAGGTCGTCGCCGCCGTGGCCGGGGTCGATCACGATGCGCTTGCCGCGCAGCCGCGGCCCGGCCTGGCGCACCTGCTCCTGCTCGCGCAGGAACACGGGGCGACCGCCCCGGGCCCGCGGCGACGACAGGCGGTGCAGCTCACGGATGGTCGCCGGACCGCACATGCCGTCCGGCGTCAGGCGCATGTCGCGCTGGAACGTCTTGAGGGCGCGCTCGGTCTGGGGGCCGAAGTACCCGTCGGGGCGGCCGGCGTCGAAGCCGAGCTCGGTCAGCCGTTCCTGCAGCGTGAAGACGTCGTCACCCTGGATCGGCGCCGCGATCGTGTACGACAGCGGGCGGCTGCCCAGGTGGTAGCTGGCGCCCTTGAGCGCCTGGAACGTGGCCGGACCCACGATGCCGTCGGTGATCAGCCCACGGCGCTGCTGGAAGGCACGGACGGCGTGCTCGACGGCGACGTCGAACGTGCCGTAGTCGCCGGTGTCGGTGACCGGCGGGAGCAGGTCCATCCCGGCCAGGATGGACCTGATCTCGGCGACGTCCGGACCGGCGTCACCGCGGCGGAGTACCCGCATGCACTCCTCGCTCTTCCTCAGGCACCGAATCGGGGGCTCGGTGCGTGGCAGGACTTGGGGAAAACCTTCGCTGGGCCGCACCCAGGTCCTCTATTGTGCCTTGCCAACTCTCGGTGACAGCGCAGGCCCGGTAGGTGGGTCAAGGGCCCGATCGTGGAGTACCCGTCGTGGCCGTCGTCACGCTGCATTCACCCACATCGGTCAGATTCCCCCGAAGGACGGAAGAACCCGGGGTCCGCGGGAGATTCCCGCAGGCCCCGGGTTCGCCGGGCTTGTTCGGTTCAGAGGACGTCGGCGAGGTCCGACAGCAGCGCGGCCTTCGGCTTGGCGCCCACGATCTGCTTCACGGGCTTGCCGCCCTGGAAGAGGATCAGCGTCGGGATGGACATCACCTGGTAGTCACGCGGCGTGTTCGGGTTCTCGTCGATGTCGATCTTGGCGATCGTCAGCTTGTCGCCCTTCTCGGCGGCGATCTCCTCGAGCACCGGGGCGACCATCTTGCACGGGCCGCACCAGGTGGCCCAGAAGTCGACGAGGACCGGCTTCTCGCTGGTCAGGACCTCGTCGACGAACGTCGCGTCGGTCACCTTCACGGTGTTGGACATGGTTTCTCCTCCAAGTGGTCGAAAGCCGGAAAGTCAGTTGGTGCCCGCGCCGTAGCCGCCGCCGACCAGCTCGGCCGCCTCATGGGCGTCCGACTCGCCGTGCTCCGCGAGCCATCGTTCCGCGTCGATCGCGGCGCTGCATCCCGAACCGGCGGCGGTGATCGCCTGCCGGTAGGTGCGGTCCACCAGGTCGCCGGCCGCGAAGACGCCGTCGAGGTTCGTGAAGGACGTCTTGCCCTTCGTGACCACGTAGCCGTCCTCGTCCAGCTCGACCTGCCCCTTCACGAGCTGGCTGCGCGGGTCGTGGCCGATCGCCACGAAGAAGCCGGAGACGTCCAGGGTCGACTCGGAGCCGTCCTTGGTGTCCT
Source organism: Amycolatopsis sp. NPDC021455 (assembly GCF_040640995.1). Classification (NCBI taxonomy): domain Bacteria; kingdom Bacillati; phylum Actinomycetota; class Actinomycetes; order Pseudonocardiales; family Pseudonocardiaceae; genus Amycolatopsis; species Amycolatopsis sp. NPDC021455. The sequence goes on along the minus strand of NZ_JBFACT010000003.1, from coordinate 305,903 downwards.
TGAGCTGCAGGCCTTCGACCTTGCCGTCGCCGAGCACGCCGGTGATCTGCGAGTTCAGCTTCCACTTGATCTTCTCGTTCGCGCGGGCGCGCTCGAGCATGATCTTGGACGCGCGGAACTCGTCGCGCCGGTGGACGACCGTGACGGACTTCGCGAACTTCGTCAGGAAGGTCGCCTCCTCCATCGCCGAGTCGCCACCGCCGGCCACCACGATGTCGTGGTCGCGGAAGAAGAAGCCGTCACAGGTGGCACAGGCCGACACGCCGCGGCCGAGCAGCTCCTGCTCGCCCGGCACGTTGAGGTACCGCGCCGCCGCACCCATGGCGAGGATGACCGCGCGGGCGGCGTAGCGCTTGCCGTTCGCGTGGACGTACTTGACGTCCCCGGTCAGCTCCAGCGACTCGACGTCCTCCGCGCGCAGCTCGGCGCCGAAGCGCTCGGCCTGCTTGCGCATCTCCTCCATCAGGTCCGGACCCATGATGCCGTCGCGGAACCCCGGGAAGTTCTCGACTTCGGTCGTCGTCATCAGCGCGCCGCCGAACTGCGTGCCCTCGAACACCAGCGGTTCAAGCTGGGCCCGCGCCGCGTAAACGGCAGCGGTGTATCCGGCAGGACCCGACCCGACGATGATCAGGTTCCTGATTTCCTCGGCAGCCACCCGTGACCTCCGCTCGTAGTGACCCGTGTGCCAGGCTCAACACGATCGTAGGTGGCCATGTTCCCAGCCGTGACAGCCGCTACTTCTCCCCGACGACCTTGTCGAACAGCACCGCCGGATTTCCCGGCCCGCAGTCGGCGCCGAAGGCGACGAGCCGGAACTGGGCGAGCTTGCCGGTGGTCAGGACGATCATCACGCCCGCCTTGCCGCCGACGTTCACCGGCCGGATGCCCTCGGGACGCACCTTCGGGTCGAGACCGGCGGCCGCGATGCAGGCGTCGAGGCGGTCCTCGTTCTGCAGCGGGCCGAAGTCGCGGACGCCGACGGCCTTGCCGACCAGGGCCTGGGCGCCACTGCCGTCGCTGCCCACCGACGGGCCGGACGGCGGCGGTGCCGCGACGTTCGGGGTGCCGCTCTGCTGGGACGTGTTCGGGATCGCGACGGTCACGGCGACGATCGCCGCCGCGGCCGCGGTCAGGACGCCGGCGGCCCAGCCGAGCCGCTTGTTCCGCTTTCGCCGCGCCGCCGCGAGGTCCACCACCGGGGCGTTCCCGGGCCCGGCCTGCTCCGGTGCCGTGCGCGGGGAAGGAAAGGCGGCCGCTGCTTCGGCGGCGATCGCCGCGTCGAGCCGGGCCGCGAACTCCGCGGGCATCGGCGGAGCCGGCGCGGCCGCCAGCGAGGCCAGGTCGGCCTGCGTGGCGTCGAGGGCGTCCAGGATCGCCCTGGCCTCCGGGTCCTCGTTGACGAGCGGCCACAGCTCGGCCGCCCGCGCGTCGTCCAGGACGCCGGCGTGGAGGTCGGCGAGCACGTCGACAGACCAGGGCGGACCGACGGTCCCCCCGATCCCCCGGCTTTCGTCCGTCATCGTCCCTCCCCGCTACCCGGCTGACGCCCGGCCCGTTTGCTTTCGTGAGTTGGGACGTTCGCAATCGCATCGGGGTTCCGCAGGTGCCCGAGAACCTTCGCGAGCTTCCCGCGGCCCCGCGCGCACCGGCTCTTCACCGTGCCTTCGGCGATGCCGAGCATCTTCGCCGTCTCGGCGACGGAGTATCCCTCGACGTCGACCAACACGATCGGGGCCCGCTGCTCCTCGGGCAGCTGGTCGAGGGCTTCGCGCACCAGCAGGCTGGTTTCGCGCTCGGCCATCGAGTCACGCGGGGTGGCCGGCTCGTTGAAGCCGGTCTCCGGCAGCGGCACGGTCGGCCGTGCCTGGCGGCGGCGGATCCGGTCGAGGCAGGCGTTCACCACGATCCGGTGCAGCCACGTCGTGACCTGCGACTCCGCTCTGAAGTTCCCCGCGGCGCGGAACGCCGAGATGAACGCGTCCTGCAACGCGTCGGCGGCCTCTTCCGGGTCGCGGACCGTGCGCAGGGCGACCGCCCACATGCGGTCGCGATGTCGCTGGACGAGTTCGCTGAACGCATGAGGGTCCCCCGCGGCGTGAGCCGCTATCAGATCCGCATCCGTGGGAGCTGCAGCTGTCACCCGCGAGAGCCTACTGACCCTGTCGGGTGGGTCACCCCGCAGGCAGGAAGGCCAGGTCCGCGATTTGGGTCATGAACTGCCCGTCGGCGTCGCCCAGCTGAGTGATCCAGAGGACGAAGTACTCGCCCTGCGTCGGCTGGGCCAGCGGGATGGTCGTGTCGCCGTCCTTCAGGTCGCCGTTGCCGACCACCTTCGTGTCGGCGAAGTCGGGGTTCTTCGAGGTCGCCGAACGGATCTCGACCTTCGTGCCCGGAGTGCCCCCGGAGACCTTCACCTGGCTGAGGGTGATCGGGTCCTTGAAGGCGACGATCAGCCCGACACCCTGCTTCACGGCTGGCAGCTGCTGCTTGTACTTCTCCGTCCGCCAGACCGTTTCCGGCTTACCGTCGATCGCGTACTTCGCCCGTCCGGGGTAGTCGCCCTGGCCGTCGGGGTTGTAGACGGCCACGGACTGCGGTGCCACCGGGGCGCCCACGGCCGGGGGCTGTGCGGAGGACGGCGGCGGCGCGCTCGCGGGCGGCTGCCCGGCCGGCTGGCTCGACGCCGGCGGGTCGGCGACGTTGATGGTCGGCCCGCTCACCTTCGAGTCACCCTGGAAGGCGTTGATCAGCATCAGCCCGCCCCAGGCGAGGATGACGACGGTCGCGACGACCAGCACGGTGACGCCGAGCGCGAGCTTGCGCCGTCGGGCGACGTCCTTGACCGGCTTCTTCGTCGTCCACACCGTGCCGTCGGCCTCGGCCGGATCGCCGCCGACTGCCTTGATCAGCTGGGTGCGTTCCTCTTCCTCGGCCACCTGGTCGAGCACGCGGAGGATGGCGGCGCTGGTGCGGATGCCGCCGTTGCCGCCGTCCTCGATCGTGCGGACGGCCAGCGACGACAGGTCCGCGGGGACCGTCGGCACCAGCTGGCGCGGCGGGACGATCCGGCCCTGCGGCGTCATCGGGGCCGCCGGGATCGCGGGCGGGCCGCCGGGCAGCGCCCAGCGGCCGGTCAGCAGCAGGTACAGGACCGCGCCGAGCGCCTTGACGTCGTCGCGCAGCGTCGACTCCGGCAGCGGGCCGGGGAACGCGAGCTTGAGCGCGCCGTTCGGCGTCAGCCGCAGGCGCTGGGGGTGGTCGAGGCCGAGGACGAGCCCGTTCTGGTGCGCCTGTTCGACGGCTTCGGCCAGCGCCTGCACCATCCGCGCGGCCGCGGCGGGCGCCACCGGCCGCTGCGCGACGAGGTCGACCAGGTCGCTGCCCTTGGTCCACTCCGCGACGACGACGCCGAGGAGACCTTCGCTCGAGGTGACGCCGCTGCCGAGCGCGAGCACGTCGAGCACGCGGGCGACGCCGCCGTGGCCGAACTTGGACGCGTGTGTGGCGCGTTCCAGCGTCCGCCGGGCCAGCCGGGCGGATTCGGGGTCCGCCGGGTCGCCGACCAGCAAGGTCAGCGCGACGTCCCGCTTCAGCTGCCCGTCGCGCGCACGCCAAAGGTGCGCGTCGCCCCGCTCGTCCACGCCGAACTGCGCGAGGAGGCGGTAGCGGCCGTCGCCGACCACACGCCCGGGGGCCAGCGATCCGACCTGGGCCTTGCCCACGTGGTTCGCACCCCCCGCCTGTTCGCTCCGCCTCGTGTCCACCCGCACTCTCCCGCTAGCTCCCCGCACCAAGGTTACCCAGAATACGACGCGGGAGTCGTCGCCTTCCGTACCGCAATCGTTACCCGCGCTTGATCAACCGGGTGAACCTCGAAGTGGCCGGCTTCAGCTCCTCGACCTTCAGGGCCATCAGCACGCCGAACGAGACGACGATGCCCACGATGCTCTGCAGCAGCAGCTTCGCCCAGGCGCCGAACCTGGGCCCGAACGCGTCCGGCACGAGCTTGCCCGCGACCCACGCGGCGGCGACGCCCAGCACACTCGCGACGACCGTGAAGAGAATCACGCCGATCACCCGTTTGCTGCGCAGATTGCCCAGCGTCACCCAGAGCCAAACCTGGCCGAGGATCGCGCCGACCACGAACGTCAGCGCGTTGACCATCATGACGCCGAGCACGACGTTGTCCGGCGACAGCAGCACCGGGCACAGGTACAGCAGCGGCACCTTCACCAGCGTCATCACGATCATGATCAACGTCGGCGTGCGGGCGTCCTTCATCGCGTAGAACACGCGCATCTGGAGCATGACCAGCGCGTACGGCAGCAGCGCGAACGCCGAGATGGCCAGCGCGTCGCCGAGTCGTTCCGCGGTGTCGATCGTGCCCTTGCCGAAGGTGAACAGCGCGATGCCGATCGAGCCGCCGACCACGGTCATCACCGCGGAGATCGGCACCAGCATCACCGTCGACATCCGGGACGCGTACGACAGGTCGCCGATCAGCTTCTTGTGGTCGCCGTCGGCGGCCGCGCGGCTCATCCGCGGCATGATCGCCGTCAGCAGGGAGACGCCGATGACGCCGTACGGCAGCTGGAAGAGCAGCCAGGCGTTGCTGTACGCCGTCACACCACCGGGGGAACCGCTGGTCAGCACGCGGGTGTTGATCGTGTAGCCGACCTGGCTCACCGCGACGTAACCGAGGATCCACAGCGCCAGGCCGCCGAACTCCTTCATCCGCCGGTCGATGCCCCAGCGCCACTTGAAGCGGAAGCCGGAGCGCAGCAGCGGGGGCACCAGCAGCAGCGCCTGGGCGACGATGCCGCTGGTGACGCCGATGCCCAGCGTCAGCACCTTGGGATCGGTGATCGAGACGTGTCCGGTGTCGATGTCGCCCGGCATGATCCAGACGACCAGGATCGTGAAGATGACGACCAGGTTGTTGATCACCGGCGCCCACGCCGTGGGGCCGAAGATCTGCTTGGCGTTCAGCACCGCCGAGAGCAGCGCGAAGACGCCGTAGAAGAAGATCTCCGGCAGCAGCAGGTAGGCGAACGCCGTGGTCAGCGCCGGGCTGGCTCGGCCGGACGAGTCGACGTAGAGGCTGGTGAACGCCGGCGCCGCGATCACCGCCACGACCGTGCCGACCAGCAGCAGCACGAACGCCACGGTGATGAGCCGCTGGGTGTACGCCACGCCACCGTCGGGATCGTCCTGGGAACGCACCAGCAGGGGCACGACCACGCTGGCGAGCACGCCACCCATCAGCAGCTCGAAGATGATGTTCGGCATCGTGTTGGCGACGTTGAACGAGTCGTTCGCGATGCCCTGGCCGATGGCGCCGACCAGCAGCAGCTTCCACAGGAAGCCGGTGATGCGGCTGATCAGCGACGCGATCGCCATCCGCCCGGACGCCTTGGCCAGCGACGGCGCCTTGGCCGGGGCTTCGGGGGCCTCTTCGTCCGGCCGGGGCTTGACCAGCGGGCCCTTGAGCGCCGGCATGACCTGGGTGGCCAGCGCGTCGTACGGGCGCATGACGTCGGGGTCGGCGACCGGCCAGCGCGAGTTCATCGGGACGCCGGCGGTGCGCGGGATGAACCGCGTCGCCTCCGGGTCGCGTGGAGCCTGCTGGGCCTCCTCCTGCCACGGCCGGACCGGGGCCGGACGGCGAGACCCGCGGCCGCGGGGCGGCACGGGGGTGCCGGGCGGCGGCGTGCCGGGGACCGGGTTGCCCGGGGGCGGGGTCGACGGCGGGGGCACGACCGGCGGGGCGGGCTGGGGCAGCCGGCCCTGGAGCGACTGCGGGCCCGGCTGGCCCGGTGGCGGCGGCACCGGCTGGACGCGCGTGGGCGCCGGACCGCCGGCGGCCCGGGGTGGCTGCCCGCCGCGCGGCGGGGGGCCTTGTGGAGGCGGACCTTGCGGCGGCGGACCCTGCGGCGGCGGGACCCGGCGGGGCGGGCGGCCGTCGCGGGGTTCGTCGCGCACGGGGCGCGGGCCGTCGTCCTGGACCGGCCGCCGAGGCGGCGCGTCGTCGTGGAGGGGACGCCCGTCGTCGCGAGGTCGCCGGGGCGGTGCGTCGTCGCGGGTGGGGCGGCCGTCGCGAACGGTGCCGTCGTCCTGAACCGGTCGCCGCGGCGGCGCCTCGTCCCTGGCCGGGCGGCCGCCGCGCGCGGGGCGCGGGTCACGCGCCGGGGCGTCCTCCGGCGTCGGCATCTGGCGCGTGTGGCCGTTGCGGGGCGGCTGGCGGCGGCCGCGCTCCGGGGGCGGAGGCGGCTGCTGCGGTGGTGGCTGGCGGCGGACCGGCTGCGACGCTCGAGGGGCCCCCTCACCCCGGTTCGGGGGTGGGGCGCCTTCGCGCCGAGGACGACTCGCACGCTCGGGTGGTAAGCCCGGCTCTCTCTCCAACGCGCGCCCAATCCTCGGTGCTCTTCCCCCGTGCCGCGGCCCGGTGCCGCGCACGTGCGGACCAAGGGTAATCGGGAACGGCCCGGAACACTCAAAGGCCGAGCGATCAGTCCACGACGTCGCGTCCGGCGCGGGCGTCCTTCACCCTCCGGTAGATCCGCCGGGAGGCGAGCAGAAGCAGCGCCACACCTGCGGCGACGGTCGCGATGATGGTGATCGCGCCGTACTCGGTGGACGTCAGCTCGAACCGCGCGGACGACCCGAGTGGGGTACCGGCGGGCGTGCGCAACGACACATCGACGCTGAACCGGCCGGCCCGCAGCGCCTCCACCGGGAGGAAGTAGTTCTTGCCGCCGCTGGCCGGGAAGAACCAGTCCTTGGCCTCCTCCGGGCGCAGGCCGGTGTTGTTGTTGAGGGCGAACCGGGCGTTGATCCCGACCGGCAGGTCGTTGCTGACGTACACCGGCAACGGCGAGTTGCCGGACGCCAGCGCGATGGTCTGCTTCGGCTGCGTGACGCTCACCCGCCCGCTGATCGCCGCGAGCTCCGCCTGCGCGTTCGTGATCGCCGCCGCGGCCGGCAGCCCCCGCCACGCCGTGGAGGCGCCGCGCAGCTCGGCCAGCCGGACCGGCTCCACGACGTCGTCGGGTTTCACCCGTTTGGTCGGATCGATCTGCATCGCGGCCGCCAAGCCCGCGGCCTGGTCGTCAAGGTCCGACAGCGTCGAGACGACGCCGGCGTCGATGCCGGCCGTGTCCTGCCCGCTGTCGCCGGCCGCGCCGGCTTGCGCCGGGTCGTCGGCCAGCAGCGACGGCAGCCCGGTCGCGGTGACCAGGCCCGCGTCGAGGAAGCCGGCGACCTGCCGCAGGTAGGTGGTGAACTCCTCGGCCGAGGCGTCCCAGCGCCGCGGCGGCGCGACCAGCAGGTGGTCCGGCCGCTGCTGCCCGGCGGCCTGGCCCAGCCCGGCGCGGAAGGCGAGAGCGCCGAGACCGTTCTGGCTCGCGACGGCCGGCTCGGTCGTGGCCGGCACCGTGACCGAGTCCGGCACGGTCGGGACGCCCGTCATCGCGGCGGCGATCAGCGAGTCGGTCGGCTGCACGCGGACGGTGCTGCCCTGCACGGTGACGCCGCCGCCGGTGCCGGCGGCCGCGAGCTTGCCCGCGTCGGTGAGCACCGTGTGGACGCCGGCCTCGGCGAGCGCCGAGAGCACCGACGCGCTGGGCGTGCCGGCCGGCCACAGCACGCCGGTCTGCGGGGCGACCCCGGTCAGCTGCTGGATGGCCGCCGCGCCGGAGGCGGCCCGGGTGACGAGGCCGGCGTCGCCCGGGCGGATCCGGGTGAGCGCGTCGAGGTCGGCGTCGGCGAACGGCAGCGCCACCACGCACCGGCCGCCGACCAGCGAGCGCAGCGCGGACAGCCACGTCTTCGCCGCGTCGACGCCCTTGCCGTCGACGTTGCCCGCGTCGGTGTGGACGAGGTAGCCGCGGCTCATCGCGGCGACGGTGGTGAGCAGGTCGGGGTCGAGCGCGAAGCACATCGACTTGGCGAGGCCCGAGTTGCCCGGCAACGCCGTCGCGGCCGCCGTGACCAGCGCGTTCAGCCTGCCGCCGGGGCCGATCTCGGCGGCCAGCCGTTCGTCGGCCATGACCACCGGGCTCCCGTACGGCGCCGCGTAGACGTGCGGGACGTTGCTCGTCAGCGGCCAGAGCAGCGTCATGCTCGGCGCGCCCGGGTGACCGCCGGACGTCCGGCCCGCGCCGGCCAGCACGGGCATCAGCATGCTGACCGCGCCGAGCCGGGCCGGGCCGCCGAACTCCGGCGTGCCGTTGACGTTGACCAGCAGCGGGTAGACGCCGGGACGGCTGAGCGCCGCCGCGCGCGTCCCGGTCAGGTTCACGGTGATGTTCAGCGGGGCGCTCTGCCCGGGCTCCAGCGCGTCCGCGACCGGCGTGAAGTCGGTCAGCGGGCTGTCCTTGAGGACCGCTCCGGACAGCACGTCGCCGATCCCGCGTTCGCCCGTCGCCCGCTCGCCGACCTGCAGGCGCACCAGCGGCCGGGTGACCTTCCGGTCACCGGTGTTGGTCACCGTGCCGGCGACGGTCAGCGTCGTCGTCGAGGCGGTGATCACGCGCGGGCTCAGCTCGGTCAGGTCGACCCGCAGGCGGGCACCCTCCGCCGCCTGGGCCACCGAGGCTCCGGCGAGGGCGGGGACGGCCAGGAAGAGGACGGACAGGAAGGCTGCGGCGAACCGCTTCACTCGGGGGCTCCCTCAGGGGCGTGCTCGTCTCGTCCGTGGACGTCCGGGCGCGCGAAAAGTTCCTCGATCATCTGACTGGCCTTCCGGACGAGCTTGCGCTCGTCGGAGTAGGCGAGCTTGGACTCCAGCTCGGTCAGCGGGACCCAGGCCACCTCGGTGACCTCGACGTCCTCGTCCGACAGCTCGCCGCCGAGCGCTTCGAGCAGGAAGTGGTGCACGGTCTTGTGGATGCGCCGCTTCTCGGCCACGAACCAGTAGTCGATGGTGCCCAGCGGGTGCAGGACGCGTGCGGAGATGCCGGTTTCCTCCTTCACCTCGCGCACGGCCGTCTGTTCCACCGTTTCCCCGTCCTCGATGTGGCCCTTGGGCAGCGACCACAGCAGTCTGCCGTGCCGGTCGAGCCGGCCGATCAGCACCGCCTGTTCGCGTCCCGGATCCACCACGAGACCGCCGGCCGACGTCTCGTCGACCGTGGTCAGCCGCCTGCCGCGCTGACGCCTGCGCCGCCTGCGCGGCTTCGAGGCGCCGGGGCGGCCGGCTGATCCAGACATGCTGCGATGCTAGAGCAAACGGTTGCCCCGGTAGGCTGGCTCTCCGTGTCCGTGTCCGGCGGTGCCTGAGGTAATCGCACCTGGAACGTAGTGGGATTTTCGTGAACGACGTGGTCGAGGAGCAGGTGGTGGGGCTGATGCGGGTCTCTCCCCTGGCGGAAGAGCTGGCGGAACGGTTCGCCAGTGCGGGGCACCGCCTCTACCTGGTGGGCGGCAGCGTGCGCGACGCGCTGCTCGGCCGCCGGTCCGGCGACCTCGACTTCACCACGGACGCGCGTCCCGACCGCGTGCTGAAGATCGTCAGCGAGTGGGGTGACGCGGTCTGGGACGTCGGGATCGCGTTCGGCACGGTCGGCGTGACGAAGAAGGGCATGCAGCTCGAGATCACGACGTTCCGCGCCGACAGCTACGACCGCGTCGGCCGCAACCCCGAGGTCACCTTCGGCGACAGCATCGAGGGTGACCTGTTGCGCCGCGACTTCACGGTCAACGCGATGGCCGTCGAGCTGACGTCGAAGACGTTCATCGACCCGCACGACGGGCTGAGCGCGCTGCGGGAGCAGGTCCTGGACACGCCGGCGACGCCACAGGAGTCGTTCGCCGACGACCCGCTGCGGATGCTGCGCGCCGCCCGCTTCGCCGCCCAACTGGGCTTCACCGCCGCGCCGCGCGTGGTCGACGCGATGACGTCGATGGCGGGCGAGATCGACCGGATCACCGCCGAGCGCGTCCAGGCCGAGCTGTCGAAGCTGCTGCTCGCGCCCGACCCGCGGCCGGGGCTGGAGCTGCTGGTCGACACCGGGCTGGCCGACCGGGTGCTGCCCGAGGTGCCCGGGATGCGGCTGGCCATCGACGAGCACCACCAGCACAAGGACGTCTACCAGCACTCGCTGACCGTGCTGGCCCAGGCGATCGACCTGGAGAAGACGCACGAGCCGACGTCCGGACCGGACCTGATCCTGCGGCTCGCCGCGCTGCTGCACGACGTCGGCAAGCCGGCGACCCGGGAGTTCCAGCCGGGCGGCGGCGTGAGCTTCCACCACCACGAGGTGGTCGGCGCGCGGATGGCCCGCAAGCGTTTGCGGGCGCTGAAGTTCTCGAAGGAGATCGTCGACGACGTCTCCCAGCTCGTGTTCCTCCACCTGCGGTTCCACGGCTACGGCAAGGGCGAGTGGACGGACTCGGCGGTGCGCCGGTACGTCACCGACGCCGGGCCGCTGCTGACCCGGCTGCACAAGTTGGTCCGTGCCGACTGCACCACGCGCAACCGCCGGAAGGCGGCCGCCCTGCAGGCGACCTATGACGACCTCGAAGCCCGGATCGCCGCGCTCAAGGCCAAGGAGGATCTCGACCGCGTGCGGCCGGACCTCAACGGCGAGCAGATCATGGAGCTGCTCGGCCTCAAGCCGGGCCCGGACGTCGGGAAGGCGTGGAAGTTCCTCAAGGAGCTGCGCCTGGACCGCGGCCCGCTGGAGCACGACGAAGCAGTCGCCGAGCTGAAGAAGTGGGCCGCGGAAAACGGCGTCGGGGACGCGTGAGCCGTGGCGGGCGGGGGGAACTTCCTGGTCGCGCTGCTGCGGCGCGGCGCCCCCGCCATCGCCACCGCCACGAGTGAGCTGCCGGACGAGATCGCCGACCCCGCCCCGATGCACGCGCTGCGGCGCATCTCGCGCATGTCGGGCCCGATCGACCCGACCGAGCGCGACACCCTGCTCCTGCGCGCGACCCGGTACGTCGTGCTCATCCCGCTGGGCTTCCGGCTGCTCGCCGTGCCCGGCCAGTTCGGCGTCTACGTCTTCCAGCACGGCACGACCGGGCTCGTGCCGGTCGGGGTGTTCACCCTGCTGTCGGTGCTGCTGAACCTCGTCGGCTTCCGCTGGATGTTCCGCTCGGCCCCGTTCCGCGGGCGGGACGCCGGGAAGCTCCTGGCCGTGGATCTGGTCTTCACGGTGCTCTCGCCGCTGGTCCTCGCGCTGGCCGTGCCGGCGGAGGCGTACTTCGACGCGCTCGCGGTGAGCAGCGCGCACCTGTTCGGCGAGGTCGGGCTGCTGACGCTCGCGCTCGGCGTCCCGACCGGGCTGGTGTTCGGGCTGGCCGCCTTCCCGCTGCGGATGCTGGCGAACTGGCTGAACACCGGCCGGTTCCACGTCGGGCCGGCGCTCTCGACGTTCTCCGCGCTGCTCGTGGAGATGTTCCTGGCCACGGCCGCCCTGTTGCTGACCGGGCTGGGCACGCGCCTGGCCCTGGCCTACGGCACCCGCAACGGACGGCTCGCCGAGCGCGCCCAGCAGCACCGGATGCTGCACGACACCGTGCTGCAGACGCTGGAGGCGATGGCGCTCGCCGACACCGTGAATGCCACCTCGAGTGCCGAGGAACGGCTGGTCGAGATGCAACGCCTCGCGCGGGCGCAGGCGATCGAGATCCGGCAGACGATCGAGTCGGCGGCGTCCGAGCGGGCCGAGGAGGGTGCCCGGCCGCTGGGTGAGAAGCTCGCCGCGCTCGCCGCCGAGATGGCGCGCGACGGTCTGCGTGCCCAGCTCGTGGTGGCGGAGCTGGACGACGACACGCTGTCGGAGGTCCGGCAGATCGCGATCCGCGACGCTGTCCGCGAGGCGATGCGGAACACGATGAAGCACTCCGGCACCGACCGGGTCGTGGTCCGGGTCGAGGAGCGCGAGGGCGGGATCGCCGTGATCACCCGCGACCACGGCGCGGGGTTCGACAAGGCCGAACACCCGGCCGGGTTCGGCATCAGCGAGTCGATCACCGCGCGGCTCGCCGAGGTCGGCGGGACGTCGCTGGTGGAGTCGGGACTGCCCGGCGGGGGCACTCGAGTGACGCTTTGGGTGCCGTTCTGATATGTCCTGACCATGACCTCGATCGAGCTGCTCGCCGACGCTCTCGCCGCCTACCGCTCCGGTGACCGTGACCAGGCCGCCGAACTCGCCGCCCAGGCCGGCCGCGCCGGCTCCACGCTGGCCGACGAACTGCGGACCTACCTGGCCGGGGACGGCTCGGCGCCGGTGTACGACCAGCCGAGCGCGTTCACGGCGTTCATCCGCGGCGGCGGCAACGTCGAGCTGTACCGGGCGCTGAGTGCCGAGCTGGCCTCCCGGTACGACGCCGCGAAGCCGGAGTCGCTGCTCGACCTCGGCTGCGGTGACGGCCTCGCCGTCGTGCCCGCGCTGGAGCAGGCGTCGCACCTTCCGGCGCGGATCGACCTGGTCGAACCGTCGGCCGCGTTGCTCGAAGGCGTCCACGAGCGGGTGCCGACGGCCCAGTGCTGGCAGTCGACCGCGCAGGACTTCCTGGCCCGCGACGACCTCGGCTGGGACTTCGTCCAGTCGACGTTCGCGATGCAGTCCATCGAGCCGGAGCAGCGGGCGGAGGTCCTCCGCGCGCTGCAGCCGCGGACCGGGACGCTGGTGCTCGCGGAGTTCGACGTCCCCGAGTTCGAAGAAGGTTCGCCGGAGCACCTTCGCTCGCTAGTTGAGCGCTACGAGCGCGGCGTCGCCGAGTACGGAGACGATGCCTCGCTCGTCGCGCAGGGCTTCCTGCTGCCGGTCCTGCTCGGGATCGTCGACGGGCAGCAGCGGACGAACTGGGAGCACCCGGCCGCCGAGTGGGCCGAGCAGCTCGAGACGGCGGGCTTCACCGAGGTCGGCGTCGAACCGCTCGCCGACTACTGGTGGTCGCCCGCCGTCCTGATCACTGCCTGCTGAGGGCGCCCGTTTCGACGTGCTGGGCGAGCGGGCGCGGCAGCAGGTAGGCGACCGCGCCGCCCGGCATCGCGCTCCACGGCGCCATCACGCCGGTCAGCACCCGCAGCGACCGCTGCACCCGGTAGAGCCGCTTCTCCCGCTCGCGCTCGAACGCCAGCGACGTCTCGACGAACCGCGTCCCGTCCGCGTGCACCAGGTTGCCGGTCTCGTTGCCGAACCGGACGACCGTCGTCCCCGGCGCGAGCACGACCAGGCGCTTGCCGCGGTAGAAGTTCAACGGTGGTTCGCCGCGCAGCGGCAGGACCGGCCAGTCGGCGGGCTGGTCGGACTCTTCCGCCGGCCACGGCGGCAGCATGAGCAGCACGCCGAGGAGGAACCGGGCCGCGTCGCCGAGCGAGCCGAACGCGACCGGCTCGTCGGTCGGCGGCCGCGAAACCTCCCAGCCGTTCTCCGCGCGGCGCAGCGTCCAGACGCCTTCGGCGGGGATCTCGTTGGCACCGATCCGGTACGCCGCGGCCGGCACGCCGTGCTCGGCGAGCCGCTGCTGGAGCAGCTCCAGGGTTTCCGCGCCCCGCAGGTTCCGCACCGGCTCGCCGCGGGCGACGCGGGTCAGCGCCCGGTCGTCCGGCAGGTCGGCGGTCGTCTGCGGCGGCCTCGGCTGGCCGAGGACCTCCGCCTCCGCCGTCGCGCGGACGAGCTCGCCGACGAACGGCGGCCGGAACGCGAGCGCGCGGATGTGCTCGACCAGCTCCGGCTCCGGCGGCACCCCGTACTTGCGCAGGTAGTGCGGCACGGCGGCGGGCCAGATCCAGGTGCCGTCGGTGTGGAACGCGTTCGGCACGTCCGGCGGCGCGCCCGGCGCGCCGAAGATGTCCGGCAGGGGCGCGGGCCGGTGCAGGGCGACCGGCGCTCGGAACAGGTAGTCGAGCACGCCGCGGACCTGGTCCGGCGGCACCGGCGGCCGGTTGACGATCGGGCGTTCGCCTTCGACGTGCGAGTCGGCGACCCGCGCGTGCCGGAACACGACGTCCAGCGGCAGCCCGGCCTTCGCGGTCAGCCACGCCGGCATGTGCTTGGGCGTCCGCGGGAAGGTCGCCAGCTCCAGCTCGTAGGCGGCGGTCGACGGGCGGCCGCCGTCGTTGGGCGGCACCCGCCAGTCCGGCTCGCGGTCGGCGTCGAAGTCGAAGTCGAACTGCGACTGCGCGTCGAGGGTGAAGGTGCCCTGGAACCAGGTGCCGGCTTCGGGCTGGTACATCGCCGCCCGCAACCGCGCGAAGAGCCCGCCGAGGCGGGGCACCGCGGGCAGCGACACCGACACCGGACCGTCCTCGTCGCCGACCGCGCGGACCTCGATCTCCGCGTAGTCGCCGACCTGGCGGAACTGTGCGGCGGCCCGCGCCCAGCCGCCGGGCACGGTGTGCAGCAGCGTCCGGCCGATGGCGCGCAGCAGCGCGTTCTGGTCGCCGGTGCCCGGCTGTGGCCGCGCTTCCGGCGTCTCGGTGAAGTCCTGCCGCGTCTGCCAGAGCGCGCTGACCTGCTTGGCGGGCACCGTGACCGAGAAGTCGGTCAGCCCCAGCTGCGCCGCGCGGGCGGCGTCGTCGCGGACCCAGCGCAGCGTCAGCTCCGGCCGGTCGCCCGGCGCGACCTCGAAGATCTCGCCGTCGTACTCGGCGAAGGTGCGCAGCGTGAACGTGGCGGGCACCTCGCTCGCGGGCACTACCCGCGCCGGACGGCCCTCGAACTCCTTGTCGAAGCCCTCCGGCGCCTCTTCCTCCGGCAGCACGGACAGCAGCACGGTGCCGTCCGTGGTCGACCGCTGCGCGCGGAAGGTCCCCTCACCCCATGTCGCGTACAGGCCGTCCGGGCGTTCGGCCACTTCAACCCGGTAACGCACGTTTGTCCTCCCCGTCCCCCGTGAACCAAGAACCTAGTCGACCGGGTACCGAGCGAACCACCGGTCGTCGGCCGGCGCATCCGGGCCGAACTCGGTGAGCGCGTCGTCCGCCAGGCCGACGATGACATCGCGGAGCTCCAGCCGGTCCAGCCAGCTCTTCCGCAGGGCTTCCTCGCCGTACATCGCGCCGACGAGGTTGCCGCAGACCGAACCGGTGGAGTCGCTGTCGCCGCTGTGGTTGACCGACGCGAGCAAGGCCGAGTCGGCGTCGGTCGTCGTCAGCGCGACGTACACCGACATCGACAACGCCGTCTCGCCGACGTTGCCCTGCCCGAGCTGCTCGAGCTTCTCCGGCGTCGGCGGGCCCGGCATCGCCAGGGCTGCTTCGAGGGCCATGCTCTGCTCTTCGTGCGCCGGGTGCTTGACGAGCTCGGCGCGTGCGGTCGCGACCGCGTCGAGCAGCGGCTTTCCGTGCAGCAGCTCGTGCATGATCACCGCGAAACACCCGGACGACAAATACCCGCTCGGGTGACCGTGGGTCAGCGCCGCGCTCTCGGCGCCGAGCCGGAACACTTCGGCGAGGTCGTCCGACCACAGCGCGATCGGCGCCGCCCGCATGACGCCGCCGCAGCCCTTCGAGTTGTTCACCGGCCGGTCCATGGTGCCCCGGACGCCGGAGCGGCCGTACGCCTCCAGCTCCCCGAAGCAGGTCAGGCCCGGCGCGCGACGGCTGAACAGCTCCTGGTGCGTGATCAGCCAGCCGTCCGGTGCCTCGACGGCCGACTGCGGCCCACGCGCGCGGTCCCACGCGACGCCCTGCGTGTGCAGCCAGCGCTGGTAAGCCATCTGCAGCGAGTGGACGACGTCGGCGGACCCGGTCCTGCGCTGCTGGGCGTGGGCCCGGATCAGCGCTTCGAGCGTGAACAGCGTCATCTGCGTGTCGTCGGTGATCCGGCCGACGCCGCCGTACGCGGGGATGAAGTCGGTGATGCCGTCCGGCCCGGCGATGTCGCGGATCCGGTCGATCGAGTCGAACTCCGTCTTCGCGCCCAGTGCGTCGCCGATCGCCCCGGCCAGCAGGCTGCCGCGCAGTCGCGATCGCAAGGAGAGTCCCTTCGGTTTCGGGGTGAAGCGGCCGCTCGGGTAGCGGCGCTCCCAGCGGGCGTGTTCCGCGGTCTC
Organism: Amycolatopsis sp. NPDC021455; assembly: GCF_040640995.1. Taxonomy (NCBI): domain Bacteria; kingdom Bacillati; phylum Actinomycetota; class Actinomycetes; order Pseudonocardiales; family Pseudonocardiaceae; genus Amycolatopsis; species Amycolatopsis sp. NPDC021455. The sequence goes on along the minus strand of NZ_JBFACT010000003.1, from coordinate 289,892 downwards.
CGTCTGGAGGCCGTTGCGGTTGAAGTACCAGAAGACGTCGCTCGCGACGTCGTCGAGCAGGCCGAGGTCGGGCAGGGCGGCGACCCACGCGGCGGGCAGGCCGGGGACGCCGAGCCGCGCGCCGACCACGGCACCGGCGAGCGCGCCGGCGACCGGACCGGACCGGGCGGCCAGCGTGATCGCCGTTTCCGGGTCGTGACCGCGCTTGGCCGCGGCGAACAGCGCCCGGCCGAGCACCGACCGGACGCTCCGGCCGTCACCGATGCTTTCCAGCTGCGTGACGTCGTCGGCGTCGCGGTCCTCGCGCAACGCCAGGACCGACGTCGCCAGATCGCCGCCCACCTCGCGCAGCCGCAGGTGCACCGGCACGGCGAACGCGTCCCGGGTGAGCAGCGACTGGAACAGCGAGACCAGGAGGTCGACGCCCTCGGTGACCTCCGCGCCCGCCGCGCTGCCGGTCAGCTCCCGGGCGACGTCCTTCGCGTACTGCTCGCCGTCGAGGTCGGCCATGGCGGCCGCGGCGGTCGGTGTCGCCGCCAACGCCGTGGCCAGCAGCGCGGAGAACTCGGCGGGCGCCGGGCCCGCGTGCCGCGTCGCGACGGCGAGCCAGCCGTCCGGGTCCGGTCCGGGCAAGGTGGCCGGCACCTCGCCGGCCGGCACCGGCGGCAGGCCGCGCAGCACTGAGTCGGTGTGGAACAGCAGGTTCCGCGTCAGCCCGCCCAGCGGCAGTGGGCCGGTGGCGCCGCCGCCCAGCGCGTCACCGATCGCGAAACCGACGTACGCGCCGACGATCCGGTGCCACGCGAAGCGCGCGGCGAGCGTGCCGTAGGCGGAGAACTTCCCGAACGTCCACGGCACCGGACGCGGCTGCGCGTCCTCGTCGACGTGCGCGATCAGGCCGTCGGCACCCAGGTCGGCGGGCCATTCCGGCTCCTGGCCCGCCCGGCGCCGGACGCCGTTGCGGTACTGCCAGGCGAACCCGCGCAGGTACCGGACGCACTCGGCCGGCGTCAGCTCGAAGTGGTGGTCGCGGGCGTGGTCCACCGCGTACCGGAGGTGCCGTTCCAGCAGGTCGGGCGGCTCGACGCCGAACTCCGCGACCAGCGCGGGCAGGGCTTCGGCGACTTCGGGCCCGGCTTCCGGCGCGGGCTCCTCGGCTTTCGGGCGGCGCTCACCGTCTTCGACCACGCCCAGTTCGGCGGCCGTGAGGCTGCGGACGAGCCCGGTGCCGGGATCCAGCGTCAGCCCGATCCCCGGCCGGTCGGCCAGCAGCTCGCGGACGGTGACCCGCCACCGGCGCGGGTACCGCCCGGGCACCTTCGCCGACGAGCTGTAGGCGATGACCTCTCGCCCGCCCGTGCCGGGAACCGGCCGCAGCAACGGCTCGCCGTCGGGCAACGGAACGAGCACCTCGCAGTCGAGCAACGCCTGCGCGAACTCGGCGCGGCTGATCCAGTTCGCGCCCAGGTAGTTCAGCAGCTTTTCGGCGTCGGACGTCGGCACCGGGAAGCCGCTCCACACCGGACCCGGGCGGTACTGCTCGTTGACCCGGCGCGGGCCCGTCGGCTCGCCGAACGCCGTGTACTGCGCCCAGCCGCGGATGGCACGCACCGGGATGCCGAGGCCGGGGAACGCCTTCTCGTCGAACTCCGGGTCGACATCGGGGCGCCACTCGACGAAGCCCTCTTCTGTCATTCTCCCCATCCTCGGGCTAGTGCCGCGGGTAGCGCTCGATCCACTGGTCGCCGAGCGCGCTCAACGCCGAGTGCCGGTCGAAGTGCCAATACGCGTCCGAAGCGACGTTCTCGACCAGGTACCGCAGCTCCAGCTGGTCGACCCACTTCTGCGGCAGCCCCGGGATCCCGGTGCGCGCGCCGAGCAGGGCACCGGCGATCGCGCCGGTCAGCGCGCTGCGGCCGGAGTGGTTGACGGCGCGAAGCAGCGCCTGCTCCGGGTAGTTCTCGAAGCCCGACAACGCGGCGAACGCGCGTCCGAGCACCGACAGCGTCGTCTTGCCGTCGCCGATCAGCTCGGCCATCCGCAGGTCCGGCAGCCCGTGCTCGCCGAAGAAGGGGACGGCCTCGGCGACCATCTCCCCGATCTCCACCCACTCGGGACCCTGCTGGAACTGGTTGTCCGGGTTGAGCACCTCGCGGCTGAGGTTCCAGATCGGGAAGCTGAACGGGTCCTTGGTCAGCGCGTGCTCGAACAGCCAGGTCAGGTAGGTCGCGGCGGCCAGGTCGGGCTCGGTGGGGTGAGTGACGCCGGCCAGCTCGCGCACGGCCTGCCGCGCGCCGCCGCTGAACCCGCTGCCGGGCCCGGCCATGGTCAGCGCGGCGGGCAACGCGGGGATCAGCGCGGCCGGCCCGGTCATCGGCACACCCCCGGCGCCGGTCGCGAGCTGGTGGTAGCCGTTGAGCTCGGCGTCGTCGATGTCCCGCCGGGCGTGCAGGTCCGGGACCTGCACGAGCCAGCCGTCCAGCGCGTCCATCGGCGCGCCCTGGGTGCGCAGCCAGCGCTGCAGGGCGCCGCGGACGACGTCCGGGAAGAGCTGCTCGGCTTCGCGGGACTCCGGCCGCTCGCGGTGCGGGCTGCGGATCACGGCCTCGGTGTAGAACAGCAGCCGCTGCGTCAGCGAGCCGATCCGGCCCGGCTGGTCGTACGCCGGGAGGAGGTCCGTGACGCCTTCGATGCCGTACTTCGCGTGGATGTCGTGCAGGGGCATCCGGTCGACGGCCGCACCGAGGGCCTCCCCGAGCGCGAAGCCGACGTACGCGCCCGTGACGCGCTGCCAGCCGTAGCGGAAGCCGTCGAGGTCGCGTTCGAAGTACTTGCCGAACGTGTCCAGCCGCGGCACCGTGCGGCCGGTGTTGTCGTAGGTCGGCGCCAAGCCGTTCGCGCGCAGGTCGTTGGGCTTGCTGCGCGGCGGCTCCGGCATGCTCAGCCGCTTCAGCCAGGACTCGCCCAGGATGGTCTTCGCGCACTCCTCGGCGGTCAGCTCGAAGCCCCGCCGCCGGGCCTTCTCGGCCGCGACGAGCGGCGGCTTGACCGGCTCGGGCAGGCCCATCCGGGACGCCGTTTCGGCGGCGACGCGGAGCAGGTCCTCCTCGGCCTCCGGGCAGCGGCCGTGCACGTCGATCCGCGGCTCGTGCCGCGGGAACCGCTGGACGATCTCGGCGAGCTCGCCGCTGGAGACGTCCTCGATGGTCGTCGGGCCGCCGTTGATCACCAGGTTCGGCGGGTGCTCGAACTCCGCCAGCGTCGCGACGTCGACCTTCCACCAGCCGTGCTCGCGCGAAGGCAGGTTCCGGGTCGAGCTGAAGACCTTGAGCTCGTTGCGCTCCTCGGCGAAGTAGAACCGGTCGGTCTTGCCGGTCTCCAGGTCCAACGGGACGAACACCTCGCAGCGGATCAGCCCGATGAGCAGCAGTTCGCGGGTCAGCCAGCCGACGCTGGCGAACGACAGCAGCGTCTCGATGGTGTTCTCGGGCTTGGGGTAGCCGCGGCGGATCGGCCCCGCCTTGTACTCGGGGTTCTCCCGCTCCTCGCCGGTCTGGTTGCCCTCGGCGTCGACCTTCACCCAGCCCGCGACGGCCTGCAGCGGCACGCCCAGCTCACCGAGCCCGGCCTTCACGTACTCGGGGTCGACGACCTCGCGCCAGTTCTCCTGGCCGGGGAACGCCACCGGCACCGACAGCCCGCCCGGGTGCGGGTGCGCCTGCCGCAGCTCGCCGTCCGGCTCGCGGACCACCACCGACGGCGGCGGGAAGATCTCCTTCTCCGGCCGGCCCTCGTCGAGGAACGCGATGGTGTTGTAGGGCACCGACCAGCCCTCGGGGATGCGCAGGACTCTCTCGGTGTCCACCCGCAAGCCCGCGGGACCGGAGACGTCCGGGCCGTGCACCGCGCGCAGCCACTGGCCGACCTTGGCAATCGCTTCCGCCGCTTCCACCTACTCGATCCTCTCCAGGCTTCCGTCGGACTCGTGCTCGGCGATCGTCTTCGGCAGCACGAAGGCCACCGCGCCACCCGGCAGGTTCGCCCACGGAACCGTGATGCCGGTGATCACGTGCAGCGGGCGTCTGAGCCGGTAGCTCCGCCGCACCCGCTCGCGTTCGAGCGGCAGCGACGTCGTGGCGAACCGTACCTCCCCGTGGTGGACGAGGTTGCCGGGTTCCTCGCCGAAGCGCAGGACGACCGTACCCGCCACCAGCCTGGTGATGCGCTTGTTGCGGAGCAGGGTGAGGGGAGGCTCACCCGGCGCCGGGTGCACCGGCCAGTCGTCGAGTTCCTTCGCGGTTTCCAGCGGGGTTTCGTGGCCGGCGGTCATCCGGGCGGGGTGCAGCAAGAGTGCGCCGAGCAGCTGCTGCGCGGCGTCCTCGAGCCGGTCGAAGTACTTCGGCTCGCGGGGTTCCCCGCCGGCGTACGCGGCGACCTCCCAGCCGTCGGACGTGTAGTTCAGGCACCACGTGCCGTCCGCCCGCTCCCCGACCCGGTACGCCTCGGGCCACACCCCGTGCTCGCCGAGCCGCTGCACCAGCACGATCAGCAGTTCGTCGTCGCCGAGCTTCGGGTCGGGCGTGGTCTCCAGCTCGGCGACGACGTCGCCGACGGTCTGCTTCATGTCCCGGCGGCTGGGCTTCGGCCGCGGCTGCCCCAGCAGGTCCGCCTCGGCGGTCCGCCGGACCAGCGGCTCGACGTACGGCGGCTGGTAGTGGTGACGGCGGATGTGCGCGACGAGGTCCGGCTCGGGCGGCACGCCGTACTCCGCCAGCAGGTGCGGCACCGCCGCGTGCCAGATCCAGGTGCCGTCGGTGTGGAAGCGCTCGTCGCCGTCTTCGTGGACGACGGCTTCGCGCTCGAGGTACTGCAGCACGAGCGGCACCTCGGTGTCGGTCAGCGGCGGCCGCTCGACGTCGGGGCCGCCGACGTCGGCGTGCCGGAACACCAGGCCCAGCGGTAGCTGCGCGCGCAGCCGCCACCAGTCGGGGATGTGCTCGTCGGCGCGCGGGAACTCCGCGAGCTCCTCCGGGTAGGCCGCCGGCTCGGGTGGATCCGTCCACAGTGGATCGTCGTCGAGCGCGAAGTCGAAGTCGAAGGTGCCGTCGGGGTTGAGCGTGAACCGCGCCTGCAGCCACGTCCCGCGGCCTTCGGTGTACATCCCGGCCCGCAGCTCGGTGAAGACGTCGGCCAGCTCGTCCGGCGTCGCCGTGTTGTGGCCCGCGATCTCGGTGTGCTTCCCGAGCTGCCGGAAGTCGACGACGGCCGGCACGTCGGCGTCGGCCCGGTGCTGCCGCACGAGCTTTCCCAGCCGCACCAGGACGGCGCGCTGCTCTTCGGGCGAAAGTCGATGTTCCACGTGAATCATTGCGCCAGTACTGAGGTGAACGTGAAGGTCGGGGCTTCGCCGGCGTCGCGGCGGGCGAACTCGTCCTCCCACATCTCGAAGGTCCGCCGGTAGATCGAGTCGATCAGCGCACGCTCTTCCTTGGTGATCTTGCGGTGCTCCTCTTCGGTCGCCGCCCAGATCGCGTCGATGGTCTGGTAGAGCGCGAAGATCGGCCCGTCACCGCGGAGGTAGTTGTGCCGCTCCTCCTCGGTCCGGATGACGAACCGCTCCCGGTCGAGCTTCACGATCTCGGCTTCGTGGCCCAGGAGCACGTCCGGAACGTGGTCCGGCTTCTCTTCGAACGCCCCGGTCTCCCAGTTCAGGATGCGACCGGTCAGCCCGCCGTCGGGCGTGCTCTCGACCACGTAGGTGTGGTCGTAGTACTCGAAGTAGGACGGCGTCTGGACCATCTAGAGACTCCCCTGCAGCGCGTCCCAGAACAGGTCCCGTTCGCGCTTGATCAGCCCGTCGATCAGGGCCTGTTCCTCGGTGGTGTAGTTCGCTCGGCCTTCGGCTTTCCGGAGCGCCTTGAGATCACGGCGCACTTCGTAGAGCGCGTGCTCGTACGCTGCCACCTCGTCGAGTGCCTTGACGTGGAGGCGCAGCTCGGCGACGTGGCCGTCGATGCGCACGCTCATCTGCAAGTCGCGATAACCGGCCTCCGCGGGGTTCGCGAACCGGTCCTCGAACTTGACGATCTCCAGCTCCGGGTGCGCGGCGACGCGTTCGAGGGCCGCGTAGGCGTCCTGCACCCGCTCGAACTGGATCATCGCGCCGGCCAGGTCGATCAGCCTGGACGCGTCACCGCCGTAGTCGGCGATCTTGTCCATGGCCCGGCCGAGCGACTTGGGACCGGGGCGGAAACCCGGGGTCCCGTTGGTCTCCTCCGCCAGCGGCGGCAAGGTCCGCTGGAGCACCTCCTGCGCGTGTGCCGCCTCTGCGTAGCGGTGCCCGAGGTACTCGCGCGTGTAGGCCTCGTCGCCCCGCATGGCGGGGTCGAAGGGCGCCTGCACCCGATCCGCCTGCCGGTGCTGGCGGGCCTCTTCGGTGACCCGGCCCGCGACCTCGTGCTGTTCGGGCGTGAGTGGCGTCGGCTCGGCGTCGGGACCCACCGGCTCGGCGTCCGGGGCCGGGTGGTGCACCTCGTGCACGGCGTCGGCCAGGATCGGGATGGCCTCGTCGTGCACCAGCAGGCTCGCGATCGTCTCCGGCTTGCGCAGCAGCGACCGCGTCAGGAACTCGTTGGCCGGGTCGTGGAGCAGGTCGACCAGCTCCGGGTGCTCCGCCAGCCGCGTCCGGACGAACTCACCGACCGGCCCGAGGTTCTGCGGATTCCCCTCGTGGTCCTTGACGACGAGGTCGGTGGTGGCGCCGGCGAGCGCTTCGGCGACCCGCGGCTGCGCGAGGAGCTCGTCGAGCCGGGACTGCGGGGCACCGCCGTAACCGCCGTGCTCGCCGCCGGTGTGCTCGGTCTGGATGTGGACCTCGTCCGGCGTGCCGATGTGCATCAGCTTGATGCTCTTCGGCGGCTGCGGCAGGTGCATGAGGTCGCCGGACTGCGGGTCGATGAACGCGACGCCGTCGCGGGTGTGCACGACCATCGCGACGTGCCCGTAGACGACGCCGTTCGGGCCTTCGTACTTCACCGCGACCACGGCGTGGTGGTCGAGCGGCTTGTCCCGGATCTCGCGGATGACGTCGTCGTAGCTGCCGCGCGCGGAGAACGTCTCGCCGAAGCGGCCCTCGATGTGCTCGAGCGTGCCGCGGGTGCCCATCTCGTGGAAGAGGATCGGCTCGGCCGTCATGTCGCCGCCGCGCAGCCGGTCCATGTACGCCTCGGGCCCGCGGGTGCAGTTCGACATGTACCCGTTCTCCAGCGCGCCGGGCTGGTGGAAGCCCGGGTTGACGTCGCGCAGGTGCGGGTGCCGGTCCTGGATGTAGGCCGCGCGCTCCGCCGGTGTCGCCGTGTCGGCGTGGATGGCCGGCTCGGACGGCGGGTTCGTCGCCCGCGCCAGCGGCGAGTAGTCCGGCTGCGGCTCGGGGACCACGGACGGTTCCGAACCGTCGAGGGCGTCGCTGATCGACGGGTGCTCCGGCTGGTGGTGCTGCGCCGGCTCGGGTTCGCCGAAGCCGCCGAGGCGTTCCATCAGCGCGGCCTGCCGGCGCCGTTCGAACTCGGCCGCGTTGTGGTCGTTCTCGGCGCGCCGCTCGGCCATCTTCTGCTGCGCGGCCTCGGGGTCGAGGTAACGCGGGTGGCCGGGCCCGATCTCCTCGGCTTCGATCACCCACTTGCGGCGGCCCTCGGGCGTGATCTCCAGCCGCCGCTCGTGCACCAGCAACTGCGTCCCGGGCGGCGAGAGCGTCTCGCGCTCGGACGGGTTCTCGGCGAGCTTCGAGATGTCGCGGAGGTTGTCGGACCGGACGTGCAGCTCGACGTCGTCGCCGAACTTGCTGGTGGAGAACTCGTCGGTCTTGATCGACGCGCTGGAGAACGCCGGCTCGACGACGACCGAGCCCGGCTCGTACGGCCCGGCGACGAGCTCGGCCAGCCGCGGGTCGCCCCCGACGTCGAAGGCGCGGATGCTCTCGCCGGACGTGCGCGGGACCTGGTTGAGGCCGTCGGTGATGGCACGCGCGTTCGCCTGCGCCAGGTCGAAGCCGGGGTGGCCGGGGCCGCGGCGCAGGGCCTCGTTGACGTCGTAGGCGTACTCGCCTCGCGTGTAGCCGTGGACCGCGACGGCGCCTTCGTCGGTCAGAGGCAGTCCGGCGGCGTCCCGGCGGGCCAGCGCGCGGTCGTGGATCTGCTGGTAGACGCCCTCGTCGCCGACCGCTTGGCGGATGCTTTCGTGGTCGGCCGGGGTGCCGCGGTGTTCGCCGTCGAAGAGGTAACCCTCGTCGTGCGGGACACGCTCGGGCGTGGGGTTCAGGCGGTCGGCGATCGCCGGTGTTGTTTCGTGCGGCGCTGTTTCGTGGTGTCCCCCGAGCGGGAGCTCGCGGATCCCGGTGGCGTCGTGCGGCAGCTCGGCCAGCCGTCCGCTGACGGGATCGGCGAACAGCACCCCGTGCTCGGTGTGCACGGCGGCGACCAGCCGTTCCGCGCCACCGTGTTCGAAGGCGACGGCGGACCGCGCGCCGACGGGACGTTCGCCGAGGTCACGGGCGACGTCGTCGAAGCCGCCCCGGTGGCTCCACGGCCCGTCGAGCCGCTCGCCCCCCGCCGGCCCGGCGACGACGTCCTCGCCGTTCATCCGCCGTTCGAAGGCGACCATCGACTCGGCGGCGTTGGTCCGGAAGCCGTTCTCGAGGGCGTCCGGGCCGTAGTGGTTGCGCGTGTTGACCGCACCGAGCTCGGGAACGGCGTCGCGGACGAGACGCGCGTGCTGCTGCGGTGTCTCGACGGACCCGGCGTGCAGCACGGGCACACCGCCAGGGGTGAGCGGCTCGGCGAGCCGTGACCAGCCACCTTCGGGCTCCCCGGTGGCCGGCACACGCCGTTCCGGCGGCGGCGGAGCGTCCGCGGGGTCGAAGCCGAGCAGCTTGGACAGGTCGCCGGTCGGCTTGAGGTGGGGGTGCTCGGCGTAGAACTGCTCGAGCTCGGCGTCGGCCTCGCGCTGGAAGCGGTCCTCTTCGGCCCGCTCGTCGGCACGGCGCTGCTCGATCGCGTCCCGCGCGTCGGCCTCGCCGAGATGCCGCGGATCACCGGGCGCGACCTCTTCGGCGTGCACGACCCACTGCGGCTCGCCACGCTTGTGGTTCGGGTGTTCGGGGTGGCCGGGCCCCATCTCGACACCGGTGACCCGGAACTGCGTACCGGCCTTGAAGAGGACTTCGCGTTCGTGCCCGATGCTCGCCAGGTCTTCGACGTCCCGGCCGGTCCTGGACTGGATCCGCATCTCGACTTCGCCGGGGAAGTTGCTGCGCGGGTGCTCCGCGTCGACCTTCGACGAGCTGAGGAACGACGGTTCGGTGATGTGCGCGCCCTCGTGGAACCGCCCGAGGAAGGCCTGCAGCCGCGCGGGATCGCCGTGGAAGTCGACCCGCCGCGAAACGGTCCCGACGTGCGGCGGCAGCTCGTTCAGCCCGGAGGCGAGGGCCCCGGCCTGCGGAGCGAGATCGACGAGCTCCGGACCCCCCATCCGCAGCGCCCGGTTGAGCGGCCCGACCATCTCGTACCGCGTGTAGGCGTGCACGGCGAACGCCCCGGCATCGGACATGCCGGGGTGGAACTCGTCACGCTTGGCGAGCGCCTCGCGCCGGACCTGCTCGTGACGCCACTCGCCGGACTCCGGGCTGTGCCGCCCGGAGTCCATGAAGGTGTCCTCGATCCGCCGGACCCCGGCGGGATCATCGGTGTGGAAGGCGTGGTCGGCGAGGTAGGGCTCGTCGGGCCGGGCAGGCTCGCCGTCGGGTGCCCCGGGGTGTTCTCGGGTGTGTTCGTGGTGTTCTGCGGCGGGCTGCTCGGCAGGGTGTTCTTGCGCGGGGGCGTGGTCCGAGGTGGGCGGGCCCTGCGTTTGCTGGGCATGCTGCTCCTGCGCGGGGGCGTGCTCGGCTGGCGGCTGGTTCTGTTGCGCCGGGTGTTGCTCGGCCGGGCGTTCCTGGGCAGGGGCGTGTTCTGCCGCAGGCTGGTCCGGGCGCTCGGCGCCGGGAAGTGGCTGCTCGTCCGGCCGCACCGGGTGTTCCGGCGCAGGCGTGGACTGCCGCTCGGCAGGCCGCACCTGTTCCGGCGCACGGTCAACCGGCCGCGGCGGATCGAACGGGCTCCGCGGCAGGTGCTCCGCCGGCGGACCGAACCGAGGCGGCGGCACCTGCGGCGGTCCCACACGCGGATCGTGCGGCGGCATCGGCGGCCGTCCACCAGGTGGGGGCGGCATGGGTGGCCGTCCGCCGGGCCCCTGCGGACCCCGCGGCTGGTTCGGGTACCCCCCGGGACGCTGCGCCCCAGGCCCACCGGGCGGCCCCCCAAGCGACGTCCGGCGCGGATCGTGCGGGTGCACCCCACCTTGCGGCGCCTGACCCCCCACCGGCGGCTGCCCACCCGACGGGTGGTGGCGAGGCTGCCCACTCAGAGGCTGCGCACCGCGTGGAGGCTGCCCACCAGGCTGAACGGGTGGCTGCGCCCCATGCGGCGGCTGCCCACCGTGTGGCGGTTGTCCACCCGGCTGATGCGACGGGTGGCCACCCTGCGGCGGTTGGCCGCCGTGGAGTGGTTGCGTGGGGTGTGGCGGCTGTCCGCCGGGCTGGATCGGCGGTTGGCCGCCGTGAGGTGGTTGCGTGGGGTGCGGCGGTTGTCCACCTAGCGGCGGTTGGCCGCCGTGGAGTGGTTGTGCGGGGTGCGGCGGCTGTCCACCGTGCGGTAGTTGCCCGCCAGGCTGCACTTGGGCGCCGTGGGGCGGTGGTCCGCCCGGGCTCGGCGGGAGATGCTCACCTGGCTGAAGCGGCGGTGGCCCACCGTGTGGGGGTTGCGTTCCCGGCCGACGGGCGCCGTGGGGTGGCTGACCACCCGGTGGCATCGGCGGCTGACCACCCTGCAGCATCCAGCGTGGATCCTGCGGCGGGACGCGTCGCGGCTGCTCACCGCCACGCGGCGGCATCGGCTGCTGTGGCGACGGCCCGCCCGGTCGCGGGCCTGGGCCACCCCCGTTCGGCATTCCCGCGGGCAGCGGTGGCGCGAACCCACCCGGAGGCGGCGGCGCCTGCTGCGGCGACGGTCCGTTCTGGAACCCCGCCGGCCCGGCATCCGCCGCGAACGGCTGGCTCGCACCGGCCGTGAACCCGGCCGCTCCGACGTTGTCCTGGGGACGTCCGCCGCTCTGCCGTCCCGGCTCGGGGCCGAATCCCGGCGGCGGGGCCATGCCGTATCCGCCACTCGTCGCCGCGGCCGGACGTTCTGCCTGCTGAGGCGATCCGGAGCCGGCTTGCTCGGGTGCCTGCCGTGGCTCGACGGACTGCCGTGGCTCGACGGACTGCCGTTCCGGGCCCGGCTGCCCCTGGCTCGGCGTGTTGTCCGCGCGCTGCTCCTGCCGGACCTCCGGCGCGGATTCCGTCCGCGTGTCCGACGTAGACGGTGCCTCCCGCCCCGACTCGGCCGCCGCCGCAGGTCGTGGCTCTTCCCGCCGCGCTTCGGGTTCCGGTGACGCTTCGGGCTCTTCACCTCGCGACGCGGTCTCGGACGGCGCCTCATGCCGCGGTTGTTCCCCCCGCGATTCAGGCTCTGAGGAGGTCTCGCCCCGCGATGCGGCTTCGGACGGCGCCTCGCGCGAGGATTCCTCGCCGCGCGACTCAGGCTCCGAGGGCGCCTCGCGCCGCGATTCCTCACCTCGCGACTCAGCCTCCGAAGACGGCTCCCGCCGCGACTCCTCACCTCGCGACTCAGCCTCCGACGAAGGCTCCCGCCCAGCCCCTTCCCCACGCGACTCGGGCTCCGACGACGAACCCCCGGCGTCGGACCCACCCGCGTCGGATCCGCCCGCCTCCGTTCGCGGGATGTTCGCCTCGTGGATCGAGTGCAGCTGCTCCTTGGCACCCCCGACGGCACCCCCGACCGCCCCGCTCGAAGCGCCCATCAGCAGCTGCTCCGGCGTCAGCGACCCCAAATCCCCGGTGACGGCCGCCTGCCCGACCGTCTGCGCGACTCCCTCGACCGCCCCGCGCGCCCCCGCGCGCATGGCCGCGTCCGCGATCTGGCCGCCCGCGCTGTGCGACAGCCCTTCGGTCGCGCCTCGCCCGATCGATCCGGACGCCGCTCCCACGACCCCGCCGACCGCGCCCGAGATCGCCGCGTCCGATGTTTTCGACCAGTCCCAGCTCTTGCGGTCGCCCTTGGCCATCTGCAGGCCCTGGATGCCCGCGTCCATGCCGAGGTTGATGGCCTCGTTCTTGAGGACCTCCATGCCGATCTTCTTGAGGCCCTGCTTGAGCAGCCGCTCCAGCAGCTCCTTCGCGACCTGCTTGAACCCCTGCTGCGCGAGCTTCTCGAGCAGCTGCCGGAACAGCATCTGCACGGTCATCCGGGTGGCGATCTGGGCCGGCGCGATGCCCGCCGTCGAGCCGCCGAACGTCACCGCCGCCGCCGCGATCATCGCCGCGATCTGGGCCGCCAGGATGATCAGCGAAATGATGATCATGTACTTCGTGTACTCGACGTCCAGCGCCGTCTGGTCGCACGAGTCGCCCAGGGCCTTCGTCGCGTCCGCCAGCTGCTTGAAGTACGCCTCGTCGCCTTCGACGAACTTCTTCCACTGCTCGGCGAACGCGTCCGCGCCGTCTCCGGTCCAGTTGTCGCCGATGCCCTGAGCGGCCTGGTTGCCCGCGTCGGAAGCCGGGCCGATCGCCGAAGACGCCGTGTGCCACGCGTCGCGCAGCGCGCGCAGCTTGGTCTCGTCGCCCTCCGGCCAGCTCTCCCCGACGACGATCGGCAGCAGCCACTTGACCGCGTCGGGCATCTCCATCCCCACGCGTCATTGCCCCTTGCTGAGCTGCGACGTCACGTCTTCGTCGGCGCCCGACAGCGCCTTCATCGACTTCGCGACGTTCTGCTGCATGCCGCGCAGCCCTTGCACGAGGTTGGCGAACCCTTCGGTCGCACCCTGCGCGCCGGGCACGTAGTCCTTGGCGAACTCCTTGCCGGAGTCGTCGTTCCCCCAGCACTCGCCCTGGGCGTCGAGCGCGCCCTGCAACGCCTTCAGCGCGTTCTCCAGCCCGTCCGCCGCGGTGACCAGGCCGTTCGACGCACGCAGTACCGCGTCCGGTTCGGCGGTGAAGCCGGTCCCACCCGGCATCAGTCGCCCCTCGTCATCCAGGACGACGGCAGCTCTTCGTCATCGTCACGCGGCGGGCGGACGCGCTTCGGCGTGGGCTTCGGAGGCGGGACCTGCTCGTTGCGCAGGATCGAACCGGTCTCTTCGAACGACTCGGGACGCGGCGCCGGCGGGGGCTCCTCGTCCAGGAACTCCGGGATCGGCGGCACCAGCCCGGCCAGCGACGGCGCGCCCTCGACCAGGTCGGCGAGGTCGGGCAGGCCCTCGGTGATCGGGGCCATCAGGTCGGCGATCTTCTGCTTGACCTGCAACGACCCCTGCCGCACGAGCGTCTGGACGGTGTTCGCGAGCTGTGCCGGAGTGGTGCGTTCGAACGTGTTCGGGGCGAACTCGAGCTTCGCGAGGCTGCCGCCGGCGTCGATGGTGGCGCGGACCAGCCCGTCGGGCGAACTCACCTGAGCGGTGGTTTCGGCGGCCGCCGCCTGGGCGTCGCGCAACTGCGCGGTCTGCCGCTCGAAGTTCTCCAGGAGGGTGTCCATCCGGTCCTTCATCGCGGCATTGCGTGCTTCGAGCTGTGCACGGTCGTCGCCCGCGGTGGTCACAGGTGCCCCCGGTGTCCCTCGAACCTACTAATGACTTGCTCGTCACCCTAATGCCAATGGAGCAGTGGCCGTGACCGGTTCGGGTGTTTGCGTCAGCGAATCGTGCGGCGGCGGGCCACCAGGTACCCCGCTCCGCCGACCAGGTAGCAGACCGTCGCGGCGATGAGCACGCCCGGCGCGCGGCCGTCGTCCGGGACGACAAGAGCGGCCAGCGAAACCGCCGCCACCTGCGTGATGTTGAAGAGCGTGTCGTAGAGCGCGAACACGCGGCCGCGGGCTTCGTCGGCGACGTCGAGCTGGATCGACGAATCGACGCACAGCTTGAGCACCTGCCCGGCACCGCTGATGATGAACGACGCGAGCAGCGCCAGCGGCAGCACTATCGGCAGGCCCAGTGCGGACTGCGCGATCGCCGCCAGCAGCAGCGCGCCCAGCACGGCACGCACCCGGCCGAAGACGCGGATGATCCGCGCGGTCAGCAGCCCGGCCAGCAACAGCCCCGCCCCGGCGAGCGCGGCCATCTGCCCGAGCCCGGGCAGGCCGGCGCGGAAGACTCCGTCGTCGGTGAAGTAGTTCCGCATCAGCAGCACGGTGACCAGCAACGACACCCCGAACGACGCCCGGTGCGCGAACAACGCGAGGAACCCGGCCGTGACACTCGGCGCGCGCCAGGCGTGGCGAGCGCCGTCGGCCAGCCCGCGCGCGACGGCCAGGAAGGCGTTCGGCGGCTCGTCGACCACCGACGGGCCGAGCACGCCGCGGGCGAAGCCGCGCGCGAGGAAGGCCGAGACCAAGGTGCCGAGGACGGCGAACGCCGTGGTTTCCGCGGATCCGACGTCGCCGGCACCGAAGAGCGCCCGCAGGCCGATCGCGCAGCCGCCACCGAGGACGGCGACCACCGAGCCGAGCGTCGTGGAGAAGGCGTTCGCCGTCACGACGCTCTCTTCCTCCACGACGTGCGGCAATGACGCCGAAAGCCCGGAGCCGATGAAGCGGGTGATCCCTTCCGCCGCCAGGGCCAGCGAAAACAGGCCGACGCCGCCGAGCCCGAAGCCGACGGCGGCGGACGCGCAGACGATCGCCAGCCCGCGCAGCAGGTTCGCGAAGATCAGGACCTTCCGGCGGTCCCAGCGGTCCAGCAGGGCGCCGGCGAACGGCCCGACGACGGAGTACGGCAGCAGCAGCGCGGCGAACCCGCCGGCGATGGCGAGCGGGTTGGCGCCGCGCTCGGGGTTGAACAGCACGGCCCCGGCGAGCCCGGCGCGGAAGACGCCGTCACCCCAGCTCGCGGCGAAGCGCGTGAAGAGCAGACGCCGGAAGTCGGGGTCCTTGAGCAGCTCCCGAGGCCCTCTTCGCTCTGTCGCCGCCTGGGCGCTGATCGTCACGAAGTCAGGGTAAGGCCCGGGAGTACGACTGACGTCAGGGAATCCTGAGGAGAAGGTGGCCGACGCACTAAGGTCGCCTCTCGGCGGCTATGCGCAGTGTGGCTCCAGCCGGACGGTATTCCACAAAGGCGGTTCTTCAGTGAGCCCGGGGGACACGGAGTGCGCCGACCACTGTTTCAAACGAGGCTGCTGGGGCGATTGTTCCCGAGCCGAAGTAATTCGCCGGGCCAGGGGTGGGATCATGGGTCGCGTGCCAGCGGACGCCGAGGTTGAACCGGGAACGCTCCTGGTCGCCGCCCCCACGATGGTCGACCCCAACTTCCGCCGGACCGTGGTGTTCGTCATCGACCACCGCGACGAAGGCACGCTCGGCGTGGTCCTGAACCGGCCGAGCGACGTCGCCGTGCACGACGTGCTGCCCAACTGGGGCGGGCACGTCGCCGAGCCGCAGGCCGTGTTCGTCGGGGGGCCGGTCGAGAAGAAGACGGCGTTGTGCCTGGCCGCGCTGCGCACCGGGGAGACGGCGGCGAGCGTGCCGGGCGTGATCGCGGTCCGCGGCCCGGTCGCGCTGGTCGACCTGGACACCGACCCCGAGGTGCTGGTGCCGAAGGTCCGCGGCGTGCGCGTCTTCGCCGGCTACGCGGGGTGGGACTCCGGGCAGCTCGCGGGCGAGATCGAGCGGGACGACTGGCTCATCGTGCCCGCGCTGCCGAGCGACATCCTGGCCTCGCCGAACGGCGACCTGTGGAGCCAGGTGCTGCGCCGCCAGGGCATCCCGATGGCGCTGCTGGCCACCCATCCGGGCGACCTCCAGCGGAATTAGGCCTCGTCCTTCTTGAAGACCCCGCAGCCGCCGGCGCCGCACGCGCAGCCGCTGCACCCGGCCGGTGCCGCCGGAGCCGGGGCCGGAACGGTCAGCGCGGCCCGGTTGCCGAGCACGCCACCGCCCATGACCAGCACCAGCATGGCGAGCACGCCGGCGAGCGCGGCGGAGACCAGGCCGCCGGTCGTCGGCATCGCGAGCCCGGCCAGCCCGGCGAGGACGGAGATCGCGCCCCCGGCCATGGTCGGCAGGCCGGCGACGCGGTTGGCCAGCTTGAACGCCTCTTCACTGCGCAACGCGGCTTCCGTGCGCACGCCGGTCCCGCCCTCGCGCGTCAAGCGCTCGCGGAAACCGAGGAACCCACCAAAACCGACGAGCACACCCAGCACGATCGGAACCAGCGCGATAGCGAACACGAGCTCAAGGATAAGCGTGACGTCCCGGCAACCTGCCGGATACCCTGATCGACTGTGCTACAGGCCATGTCACCGCGCGTACTGCCCACTGTGTTGGCCACTGCCCTGATCGGAGGAATCCTCGCCGCGGCGCCGGCGGATGCCACCGAGAGTCACCAGCGGCCGATCCGGCTGCTCGGCGAGCAGATCGTCCCGAACGCCCTGCAGTTCCAGGGCACGATGGTCGGCGGACTGTCCAGCGTCGACTACGACCCGCGGACCGGTGGCTACGCCCTGATCTGCGACGACCGGTCGGCGATCAACCCCGCCCGCTTCTACACCGCGACCTTCCCGGTGTCCGCGGACGGCGTCGGCCCGGTCACGTTCACCGGCACGAAGCCGTTCCTGCGGCCCGACGGGACGCCGTACCCGCCGCTCACGCAGAACGACCCGTCGAAACCGCAGAACGAGCAGACGATCGACCCGGAAGAGCTGCGCGTCGACCCGTGGACCGGCGACTACTACTGGTCGCAGGAGGGCGAGCGGACGGCGACGACGTTGATCGACCCGTCGATCCGGGAGGCGCGCCGCGACGGCCAGTACGTCCGTGACCTGCCGATTCCCGCGAACGAGAAGATGACGCCGACGGCGGGTCCGCGGCAGAACCTCGTGCTCGAAGGCATCACCTTCACCGGCTTCGGCTCGCTGCTGGCCAGCGAGGTCGAGGGTCCCCTCCTGCAGGACGGCCCGGAGGCGACCACGACCACCGGCGCGGTCTCGCGGATCACGCTCCAGTCGCGGTTCGGGCCGGTCCTGGCGCAGTACGCCTACCCCCAGGAGCCGCTGTTCGCCGCCCCGGTGCCGCCGACGGCGTTCGCCACCACCGGCGTGTCCTCGATGCTGGCCGTCGACCAGGCCGACCCGACGAAGTTCCTCATGATGGAACGCTCGTTCAGCACCGGCGTCGGCAACAAGGTCCGCGTCTACGAGATCGACACGAAGGGTGCGACGAACGTCCTGAACGTCACGTCCCTGGCCGACGCCAAGCACGTCAAGCCGGTGAAGAAGCGGTTCCTCTTCGACGCGGCCGACCTCGGCTTGTCCACTGTGGACAACCTGGAAGGCATGACGTGGGGACCGAAGCTGCCGAACGGCGAGCGCAGCTTGATCTTGGTCAGCGACAACAACTTCTCCGCGACCCAGGTCACCCAGTTCGTCGCACTGGCGGTCCCCTCCGAACGGCTTTGACCAGCAAGTTACGATGTGCACATGAACACGGCTCGGCTGCTCCTTAGCCTGCCGCGCTGACCGGGCCCGGCCCGGCCGGCGCGGCGACCCCTCATGCCCTGGTGGCTGAGGGGTCGAGTTGTTTCTGGAGTGGCTCGAAACCAAAGGATGACGGCGATGACTGAGGCGACAGGGACCGACGTCCCGGCGCACCGCTACACGGCGGCGCTGGCGGGGCAGATCGAGCAGCGCTGGCAGGACCACTGGGCCGACCAGGGCACCTTCCACGCGCCCAACCCCGTCGGGCCGCTCGCCGTCGAGGGACAGCCGGTACCCAGCGACAAGCTGTTCGTCCAGGACATGTTCCCGTACCCGTCGGGCTCCGGCCTGCACGTCGGGCACCCGCTGGGCTTCATCAGCACCGACGTCTTCGCCCGCTACCACCGGATGATCGGGCGCAACGTGCTGCACACGATGGGCTTCGACGCGTTCGGCCTGCCGGCCGAGCAGTACGCGGTCCAGACCGGGCAGCACCCGCGCAAGACGACCGAGGAGAACATCCGGACCTACCTGCGCCAGATCCGGCGCCTGGGCCTGGGCCACGACGAACGCCGGCGCATCTCCACGATCGACCCCGAGTACTACCGCTGGACCCAGTGGATCTTCCTGCAGATCTTCAACAGCTGGTACGACACCGAGGCGGGCAAGGCGCGTCCGATCGCCGAGCTGGAGGCCGCGTTCGCGGACGGCTCCCGGCCGACGCCGGACGGCCGTGACTGGGCGGCGCTGAGCGCCGCCGAGCGGAAGAAGGTGATCGACGACCACCGGCTGGTGTACATCTCCGAAGCGCCGGTCAACTGGTGCCCGGGCCTGGGCACGGTGCTGTCGAACGAAGAGGTCACCGCCGACGGCCGCAGCGAGCGCGGCAACTTCCCCGTCTTCCGCCGCAACCTGCGGCAGTGGATGATGCGGATCACCGCGTACGCCGATCGCCTGGTCGACGACCTGGACCTGCTGGACTGGCCGGAGAAGGTCAAGTCCATGCAGCGGAACTGGATCGGCCGCTCGCACGGCGCCCGCGTCACCTTCAAGTCCGGTGACGAGGCCATCGAGGTCTTCACGACCCGGCCGGACACGCTGTTCGGCGCCACCTACATGGTCCTGGCGCCGGAGCACCCGCTGGTCGACAAGCTGGTCACCGAGTCGTGGCCTTCGGAGGTGGACGAGCGCTGGACCGGGGGTGCGGCGACGCCCGCCGAGGCGATCAAGGAGTACCGCGTCGCCGCGTCGCGCAAGTCCGAGCTGGACCGGCAGGAGAACAAGGAGAAGACCGGCGTCTTCACCGGCGCGTACGCGACGAACCCGGTCAACGACAAGCAGATCCCGATCTTCGTCGCCGACTACGTGCTGATGGGCTACGGCACCGGCGCGATCATGGCCGTCCCCGGCCAGGACGTCCGCGACTGGGAGTTCGCCGAGAAGTTCGGCCTGGAGATCATCCGGACCGTGCAGCCGTCCGAAGGCTTCGACGGCAAGGCGTACACCGGTGACGGGCCGGCGATCAACTCGAGCTTCCTGGACGGCATGGACGTCACCGAGGCCAAGAAGACGATCATCGACTGGCTGTCCGAAAAGGGCGCCGGCACCGGGACCGTCCAGTACAAGCTGCGTGACTGGCTGTTCTCGCGCCAGCGCTACTGGGGCGAGCCGTTCCCGGTCGTCTACGACGAGGCCGGCGAAGTCCACGCCGTCCCCGAGTCGATGCTGCCGATCGAGCTGCCCGAGGTCGCCGACTACTCGCCGGTGACGTTCGACCCGGAGGACCGCGACTCGATGCCGTCGTCGCCGCTGGCGCGCGCGACCGACTGGGTCGAGGTCGAGCTGGACCTGGGCGACGGCCCGAAGAAGTACCGCCGCGACATCAACACGATGCCGAACTGGGCGGGTTCGTGCTGGTACCAGCTGCGCTACCTGGACCCGACGAACGCCGACACGTTCTGCGCGCCGGAGAACGAGCAGTACTGGATGGGCCCGCGGCCGGGCGAGTACGGCGCGGACGACACCGGCGGCGTCGACCTGTACGTCGGCGGCGTCGAGCACGCGGTGCTGCACCTGCTGTACTCGCGGTTCTGGCACAAGGTGCTGTTCGACCTGGGCCACGTGACGTCCAAGGAGCCGTACCGGAAGCTGTTCAACCAGGGCTACATCGAGGCGTACGCGTACACCGACTCGCGCGGCGTCTACGTCCCGGCCGAGCAGGTCGAGGAGCGCGACGGGAAGTACTTCTTCAACGGCGAAGAGGTCACCCAGGAGTACGGCAAGATGGGCAAGAGCCTGAAGAACGTCGTCACGCCGGACGAGATGGCCGAGAACTACGGCGCCGACACGTTCCGGTTCTACGAGATGGCGATGGGCCCGCTGGCCATGTCGCGCCCCTGGGCGACGAAGGACGTCGTCGGTGCGCACCGGTTCCTGCAGCGGCTGTGGCGCCTGGTCGTCGACGAGACGACCGGCGAGCTGCGAGTGTCCACTGAGGACGCTTCCGAAGCGGACCGCAAGGTGCTGCACAAGACCATCGCGGGCGTCCGCGAGGACTACGCCGAGATGCGGTTCAACACGGCCGGCGCGAAGCTGATCGAGCTGAACAACCACGTCACCAAGGTGTACGGCGGGGCCGCGTCGACGCCGCGTGAGCTGGCCGAGCCGCTGGTGCTGATGCTGGCGCCGCTGGCCCCGCACATGGCGGAGGAGCTGTGGCACCGGCTGGGCCACGCGGACTCGCTGGTGCAGGGCCCGTTCCCGGTGGTGGACGAGAAGTACCTGGTGGAGGACTCGGTCGAGTACCCGATCCAGGTCAACGGCAAGGTCCGCTCCCGGGTGACGGTCCCGGCTTCGGCGTCTCAGGAAGAGGTGCAAGCGGCGGCGCTGGCGGACGAGAAGGTCGCGGCGATGGTCGGCGACGGCTCGCCGCGCAAGGTGATCGTGGTGCCGGGGCGGCTGGTCAACATCGTCCTGTAGCGCGAGGGCCGAAAGCCGCCGGTGCTTTCCCGGTTCTCCCGATTTGATTGAGCAGTCAACGAAAACGGCTCGATCAAAGGAGAACCGGGGATGACCCTCGACGGCAAGGTGGCGCTGGTGACGGGCGGCAGCCGGGGCATCGGCGCGGCCACGGCACTGCGGCTCGCCGAGGACGGCGCGGACGTCGCGCTGACGTACCAGAACAACGCCGCGCGGGCGGCCGAGGTGGTCGACGAGATCAAGAACCTCGGCCGTCGCGCGCTGGCGATCCAGGCGGATTCGGCGGACGCGGCCGCGGTGTCGGCGGCCGTTTCGGCCACGGTCGCCGAGTTCGGCCGGCTCGACGTCCTGGTGAACAACGCGGGCGTCGGCTTCGTCGGCGCGTTCACCGAGACCGCGATCGAGGACGTCGACCGCGTGCTGGCGGTGAACGTCCGCGGCGTGTTCGCGGCGACCCAGGCCGCGGCCGGCGTCCTGGCCGACGGCGGCCGCGTGATCACGATCGGCAGCTGCGTCACCGACCGCGTGCCCGGCCCGGGCATGGCCCTGTACGCCACCAGCAAGGCGGCGATGGTCGGCCTGACCAAGGCGCTGGCGCGCGAGCTGGGGCCGCGTGGCATCACGGTCAACCTGGTCCACCCGGGCCCGACGGACACGGACATGAACCCGGCCGACGGCCCGTATGCGGCCGACCAGGCCGCGATGACGGCGTTCGACCGCTACGGCTCACCCACGGAGGTCGCTTCGGCGGTCTCCTACCTGGCTGCGCCGGCCAGCGCCTACATCACGGCGGCGACGCTGTCGGTCGACGGCGGCCACGCGGCCTAACCGGAGTAGAGCCCGATCTCCCGGGCGAGGTCGATGAGCATGGACTCGAACAAGACGTCCGGCTTCGACATCGGGATCGGGTAGTTGCCGAAGACCTCGAGCGTGACGTGCCCGTAGAGCCGGGCCCAGAACTGGATCATCAGGTACGTCACGCCGAGGTCGATCTTCTCGACCGGCACGTCCTGGTCGGACTCGACGAGCACCGCGACCAGCGATTCCTGGAACGTCTTCAGGTCGTCACGCAGCTCGCTGGGCACGCCGCTGGCCGAGGGCAGGACGATGTCGTGCCGCGCGAGCACCCGCCCGGCCGCGGCGAGGAAGATCCGCCCGAACGGCTCGTCGACCCGGCTCAGCGCGCTTCCCGCCGTCGAGCCGACTCCGCCGGTCGGGGACGCGAAAACGAGCGTGAATTCCTTCGTGTGGGTGAGGGCCCACCGCCGGAAGCCCTTGCAGATGGCGAACAGCTGCAGCACCCCGTCGTCGGGCAGTTCGGCGATTTCCTCGGCGAGCTCATCGGCCAGGTCGGCGCAGACGTCCAGCCGCAGGTTCTCGACGAGGTCGTCACGAGATTCGTAGTATCGGTAGAGCGCGGGCGCGGTGATCCCCAGCTCCCGCGCGATGGCGCGCAGCGTGACCGCCTCGGGCCCCTGCTCGACGAGCAGTTTCCGGGCGGTCCGCCGGATGTCCTGTTCGGTAGCCGCACGCGCGCGACCCCTCCGCGTGGGGTGGCTCATCCGAACAGTCTAGGTGCTTACTACGACAGTTCTTGCATTAACGCGGTCTCCCGCACCTGCCACCGGGTCAACGGCCGCAGCAGCCACATGGCCACCACGGACATGCCGAGCGCGCCGAAGAAGTGCACGGCCCACGCCCCGATCAGCGACGGGCCGCCCCACGACCCGGCGGCGCCGGCCTCGGTCCAGAAGAATCCGAAGGTCGCGATCCGGCCGACGAGGTACCAGATCAGCAACGCGAGCGGGAAGGCGGCGAGCGCGCCGAAGAAGGCGGGGCCGCCTCGCGGCTCGGCGTCCAGCAACCGCCGCGTCAGCCGCCGCCGCGCCGCCGGACCCGCCAGGTAGGCGGGCAGCGCGACGACCGCGAAGATCGTCCGCTTCCAGTCGGAGATGTTCATGGAACCGAACGCTAGGAGCGGCCGAACAGCCGGAACACCCGGTTGACCACCCGGCGGTGTGAGGAAAACCCGAGTTCGGCGATACCGGCCGGAATTGTCGGTGCCGTGTGCCACACTCGGTCGCCGTACGGTTACTGACGTGAACAGGGGAGGTTCGCGTGACGAACCCTGAGCAGCTCTTCTCGGGCTTCGAAGCCAGGATGGCCGAAGCTCAGCGGAAGGCTGACCGGATGCGGGCCGAGATGGCGACCGTCTCGGTGGCCGAGCGCAGCAAGGACGGACAGATCGGCGTCAAGGTCAACCACCTCGGCAACCTGGTCGGGCTGGAGATCGGCCAAGCGGCCCGTGACAAACCCGACCTCGCCGACCAGATCCTGCGCACCGTCCGGGTAGCGCAGAGCAGGCTCGCCGCCGCCGTCGAGTCCGGGGTGCCGTCGATCGCCGGCACCGACACGATGGCCGAGCTGGTCGGCCACCTGCACCGTGAATACCCGGAGCCGGAGCCCGAAGGCTTCGTCGAAGGAGGCTACGAAGCCCGGGTGGACGACGCGGCCCGCTTCATCGCCGAAGAGGAGCCGCCGAAACCGGCTGCTCCGCCGCGCCCGCCCCGCCCACCGGCCGAGGGCGGCACGGACGACGACTACTTCGGCGACGGCGGCTACCTGCGCTGAGCCGCGGGAACGGGGAGGGACCAGACCATGGCCGGACAGGCCGGACCGGGGTTCGAGGAGAGCCCCGAAGCCATCGACGAGCACGCCAAGCAGATCGAAGCGACGTTCGACGTGCTGAAGGAAGCCGCCGCGCTGAGCAACGACCAGCCGATCGGTTCCGAGGCCTTCGGCGTGATCGGACAGCTCTGCTTCCTCGACCGGTGGTGCGGCAACGTGGCCGGGCAGGCCCGGGAGACGCTGGAATCGGCCGTGCAGGGCGCCGAATACCACGTGCAGGCGGTGCAGGCCTGGGCGAAGGCGCGCCGGGTGGACGAAGAGTCGGCGTCGGCGCTGGTGAAGCGCGCTTCGGAGGTGCGTGGTGGCTGAGGAATCCATGCTCGACGAGGCGAAGGAAGACACCGACGCCGAGAAGTACCAGGTGGACAGCTTCCTCGAGGGCGCGGGCGGGCTCCAGGACCTCGTCGGCGGAGCGGAAAAGATCCTCGAGGGTGACTGGACCGAAGGGCTCTTCGCCCTCGCGAACGCGGGGTTCGGCATCAAGGACGCCATCAAGGACCCGTTCGAAACCCTGATGAGCTGGGGTTTCGGCTGGCTGATCGAGCACGTCGACTTCCTGAAGGAGCCGCTGGACTGGGTCACTGGCGACCAGGACGCCCTCGATCTCGAGGGCAAGAAGTGGGAGACGATCGGCAAGCGCGTCCAGGAGACCGCCGAGAAGCTCACCGAGGAAGTCCGGAAGAACTGCCTCGGCTGGCAGGGCAAGGTCGCCGACCAGTACCGGGTCTACGTGCAGGGACAGCTGGACGCGTATGCCGCCCTGTCGGATGCGGCGACCAACGTCGCGTCGATCATCGGGATCTGCAAGACGATCCTCGACGTGGTCCGGACGCTCATCCGCGACCTCATCACCGACACGCTCGCCAAGATCGTCAAGATCCTGCTGCGCTACCCGCCGCCGGCGTACCCGGCCGGACTGGCCGCGGAGGGGATTCCTTTCGCCGTGCAGCAAGGCGGCAAGATGGTCGAGGAATGCGGCAAGCTGGCCAGGGCTTTCGCCAAAGCGAGGGAGTTCCTGCGGTCGATTTGCAGTGTCTTGGAGCCGATCGCCCAGCGAATGACGAGCCGCCTCGGCCATCTGCCGGAGGCCGCGGTGGAAGCGGCCGGGGAAATGTTCAAGGGCTTCGGGAAGGCCGCGGGCCAGGAAGCGCTCTTGAAGAGCTTCGAGCAGATGGCGACCGGCCCCGGTCAGTCGCCCGGGCAGAAACTGCACGACCGCGACCAGACCTCGATCGTCCCGGAAGACCACTCGACGAACTACCCGGTCGACAAGGTCCCCCGGTCCGGCCCGGTGACCGCGAACGAGGGGCAGCCGTTCTCCGGGCAGCCCGGCGCCCAGCGCATCTCCGGATCCCTCGAGTGAGCACGGGAACGCTGTCGCGCGGCTTCGAGTCAGTTCCCGTCGTCCGCCGGCCCCAGTGGGGAAGGATCGTCCTGGCGGCCACTCTCGTCGTCGTGTCGCTGGCCGGGGTCTGGACAGCGGTTGCCCGTGGTACTTACCGGCACGGGCCGGATCAGCCGGACCGGGCGTATGCGATCGCGCGCGAGACTTCCTGCGAACGGATCGGGCCGGTCAGCCGCGGCGGGATCGGTTTCTACTGGTCCTGTACGGCGGACTTGACGACCGATGAAGGCGTGATCCGGTCGGTGCGGTTCCAGTTGAACGAACTCACGCCGGATGATGCCGGGAAGCCGGTGCCGGTCTGGAGAAGCTCGGATGGATTCCGGCGGGCCGCGGGCAAAGAACCCGTGGTGTGGTGGTCGGTCGCGCCGGGCATCGCGTTCTTCCTCGGCATCGCCGTCTGGTCGACGCTGCGCCGGCGCCGGAAACTGCGTCACCGCGTGACGCCGTGGCAGCCGACCACCCGGCTCGTGATGCCGGTTTGCGTGCTCGCCCCCGGTGCCGGGCCGGGTACCGGGCGGGGGAGCCGGAAGATCGCCCCCACCGACTGGTCGGCTCGGCGGTACTGGCGCCTGGCCGGCTCGATCATGGTGCCCGGGGCGATCGTCGCCATCGCCGGATCGCTCGCCGGCTCGGCCGATGCCCGGGAAATCCTCACCACCCTGGGCCTGATGGCCCTCGCCGCGCCGATCTGGCTCTTCTGCTTCACACCGCGCTCGTACCGGTCGAACTCCAACGCGACGGCGGTGACGATCTCGGCGGAGGGCATCGGCTGGTACCGCCGTGGCGAGACGACGTTCATGCTCGACTGGGCGGAGGTCGCCGAAATCCGGCTGACCGCGATCGAGCACGACGGTCTCGTCCTGCGCGTGATCGACCTGTTCCTCACCGAGGAAGGCGCCGCCCGGCGCGGCGAGCTGCGGGGGCTGTGGCAACTCGGGGCCCAGCTGGGCGACCACCGGCTTCCGGGCGAGAAGGGCGCGTACCGCCTGCCGGAGGCGTTCACCGACGCCGCCGCACAGCAAGTTCGGTCGGCGATGGCCGTGTTCCGGCCGGATCGGTATCGGGAGTTCACCGCCGCCGTCGAGGCGAGCGGGGCGCCGCCGACGCCGATCACTCGGGGGGCTACGTGATCGGCGCCGGCGACACGATGCCCTGCCCGGCTCGCACCGGTTGGGGCAAATCACCACGTTTCCGTGATGACGCACCTGGAGAGCGGGACCGGGCCACGAAGTGACGGCCGGGGGACGGACATCCTCCGATCGAGTGACGGGCATCCGCTGCTCGCATGATTGTCGCACTCAGCCCCGGATAAGTTACAAAAACCTTCACTTTCCCCTTCCGGGCCCGTGCTGACCAGGTCCGGACGCCTGTCGTGGGACAGTGCGGGCATGAACTCTGACGTGCTCGTTGTGGGATCCGCCAATGCCGACCTCGTCGTCGCGGTGGATCGGCGGCCGGCGGGCGGGGAGACGGTGCTGGGCGGCGACACGGTGCTCGCGCCCGGCGGCAAGGGCGCCAACACGGCGGTCGCGGCGGGCCGGCTCGGGGCGGACGTCGCACTGCTCGGCGCGGTCGGTGACGATCCCTACGGCAGGCTGCTGCTCGATTCGCTGCGCGCCGCGGGCGTCGACACCGGGCTCGTGCGCACCAGCGACCGGCCGACCGGGATCGCCTACATCACCGTCACCCCGGACGGCGAGAACTCGATCCTCGTCTCCCCCGGCGCCAACTCGAGCCTGGAGCCCGCCGACGTCGACGCCGTCTTCGACGGGGTCGAGATCGTGGTCGTCTCGCTCGAGGTGCCGCTGCCGACCGTCGAACACGCCGTCGCACGGGCTGCCGAGCGGGGCGTCAAGGTCCTGCTGAACCTCTCGCCCGCGGCGAAGCTGTCCCCGGAGACGCTGGCCAAGCTCGACGTCCTGCTGGTCAACGAGCACGAGGCCGCCTGGCTGACCGGCCCCGGCGCGGACTTCCGGCGGCTCCTCGACCTCGGGCCGAAGGCGGCCGTCGTCACGCTCGGCGCGGCCGGTGCGGTCGTCGTCGAAGCCGGCGGCGTCACCGAGGTGGCGTCACCGCAGGTGAAGGCCGTCGACACGACCGGGGCCGGGGACGCCTTCGCGGGCGCGCTCGCCGCGTCGCTGGCCGACGGTGTAGACCTCGTCTCGGCGGCGAAGCGGGCCGTTCGCGTCGCGGCGTTCAGCGTGACGCGGCCCGGGGCGCAGCCGTCCTACCCGACCGCCGCCGATCTGGGGGAATGATCACCCGGCCGGACGGGTTGCCCATCACATGGGCGATTCGTTCGGTTCGGCCTGGTGGCGGGGCTACGCGGCGCAGCTGAAGGCGATCGCGGAGGCGCGCCGTCCCGATCACCTCGCGATCATGCCGCTCGACGAAACCCTCCAGGCGCTCGGCAAGCAGACCGAGGTCGACGAAGGCGTGTACGACGTGCCGCTGGAGGGCGTCGTCGGCACGGTCGCCCGCGCCGGGGACTTCGACCGCGAGTTCCGGCCGCGCAACCGGGCGCTGCGAGACCGCTGGGAACACCTGACGCGGACGTCGGCGGACCTCCCGCCGGTGCGGCTCGTGCGGCTCAGCGACATGTTCTTCGTCGAGGACGGCCACCACCGCGTCGCCATCGCGCGGGCGCGGGGTGCCCGGACGATCCGCGCACGGGTCCGGTGGATCAGCACGGTCGCCTGCGCGCTGCGCTGCCTGACGCTCGCCGACCTGCCGTCGAAGACCGCCGAACGGATGTTCCTCGAGCGCGTGCCGCTGCCCGACGACGTCCGGCTCGGCCTGTGGCTCGACGACCCGGCCGACTGGTTCCGGCTCGCCGACTCGGCCGAGGCCTGGGGATTCCGCCGTATGCTGGCCGGACGGCCGGTGCGCAGCCGCGACGAACTGGCCGACGCCTGGTGGCACGAGGAGGTCCGGCCGGTGCTCGAGCAGGTAAGGCGACGCGGTTTGTGCCCGCCACCACGAGATATCCAGGCCTATCTGAGCTATGGTCTAGACCATGCCGTCTGAGTCTCTCTCCGGGGTCGCCGTCAGCCCCGGCCGCGCGAGTGGTCCCGTCGTCCGTGTCGCGGAGCCGCTGGGCGAGCCCGCCGCCACCCCCGCCCCGGCCGATCCGGCCGCCGAGGCCGCCCGGATCGCGCCCGCCGCCGCCGCGGTCGCCGCGCGGCTGGAGAAGCAGGCCGAGACCGCCTCCGGCGAAGCGGCGACGATCCTGATCACGACCGCCGCGATGGCCGCCGATCCGGCGCTCGCCTCCCAGGCCGAGACGCTGGTGAAGACCCAGGGCCTGCCCGCCGCCCGGGCCGTCTACCAGGCCGCCGAAGGCTTCGCCGAAGCGCTGGCCGCGGCCGGCGGGTACATGGCCGAGCGCGTCCGGGACGTCCGCGACGTGCGGGACCGCCTGATCGCCGAGCTGCTCGGCATCGCGCCGCCGGGGGTGCCCGAGCTGGCGACGCCGAGCGTGCTGGTCGCTCGCGACCTCGCGCCCGCCGACACCGCCGGTCTCGACCCGGCGAAGGTCCTCGCCCTGGTCACCGAAGAAGGCGGCCCCACCAGCCACACCGCGATCCTGGCGCGCGCGCTCGGCATCCCGGCCGTCGTCGCGGTACGCGGGCTGCTCGCGCTGGACGCGCAAGCGCTTGCGGTCGACGGCGACGCGGGCACGGTCGAGGTCGCGGACCCGTCCGCGCCGGTCGTCGCGGCGACGGCGGCGCAGGTCGCCGAGTGGAACGGCACCGGCGCGACAGCCGACGGCCACCGCGTGAAGGTCTACGGCAACGTCGGCTCCCCGGCCGACGCGCGGGCCGCGGCCGACGCGGGTGCCGAAGGTGTCGGCCTGTTCCGCACCGAGTTCTGCTACCTGGACGCCTCGGACGAGCCGTCGGTGGCCGAGCAGCGCGCGGCGTACACCGCGGTGCTCTCGCCGTTCCGCGGCAAGCCGGTGATCGTGCGGACCCTGGACGCGGGCGCCGACAAGCCGCTGGCCTTCCTCTCCCCGGAAGCCGAGCCGAACCCGGCACTCGGCGTCCGCGGGCTGCGCGTGGCCTTCGACCGCCCCGAGGTGCTGGACCGCCAGCTCGAGGCCATCGCGAGCGCGGCGGCGGACTCCGGCGCCGACGTCTCGGTGATGGCTCCGATGGTCGCGACGGTCGACGAGGCCGCCTGGTTCGCCGAGCGCGTCCGCGCCGCCGGCATCGCCCGCGCGGGCGTGATGATCGAGATCCCGGCGGCGGCGCTGAGCGCCCGCGAGATCCTCGAGGTCGTCGACTTCGTCTCGGTCGGCACGAACGACCTGGCCCAGTACACGTTCGCGGCGGACCGCCAGCTGGGCGCGGTCGCGAAGCTCAACGACCCCTGGCAGCCGGGGCTCCTGCGCCTGCTGAAGCTGATCGGCGCCGCGGCCAAGGCCACGGGCAAGCCGGCGGGCGTCTGCGGCGAAGCGGCCGCGGACCCGCGCCTGGCGCTGGTGCTGGCCGGCCTGGGCCTGACGAGCCTGTCGATGAACGCCCCGGCGATCCGCACGGTCGGCGCGAGCCTGGCCGCGGCGACTCTGGCGGACTGCGAAGCGCTGGCGGAAGCGGCCTTGGCGACGTCGGACCCGGCGGCGGCCCGCGCGGCCGCCCGCCCCTGACCTGCGCGGCAGACCCGCCCGCTTGATTCGACCCGGCTCGAAACCTGGGGGCGCCCCCCCACTTTCAGTCTATCGGTCATCACCGACAGTGCCGGGTTGTGCCAGTCTGGACGGGCGGAGTTGTCCACATTGATCGAGGGGTGTGGACAACCTCTCGTAAGTCCGTGAAGGCCACCTTGAAGGGCCTCGAGGTGGCCTTCACGGCGTTCTCGAAAAATCCTGCGGGCCCTTGTCGATCCGGGGGACGGTCGCTCGACGCGGTGGTGAGACCGAAGCCACCGAGTCGAGAGGACCTCACCATGACCGCCACCATCGCCGCCCCGGCCGAAGCGCCGCCGGCCGAAGCGGCCCGGGCCGGGCGCCGGGAGTGGATCGGCCTGGCCGTGCTGGCCCTGCCCGCCCTGCTCGTCTCGCTGGACGTCTTCGTCCTCGTCCTCGCCCTGCCGAAGCTCTCCGCCGGCCTGCACGCCGACGGCACCCAGCAGCTGTGGATCATGGACATCTACGGCTTCATGATCGCCGGGTTCATGGTCACCATGGGGACCCTCGGTGACCGGATCGGACGGCGGAAGCTGCTGCTCGCCGGGGCCACCGCCTTCGGGGCCGCTTCCGTGGTCGCCGCCTTCTCCACCAGCGCCGCCATGCTCATCGCCGCCCGGGCCGTGCTCGGTGTCGCCGGGGCGACGCTGGCGCCGTCCACGCTCTCGCTCATCGGGACCATGTTCCGGAACCCGCGGCAGCGCGCCGAGGCGATCGGGATCTGGGCCGGCTGCTTCACCGTCGGCGCGATCATCGGCCCGATGGTCGGCGGCTTCATGCTGGAGCACTTCTGGTGGGGCTCGGTCTTCCTGCTCGGCGTCCCCGCGATGGTCCTGCTGCTGGTCATCGGGCCGAAGCTGCTGCCCGAGTACCGCGACGAGACCGCCGGCCGCCTCGACCTGCCCAGTGTCGCCCTGTCGCTCGCCGCGATCCTGCCCGCCGTCTACGGCGTCAAGGAACTCGCCCGCGGCGGCGTCCACCTCGCTCCCCTCGCGGCACTCGCCATCGGCGGCGCCTTCGGGTACGTCTTCGTGAAGCGGCAGCGGACGCTCGAGGACCCGCTGATCGACTTCAGCCTCTTCGCCGCGAAGGCGTTCCGCACCACGCTCGGCGGGATGCTCCTGTTCAGCATGCTCGGCGGCACCACGATGCTGTTCGTCGCGCAGTTCTTCCAGGTCGTGCAGCACCTCTCGCCGGTCGGGGCCGCGCTCGGCCTGCTGCCCGGCATGGCGACCTCGACCGTCAGCTTCCTCGCCGCGCCCGTCCTGGCCCGGCGGGTGAAGCCCAGCGCCCTGATCGCCGGCGGTGTCGCCCTGGCCGCGGCCGGCATGGCCATCCTCGCCCTCGCCGACCCCGTGGCCGGGCCGGCCTGGCCCGCCATCGGCCTGGCCGTGACGTCCGCGGGCGTCGGCCCGATGGTCGCGCTGGGCACCGACCTCGTCGTCGGATCCGTGCCGCCGCGCAAGGCCGGTGCTGCCTCCGCGCTGGCCCAGACCGTCAACGAGTTCGGCTACTCCCTCGGCATCGCGACCGTCGGGACGCTGGGCAACGCCGTCGTCCGCGCCCACGGCTTCGCCGACGGGCTGCACGTCGTCGCCGGGCTCGCCGCCGTCGCGTTCGCCGCCTTGGTGTGGTTCGTCGCGAAGAACCTGCGGACCGCCTGAAAACGGCGAAGGCCTCCCCACCCGATGCCTGAGTGGGGAGGCCTTCTTGACGCCGGGGGCAGAGGGGCCCCGGCTAGCCGAACAGCCCGCGCCGCGGGTGCCGGACGACCAGCGAGCCGCCGTGGACGCGGCCGGTCAGCACGAACCGGGGGTTGCCCATCCTCCCGTTGCTGCGGGTCTTGTCCTCCAGCGAGCCGAACTTGATGTCGGTGATCGAGTTGACGTCGACCGCCGCGTGCTCCGGGATGATCACCTCGACCGAACCCCACTTGGCGTCCAGCTCGATGTGCACCACCGGCGACTGCACCTGGGCTTCGGTGAAGTCGAGTTTCGTCGAGCCGTACTTGTTCCGCACGACCATCTCGGGCGGGACGACCCACGGCCCGCTGCGCACCAGCGACGAGTACTTCGCGTTGAGCTCGAAGCGCTGCCCGCGCGAGTAGCCGCCGTAGCCGACCGGGGGCGCGTACGCCGGAGCGGCGGCCACGGCCGCGGCCGGGTGGTAGAGGCCGGCGAGGTCGGCCAGCACGGCGTTCAGCTCACCGCGGGTCCGCGACGCGAGCGCGCGGTCGGTGCGCTCGGTGAACTCGTCGAGGTCGATCATGCCGCGGCCGATCGCCTTCTGCAGCACGCCGACGACGTGCTCGCGCTCGTCGTCGGAAACCCGAAGATCGCGCTCGCTCAACGGCTTGGTTTCCGTCACCGGTTCCGCCGCCGTGGTCTCTTCCTCGCCCATGCCCACGATGGTAGAACCGGATTTCACCAGGGAGATCGGGGGAAAACCCTGAACGGACCCGTAATCCGCGGTGCCGTGCTCGGCGCGGCACTGGTTCTGCTGTGCGGGTGCACCGCCGAAACGCCCCCACCGCCACCGCCGTCGACGACCGCGTCACCGAATCCCGTCCACGACCCTCCCCAAGGTCTCATGGGCACGCCGACGACCGGGGGAATCGGGGTGACGGCCCTGCTCCCCACCGGACCGACCCTCTTCGACGCCGACCGCGGACCCGCGGCCACGCCGCCCGGCTACCCGGCCGCCGACAAGGGGTTGAGCGTGCTGCGAGTCGGGAAGCACGTCGTCCTGACGGTCTACCCGCCCTACACCCACAGCACCGAGCCGTTCGAGATCCTCGGGTACACCGGCCCGTCGAGCTCGCCGCGTCCCCTCGGCCGCGCCTGGTCGGTCGCCCCGGACGCCGCCGGCAACGGCGTCTGGCTGGTCCGGCAGGACGGGCCGGACAACTGCCGCCTCCAGCACGTCTCGCTCTCCGGCGGGGAGTTCGGCCACGGCCAGTCCGCCAGCTGCCGCACCGCGGTCCGGGCCGAGACCTCGCACGGCCTGCTCATCACCATCAACTCCGGTTCCGCCGAGTCGACCGACGCGCTGATCGACCCGGCGACCGGCCGCACCGTCCGCCAGCACCCGCGGATCCTCGGCGCTTCCGGCGACTGGCTGCTGCTCGACGGCTTCACCGACCTCAGCCTGCTCAACCTGCGCGACGGCAGCACCAAGCCGCTGACCCGGCCGGCGAGCGGCGGCGGCCCGCCCGTCGTCGTCCCGTCGCGGGACGGCTCCGTCTTCGCGGCCGACTTCGCCGACCCGTCCTACCGCGGTCCGGTGCAGACCCGGGACGTCTGGCTGCTCCACCCGGACACGCAGGCGTGGGACCACGCACCCGGGATGCCGTTCGTCACCGACCACCTGAAGCAGGGCGGCGGGATGGACTGGAGCGACGCGGGCGACCTCGTGCTCGCCGACGGCGTCCTCGCGGCCTGGCACCCGGGCGAACCGGCGTGGCGGCTGGGCAAGGCCGCGCTGCCGGAAGGTCAGTGGAACGGCATCGCGGTGCTCCCCTGAGCGGCTACTCCTCGTCGAGGCCGTGCTCGATCGCGTACCTGGCCAACTCGACGCGGTTGTGGAGCTGCAGCTTCCGCAGCGTCGACTGCACGTGGTTCTCCACCGTGCGGTGCGAAAGCACGAGCCGCTCGGCGATCTGCCGCGCGGTCAGCCCCTTCGCGACCAGGCGCAGGACGTCGGTTTCGCGCTCGGTCAGCCGGGGCGGCTCGGCCCCTTCCGCCGGCGCGTCGGCCATCCGGCGGTATTCGCCGAGCACCAGCCCGGCCAGTCCCGCGGTGAACACCGGGTCGCCGGCGGCGGTCCGGTGGACGGCGTCGACCAGCTCGGCCGCGGACGCCGACTTGACCAGGTAGCCGGACGCGCCGGCCTTCACCGCTTCCAGGACGTCCTTGTGCTCGCCGCTCGCCGACAGCACCAGCACCTTCGTCGACGGCAGCGCCGAGGTGATCTCGCGGGTCGCGTCCACGCCCGACGTGCTGCCCAAGTTCAGGTCCATCAGCACGACGTCCGGCTGCACGGTCCTCGCGATCCGCAGCGCCGCGTCGGCGTCGGGCGCGGTCGCCCGCACGTCGAAGCCGTGTTCGGTCAGGTCACGGGCCACCCCGTCGCGCCAGATCGGGTGGTCGTCGACCACCATGACCGAAATCCGCGGCTCGCTCATCCCGCACCCCTCGTGCTCGGCACCCTGACCTCCCACTCCGTGCCCCGGCCGGGCCCGGTGTCGAGGGTCGCGTTGCCCCCGAGGTCGCGGACCCTCCCCCGGATGGATTCCACCACGCCGAGGTGCCCTTCCGCGGCCGCTCGCTCGAGAACGCCGTCCGGAATGCCCGGTCCGTCGTCGCGAACGCTCACCACGACCTCGTCGCCGAGGTCCTCCAGCAGCACCCACGCGTGGGCGTCCGGCCCCGCGTGCTTCTCGACGTTCGCCAGCGCTTCGCGGGTGACGGCGAGCAGCTCCCCGGTGACGTGCGCGGGCAGCTCGACGTCGTCCGCCGGGGTCGAGACCTGCACCGACGGCTTCGCGAGCAGCTGCAGCGCGGCACGCAGGCTCGTCGTGCCGCGGTCGTTCGGCTTCAGCGGCTCGGTCGTCACCAGCGACCGCAGCGCGATCTCCTGCTCGCCGGCCAGCCGGGCGAGCTCCGCGGCTTCGCCGCCGACCTCGTTGCCGCGCTTGCGGACCCGCGCCAGCACCTGCAGCACGCTGTCGTGGATCGACCGGGCCAGCCGTTCCCGCTCGGCCGTCGCCGCTTCCTTCCGCAGTGCCTGCTCCAGCCGGGCCGCGGACCGGCGGCCCATCGTCGCGGCCATGCCGACCAGCAGGCCGGCCGCGGCGAGCAGGACGGCGTCGCGGGCCACGTCGAGGTCGAACTTCTCCCGCGCCAGCGCGGTCGCCACCCCGACCACCAGCCCGGAGAGCACGCCGCCCACCGCGCCGAACCGCGCGCCCGCGGCGACCGGCGGCACGGCCGCCCACACCGTGGTGATGAGCGGGACGTTCAGCGCGAACTGCGCGTCGCTGAGCACCCACGGCGAAGTGAGCAGCAGCCCGGTGGTGAACACGAGGTCGAAGACGACCAGCGACGGCGGCCGCGTCCGCTCGCGCAGGTAGAGGAAGCTGCTGACGACCGACCACAGCGCCATCACGCCGAGGATCGCCCAGGCCAGCCCCTCGCGCCGGTAGTGTCCCGTTTGGACGATCACCGTGCCGCAGGCGAACGCCCACGTGAGCACGCGGAACGCGATCACCCCCCGCCACATGGGCGTGATCGGGTCGGGCGTCCTCCCGGCGGTCATTTCTCGTCGTCGCCGAGCGTCGGCACTTCCGCCGCGGCGGACCCGGGTTCGGCGTCGTTCGGCTGGGCGGCCTGGTCCTTGAGGACGTTCACCTCGGCCGGATCCGGGTCGGTCTCGTGCAGCAGCGACCGGATGCCCGCGTTGAGCACCGCCAGGATCGGCACCGCCATCAGCGCCCCCGCGATCCCGCCGACGACGAGGCCGCCGGTGATGGCCAGGACGACGGCGAGGGGGTGCAGCTTCACCGCGCGGCCGAGCAGCAGCGGCTGCAGCACGTGGCTTTCCAGCTGCATCACGCCGATCACGATGGCCAGCACGATCACCGCGCCGATGAAGCCGTTGGTGACCAGCGCGATCAGCACCGCGACGCCGCCGGTGATCACCGCGCCGATGATCGGGATGAACGCGCCGAGGAACACCAGCGTGGCCAGCGGGATCACCAGCGGCACGCCGACGATCCACAGACCGATGCCGATGCCGACCGCGTCGACGACCGCCACGGCCGCCGTCGCCCGCACGTAGCTGACCAGCGACGCGAACCCGCGCCGCCCGGCGACGTCGACGCGATTGCGCACGCGGGCGGGCACACCGTGGACCAGGAACGTCCAGATCCCGTCGCCGCCGCTGAGGAAGAAGATCGTGATGAACAGGGTGAGCAGGAAGCCGGTGACGATCTCGCCGACCGTGCTCGCCGTGGTCAGCGCCGTGTCGGTGAGCCACTTCTGGTTGTTCTGCAGGAACCCGAAGACCTGGTTGATGAAGTCCTGGATCTGCTCCTGGCGCAGGTGTGCCGGGCCGTTGATCAGCCAGTCCCGGATCTGGTTGAGGCTCTCGTTGAGCTGTTTCTGCAGCTGCGGCAGGCCGCTGGAGAACTGCGTGACGACGAACGTCAGCAACCCGGCCAGCACGGCCAGGCCGGCGATCAGCACGATCGCCGTCGCCAGCCCGCGCGGGAAGCGGACCGCCACCAGCTTCTGGACCGCCGGGGCGAGCAGGGCCGAAACCAGCAGGGCGATGCCCAGCGGGATGACGACGACGGACAGGTAGCCGATCGCCCACACCACCGCGTAGAGCGCGGCGACCACCACGATGAACCGCCACGCGAGCGCGGCGCTGATGCGCAGCCCCCGGGGAATCAGCCCGGTGATGTCCTCGTGCTCCGGCAGGAACGGGTCTTCGCGTCGCGCGTGGCTCACCGGCTCACCGTAGCGGCTGGACCGCCCGATTCGGCCGCTTTCCCGCGGCCGCGTCCGACACACGCGACGGCCAGGCATGATCACCGAACGTCAGATCGGGCTACACCGTGTGTCTTTCACACGATGGGGGCATCAAGGCGTGCCAGGGATGCGCGCCGCGGCGCGGATTTGGTTAGGTCGCTTCCGCAACGGTGAGATCACGAACGGGAGACGACGAGTGGCGAGCACAGCGACGAACGAGGGGCAGGGCGCCAAGCGCGTCGGCCGTCTCGTGTCGCGTGCGCTGCTCGTGCTCGGTGGGGCCGTGGCCGGCACCGCCGCCGCGTGGCTGGTCTCCGGTGCGACGGCGTCCGCCGACACCGTCGAGGTCGGCGCCGTCACCGAGGCCGCCGACGGCAGCATCGCCGACGCGGACCACGGCGCCACGCACTTCGCGGGTGACCTCGCCGGTACGGCTTGCCACCAGGACGCGACGACGTGGAGCGAGCCGCAGACCGCGTGCGGCCACACCCTCCGGCACGAGGTCTCCGGGCGCGTCGGCGACTCGGTCTCCGACCTCGCCGGCGACGCGGTGGTGAGCCCGGCCGAGCGCACCCTGGACGCGGTCGAGCACATCGCCCGCAAGCCCGAGGACACCCGCCAGGTCATCGAGCAGGCCATCGCCCCCGAGCCGGCCAAGGACTTCGGCCGCCAGGTGTGGCAGCTGCTCGACCCGGCCGCGCACGGCGACCTGCTCCCGGGCCTCGCCCCGGCCGGGCAGGAGCCGTCGGCCCCGGGTGCCGGGCAGCAGGCCGGTACGGCCGCCGTCACCCCTCTCGAACTTCCCGCCGCGTTGCGCGCCGATGCGCTCGCGATGCCGGTGGGTCTCCAGCACGACGACGTCACCGGTGCCGCGGGCCACGCCCGCGACGGGCACCGTGACCTGCCGTCGCCGCTGACCCCGGCGCAGCTTCCGATCGCGCCGGCCGTCCCCACCGCCCCGGGTGGCACCACGGCCCCCGGTGGACACCTCGACGGCTTCAACTTCGGCGTCCCCTTCTGGACGACCGAGGCCGTCGACACCGCCGTCGCGGCGATGAGCCGCGCCGGCCTGCGCCACTCGCTGCGCACCCCGGGCGAGCAGCCCGGCGTCACTCCTGACTGAACACCTCCCTTCACGGGTCGCTGACGCGCCCACGTCCGTCTTCTTCTGACGGCTTCGCGTCCGCGCAATACCCGTGACACGGCGGTGCGCGCTTTTCAGAAAACACTGTGTCGCGCCCGCAAGAAGTTCCTTCCCCTGGTGCGGCCCTCTTCGGCGAGCGCGCGCACCTCCATGAACCCGCAAGGGAACCCGAAATAAAGGAGAAATACCCCATGCAGACGTGGGCAAAGCGCGGCGTCCAGACCGCGCTGGTCACGGGTGGGTTGCTGATGCTGGGCACCGGCATCGCCTCGGCTGACGAAAACGTCAACCCCGACGCCCCGGCGTCCCCGCTCGACCTCAACGTGACGGCTCCGGTCCAGGAAGCCAACAACGCCGTCGGCACCCCGTTCGGCCAGCTGGACCTGCCCGAAGGGCAGACGGAGCTGAGCACCAAGCCGGTCACCCAGGCCGCGAACGAGGCCGCCCGGCAGTTCGACGAGGCGAGCCCGATCAGCCAGAGCGCCTTCGGCGCGAAGTTCACCCCGAGCCACAACAACCTCAAGGGCAACAAGGTCACGGGCGACGTCGTCGTCCCGATCCAGATCGTCGACAACGCCGTCGGCGTCATCGGCGACGCGCACGTCCAGGGCACCGACCACTCGCAGACCTGGAGCCACGACCAGGACGTCAAGACGACGGGCCAGGACTCCAGCCTCGCGGGCAACGCCGTCGTCCTCGACTGGGCGCTCCCCGTCCAGATCGCCGGCAACGGCGGCGGCGTCGCCGGCGGCACCGGCCGCGTGACCGGTGGGTCGGCCAGCCAGAGCACCACCGAGACCGGCGACGTCGACACCGACGGCGACGGCTCCGCGCTCTCCGGCAACGTGGTGGCGGGCCAGTTCGCCACCCCGGTGCAGGTGACCGGCAACGCCGCTTCCTACCTGCTCGGCAACGGGCAGAGCCACGGCTACACGGCCGACACCGTCGCCACCTCCGGCGGCTCGCTGCTGAGCTCCGGCGACCAGGCCTCCGGGTCGGGCAACGTGGTCGGCGCGCCGATCGCCCTGCCGGTCAAGTTCAACTGCAACTCCGGTGCGGTGTGGGGCTCGCTGTCGAACTCCGACGGCTGCGACACCTCCGCCGACGCCAAGGCGGGGGCCACCCGCAAGGGCAGCCTGGGCATCCCGACCTACCTCGAGACGAGCGGCGACGACTCGTTCCTGTCCGGCAACGGCGGAGCGGCCTCGCTGTCCCCGATCGCGAACGTCGCGGGCAACGCGGGCTCGTGGATCGGCAACGCCTCGGCGGGCATCCCCTGTGCCGGCAGTTCCTCCAGCACTGTCGACTCGGGTGGCTTCGTCAAGACGACCGGTGACGACTCGACCGGGTCGGGCAACGTCCTCAACCCGTCGGTCGCGCTGCCGGTCGAGGCCTTCGGCATCGGTGGCACCTACATCGGCCAGGCCGACGCCGCGCACGACAACACGACCGACGCCAACGCCGGCAACGGCAGCTACACCAAGGGCAACGGCGCCGTCCTCGGCGGCAACATCGTCAACACCCAGGCCGCGGGCGCGCCCGAGGTCTTCGGCATCGGCGGCAGCCACATCGGCAACGCGACCGGTTCGGCGACCGAGGACAAGACGGTCACCGCCGGGGCGTACGACGGCACGCAGGGCGCGGACTCGTCCGGCTCGGGCAACGTCGTCCAGGTGCCGGTCGCCATCCCCGCCGAGGTCTTCGGCATCGGCGGCTCGTTCATCGGCCAGGGCTCCGGCGCGGCCGACGAGACCAAGGTCGTCTCCGGCGGCGGCGGTGGCAGCACCGTGGACGACGGCGGCTTCCTGAGCTCCAACCTGGGCACCGTGCCCGCGTCGCTCCCGGTGCAGGCCGCCAACATCGGTGGCGCCTTCATCGGCCAGGGCCACGGCAAGGGCTCGACCGACACGACGTCCCACGCGGGCGGCGACGTCAAGGCCCACGGCCCGGCGGGCGCCGGCGCGGGCAACATCGTCGAGGCCCCGGTCTCGCTGCCGCTGCAGGCGATGGGCGTCGGTGGCGCCCTCGGCGGCATCGGCACCGGCGAGAACGACAACATCACCGACTCCTCGGCCGGCGGCGACGCCGTGACCGACGGCCAGGACGGTGCGCTGACCGGCAACATCGTGAAGGCCCCGCTCGCGGGCGCCGGCTCGGTCTTCGGCGACGGGATCGCCGGGGCGGCGCTGGGCACCGGCACGGGCACCAACGACGTCGAGTCGGAGGCGGGCGGCGACGCCACCACCAGCGGTGACCGCGGCAGCGTGGCCGGCAACATCGTCGGCGTGGACGCGCTGCCGGTGGCGCAGGTCTTCGGCGACGCGGTGAGCGTCGCGGGTGTCGCCAAGGGCACCGGCGTCAACATGACCGAGGTCGAGAACGCGGGCGACGACACCACCTCGGGTGTCGAGGGCGCGCTCTCCGGCAACATCCTCGACCTGCCGGTGACCGCGATCGCGCAGCTGTTCGGCGACGCGGCGACCGTGGGCGGCATCGCGCACGCCGTCGGCCACAACACGCTGACCACGGAGAACGGCGGCAAGGCCGTCACCGCGGGCGACCAGCAGAGCCTGTCGGGCTTCAACCTGTACCACCCGTTCGTGCTGCCGGTGCAGATCTTCGGCGTGCCCCTCGAGCTGCTCGGCGAGGCCACCGCGGTCGCGACCGACGCGACGAGCATCGACGAGGAAGCCGACCCGATCGCGTACCCCATCGAGGGTTCCGAGCTGGCGGCCGACGAGCTGCCCTCGCTGGCCGCGCTCCGGAGCGGCCTGCCCACCCCGGGCGGGATGCCGTCGGTGGACGGGCTGCTGGGCAAGCTCCCGGTCGCCGGGCTGGTCGGCGGCCTGCCGGCCTTCGACGGGGTGACCAACGCGCTGCCGGTCGCCGGGCTGCCCGCGCACGGCCTGCCCACCCGCGGCATTCCCGCGCTGCCGGGCACCACGCCGGTCGACGAGCGCGCCGACGTGCCGTCGGTGGGCAACCCGCTGGCCGGGCTGACGAAGGTCCTGCCGCTGCCGGCCGCCGGCGTTCCGGCGCTCCCCACCGAGTCGGCGCTGTCGACGGTGGCCGGGCTGGGCGCCGTGGGTGAGGCCCTGCCGGGCAACACCCAGCGTGCGGACGTGCCGTCGGTTCCGGCGCTCCCGGCCCTGGCCGGCGTGCCGGCGCTGGCCGCCGTGGGTGGCGTCCCGGCGCTGCCGAAGCTGCCCGCGGCTCCGGCTCTGCCCGCGCTGGGTGGCCTGCCGGGTCACGGCGCCGAGCGTGCCGACGTCCCGTCGGTTCCGGCGCTGCCGAACCTGGGTGGCGTCCCGGCGCTGCCGAAGCTGCCCGCGGCTCCGGCTCTGCCCGCGCTGGGCGGTCTCCCGGGTCACGGCGCCGAGCGTGCCGACGTCCCGTCGGTTCCGGCGCTGCCGAACCTGGGTGGCGTTCCCGCGCTGCCGAAGCTGCCCGCGGTCCCGGCCCTGCCGGCCCTGGGTGGCGCCCTGCCGGGTCACACCGAGCGTGCGGACGTGCCGTCGGTTCCGGCCGTCCCGGTCAACGCCAAGCTGCCGGTGCTGGACAGCACCCCGCAGGTGCCGGCGATGTCGGGCCTGGACTCGACCGGCTTCATCGCGAAGCTGCTCGGTCTGGTCAAGCGCAAGTAGTGCAGTGCAGCCGGGCGGGTTCCGCGCGAACCCGCCCGGCCCACGAACCCCGCTGTCACGGCGGCAGGCGCTCCACGCGCCGCGAGGGTGACCTCGCACGGAGCGCCCCGGCCACGCGATCGCGGTAGCTCTCCTTCCCTGGAGGCGACGAGCCCCAGGAGCCACCTCGGCTCCTGGGGCTCGTTCGTGTGCGGGGTCAGGAGAACTGCAGGGAACGCTTCGCCAGGCCGTGCCAGAAACCGTCGATCACCGTGCGGCCGGAACCTTCGTCCGAGCAGGCGCCGAGGGAGACGAACAGTGGCGCGAAGTGCTCGATCCGCGGGTGCGCGAGCGTGGCCGCCGGCGCCTTGCGCTGGAAGTCGAGCAGCGTGTCGACGTCGCCGCTACGCAGGACCTCGTCACCCCAGTGGTCGAACTCGGCCGACCACGCCGGCGGCGTCCCGTCGGTGGACCGGCCCATGCCGCTCAGGTTGTGGGTGAAGAAGCCGCTGCCGATGATCAGCACGCCTTCGTCGCGCAACGGCGCGAGCTTGCGGCCGAGGTCGAACAGCTCCCGCGGGTCGAGCGAAGGCATCGAGACCTGCAGCACCGGGATGTCGGCGTCCGGGTACATCTCGACGAGCGGCACGTAGGCGCCGTGGTCGAGGCCGCGCTCCGGTGCGTCGTGCACCGGCGTCTCGGTCGAACGAAGCAGTTTCCGCACCTTCTCCGCCAGCTCCGGCGCGCCCGGAGCCGCGTACTTCACCTGGTAGTAGCGCTCGGGGAAGCCCCAGAAGTCGTACACGAGCGGCACGGTCGTCGTCGCCGCGATGGTCAGCGGCGCCTCCTCCCAGTGCGCCGACACGACCAGGATCGCGCGGGGCTTCGGCAGGTCGGCCGACCAGGCGGCGAGCTGGCGGGTCCACTTGGCGTCGTCGGCGAGCGGCGGCGCTCCGTGGCTGAGGTAGAGGACCGGGGTGGGGGTCATCGACAGCTCCAGTATTTGAAAGTTCAACTACTAGAGTAGACGACGCCGGCGCCCGGGATATTCCTCAGGCGGCTTCGAGGTTCGCCGCGCACCGCTCCAGCGTTCGCAGCGTAGTGCGGTAGTCGTCGTCGCTGATGCCGTCGATGGCTTTCGCGCGGAACTCCTTGATGCGCGCTTCGACGCGGGCGTGGGCTTCGCGGCCGTCGGCGGTCAAGGCGCCGTCTTCGGCAACCCAGCCGCGGGCACGCAGGTCGGCGACCTTCGGCGCCATCGGGCCTTCGGCGATGACGAACGGCGCCATGGCCGTGTCGACCTCCTCCGGCGTGCGGGCGCCGAGGGCGATCGTGTTGAGTACCTGCCAGTGGCGGCGGGTCAGCGATTCCGTCTCGAGGACCTGGGCCATGGAGGATTCGAGAAGCTCGTGGAGGTGGCGGAGCCACCAGCCGAGGGGTTTCATGAGGACTCCGATATGTCGATGAACAACTACATGTAAAAGTACATGTAGTTCGGAGGTGGAGCAACCATGACGGACGCGGTGGCCGACGTCGAGCGCGCCATGATCGCGATCCGCCGCAGCCAGCAGCGCCGGGCTCTGAGCCGGATCGGCAAGGCGCGGGGCCGCGGCGCGCACGACCCGGTGTACGAGCTGCTCGACGTCGTCGAGGAGCTCACCGAACGCGGCGAGCCCAGCACGGTGACGGCCCTGAGCGCGGCGATGGGCGTCGACCAGCCGCGCGCCAGCAGGCTCGTGGCGCGCGCTGTCGAGCAAGGCCTGCTCCGCCGCGAAGCCGATCAACGCGACGGACGGCGTGCGGTGCTGGTGCCGACCGAAGCCGGCCAGGCGCACCTCGACGAGATGCACGCGTTCCGCCGCGGGGTGTTCGCGGAGGTGATGGCGGACTGGCCGGACGAGGACCGCGAAACGTTCGGCAGGCTCCTCACCGCATTCGTCCGCGGGTACAGCGCCCTCGGCTAGTCGTGCGAGAGGTCGACGAACCGGCTGTAGTGCAGCTGGTGCGCGACGGTGATCGTCGCCGTCGGCCCGGCGCGGTGCTTCGCGATGATCAGGTCCGCCTCGCCCGCGCGCGGGTCGTCCCGCTCCCAGGCGTCCGGGCGGTTGACCAGGATGACGAGGTCGGCGTCCTGCTCCAGTGAGCCGGACTCACGCAGGTCGGACAGCATCGGGCGCTTGTCCGTGCGCTGTTCCGGACCACGGTTCAGCTGGCTGATCGCGATCACCGGGACCTCGATCTCCTTCGCCAGCAGCTTCATCTGCCGGGAGAACTCCGAGACTTCCTGCTGCCGCGACTCGACGCGCTTGCCGGACGTCATCAGCTGGAGGTAGTCGAGGACGACGAGCTTGAGATCGTGCCGCTGCTTCAGCCGGCGCGCCTTCGCGCGGATCTCCATCATCGTCATGTTCGGCGAATCGTCGACGAACAGCGGTGCCTCGGAGACCTCGCTCATCCGGCGGGCCAGGCGCGTCCAGTCGTCGTCGGACATCTTGCCGCCGCGCATGTCGGCGAGGCGGATCTTCGCCTCGGCCGAGAGCATGCGCATGACGATCTCGGTGCGGCTCATTTCGAGGGAGAAGATGACGCTGGTCATGCCGTGCCGGATGGACGCCGAGCGCGCGAAGTCCAGGCCCAGTGTCGACTTGCCGACACCG
This sequence comes from Amycolatopsis sp. NPDC021455, assembly GCF_040640995.1. Taxonomy (NCBI): domain Bacteria; kingdom Bacillati; phylum Actinomycetota; class Actinomycetes; order Pseudonocardiales; family Pseudonocardiaceae; genus Amycolatopsis; species Amycolatopsis sp. NPDC021455. The sequence continues at coordinate 246,559 of NZ_JBFACT010000003.1, read as the reverse complement.
GGGCGGGCCGCGACGATGATCATCTGCCCGGGGTGCAGGCCGTTGGTCAGCTCGTCGAAGTCGGCGAACCCGGTCGGGATGCCCTGGGACTGGCCGCCGCGCGACGCGATCGCGTCGATCTCGTCCATCGTCGGCTGCAGCAGCTCTTCCAGCGCGACGTAGTCCTCGCTGGTCCGCCGCTCGGTGACGTCGTAGATCGCGGCCTGCGCGCGGTCGACCACCTCGTCGATGTTCGCGCCGTCGCCCGCCGCCGCGCCGTAGCCGTACTGCACGATCCGGGTGCCCGCCTCGACGAGCCGGCGCAGCACCGCCTTCTCCGAGACGATCTCCGCGTAGTAGCCCGCGTTCGCCGCCGTCGGCACCGTCGCGATCAACGTGTGCAGGTAGGGCGCTCCGCCGACGCGGCCCAGTTCGCCGCGGCGCTCCAGCTCGGCCGACACCGTGATCGGGTCGGCGGGCTCGCCGCGGCCGTAGAGGTCGAGGATGCAGTCGTAGATCGCCTGGTGCGCGGGCCGGTAGAAGTCGTCGGGGCCGAGCGCTTCGATGACGTCGGCGACCGCGTCCTTGGACAGCAGCATGCCGCCGAGGACGGACTGCTCGGCCGCGATGTCCTGCGGTGGCTGGCGGTCGAAGCCGCCGGGTCCCGGATCGTTCGGACCCGGGTCGGACTCCGCGTACATCGGACCGCGGTCGTCGGTCAGCGCCACCGCTCCGGACACCTCCTCATCGTGTCGAACACTCGTTCGATTATGCCGGAACTTCGCTCTCGAAGCACGCGGCTCGGTTCGTGCTCCCGTCCCCCGGACGCGTCTCCCGATGATCGGCGAGAACGCCGTCCGACTCTCGGAGGCACGCCGGGCGCCACCGTGAGTACAGGCCCGAGCGGGCACGCTAGATCCCCCGGAAGGCCGATGGCAATTCAGGGTGGGGACCCTTCTGTGGACAACCTGGGGATGAATGGGGGTAACCAGTCACAGGTGCCGCGAGAGCTGTGGACAAGTTGGGGACAAGCGTGATCGGCTTCGGTAAAGATGCAGGTCAGCCCCTGTGTAAAAGCTGTGGAGAACTCTCGGAAAACTCGTCCGGCGTGTCGCGAGAAGTCCGTTCTTCGGCGTGTCGTGGATGGACGCGGGCGCGTCGGGCCACCGGACCTGTGGATGAAAATCACGGACGGTAGGTGGGTAACCCGGTGGGCTGAACGGCCCGGGGGTCAGGCCACGGTGAGCCGGCCCTGTGCGCTGCGTAACCGGTCAGCGAGAACGCGCTGGTCGGCCGGGGTGAAGGCGACGCGGTTCTCGCCGCGGCCCGGGATCTCCTCGGTCAGCCATCGGCCTTCCGAGGTATCGATGTAGTTCACCGGGCGTTCGATCCGGTGCCACGCGCCGGTGCGGCTCCGGGCCGCGACGTAGAGGCTGCCACTCCCCATTCGGCGTAGCGCCAGGATCCGCCGGAGCTCCTCGACCTCCTGCGAGCCCTCGGCCGGGCGGTCGTTGCGGAGCACCGCGAACCCGCCTTCGTCCGGGCGGGCGGTCCCCTCGATCTGGCTCTTCGGCACCGCGAGCGGCGTCCCGCGCCCGGGCGCCAGCTTAGGGATCTGGCCGAGGAAGTCGTCGAGCAGCTCCCCCGGCCGGGTCGACTCGATGACGACGACGTCCAGCTCCTCGTGCTTGGCCAGCACGAACGCCTCGCCGCCGGCACTGCCGGCCAGCAGCCGGTAGCTCACCGGCTTGCCCTGGAACCCGCCGTCGACCCAGCCGTAGTACTCCAGCTGCGGCCGGGCGATCGCCTCGACCGTCGCGACGAAGCCGGGGTGCATGCCGCGCGTGCCGAACAGCCCGGCCTTGGCGAGCTCGGCGTTGACGCGCTCGTCCTCGGCGCGCTGGGCCTCTTCGCTGTACCAGGTCGGCGTTTCGGAGAGCACCGTGTGCGGCTCGCCGCCCCGGCGCCGGATCAGGTTGATCAGGGTGCCGGTCGAGAGCGTGACCTGCCTGTCCAGCACCGCATTTCCCCCTTGTGAAGATCAGCTCGAAGACCGGGCGCGCCCATCTTGGCACGCGCCCGGCGGTCCCGCGTGGGCTACTCGCCGATGACCGGCGGCGCGGTCAGCTCGTCGGTCCCGAAGATGTCGTTCGGGTCGTCGCCGAGCAGGTACTTCGACGTCCGTTCCTCGTCGCCGCCGCCCTGGCCCTTGGCGCCGTGGCCCATCCCGCCCATGCCACCCATCCCGGTGCTGCCGGGCCGGCCCGCCGCCGCGCCACCCGCGCCCATGGCTCCGCCCACGCCGCCCCGGCCGGCGCCGGACGCGCCCGCGCCGCCAGGTGTGGCCGCGCCGGTCGAGCCGCCGGGCCCGAAGCCCGCCCCGCCCGGACCGAAGCCCGACGGATCGCCGATCCCGCCCGACCCGCCGGGGCCGAAGCCACCGCCCGGGATCGAGAAGTCACCCGCGCCGCCGGACCCGCCGGGGCCGAAGCCGCCGGGCCCCGGGATCTTCGGTGGCGTGAAGCCCGACGAGTGCGTGCCGTCGTTGAAGTTCGGCGGGGTGAAGGTGCCGGGGCCGGGGATCTTGGACGGGTCGTAACCGCCGCCGGGAATCTTCGACGGGTCGAAGTTCGGTGGCTTCGAAGGGTCGTAGCCCGGCACCTTGGACGGGTCGAAGCCGCCGCCGGGGACGTTCGGCATGCCGCCCGGACCCGGGATGTTCACCCCGGGCATCGACCCGGTGCCCGTGCCGGTGCCGGTCCCATTTCCGTTGCCGTTTCCGGTCCCGTCGCCCGGCTTCTTCTTGCCGTCCTGACCGCCGTCGACGTTGACGTTCTCCTGCTGCCCCTTGAGCGCGGAGTACGTCGGCATCTTCTGGCCGTTGTCGTTGCTCGCCTTGAAGTAGGTGTTGAAGGCGTCGACGTTCGCCTGGCCCTTGGCGTTGTAGTCGCGGATCGCCCGGTCGGTGTCGGTCGTCCACGGCGTCATCGCGTTGAGCAGATTGTTCTTCGGCGGGTCCTTAGGGACCTCCTGCACCTGCGCGTGCACCGTGGTGAAGGCGGTGTTCTGCTCGCCGAGGTACTTGTCGGAGTCGGTCAGCTTGGTGCCCGAGTCCTCCATCCACACCCGCAGCGGGTGCGCGCCGGCGTTCTGCGCCGCTTCGGCACCGCCGCCGGTCCAGGCCGCGTCCATCTCCTTGGCCAGCGCGTCGATCGTGGTGAGCCGCTCCGCGTATGCGCCCTTCAGCCGGCTGGCCGCCGCCTGCCCGTCCTGGATCGAACCGGTGCCGGGCCCGTGGGTGATCTTGTCCCAGATGTCGTAGCAGTCGATCTTGCGGTCGCCCTGCTGCGAAGTGTGGTCGTCCGAGTGCGTGGTGGCCAGGTTGTACGCGGCGAAACCGCCGAGCAGCACCAGTTCCAGCATCTCAGCCCTCCTTCAACGTCTGGATCATCGCCTCGGCCGTCTTCAGCGCGTACGGGCACGGGTCGGTCGCCCCCGGGCCGGCGCCGATCTGCGTGAAGACCTGGACGGCCTGGCTGTCCGTCACGCCCACCAGCAGCTTGCACTGGCCCTGGGAGCGGAAGTCCTTCGTCGCGGCGTACACCGCGGGGTAGCCGGAGACCTCGGTCGGCTCCCAGTACTCGTACTGGTCCTTGCCGCCCTTGGCGTAGAGGTCGTAGATGCCGGCGAGGCCGTCGGTGTTCGGGTCGGCGGCGACGTCGACGCGGCTGCTGCGCGTTTCGTCGTCCTTGTACACCCAGGCGCAGCTCGAGCCGGCGGACGTCGTCCGCGATGTGCCGTCCTCGACACCCAGCGACGAGCGCTGCGAAGCGGAGAGCACCGAACAGGGGTCGGACTTCAGCTTCGCCGGGTCGAGCGGGCTGGACACCTTCGGTGCGCCGTTGCCGCTGCCGCCGTCGCCGTTCGTGCTGCTCGAGGTGCCGGGCCCGCCGGACGCGACGGGGTTGGCCGTGCCGTCGGTCTTGGTGCTGCAGCCGGCGAGGGCGAGCGCCGCGAGGACCAGGCCGGGCAGGACGAGCCGACGGTTCACGCCTGCGTCCCCGCCTTCGTGATGTCACCGGTGTGGCCGGCGTCCGCGGCGGTGATCTTCTTCTTCGCGTCGAGCAGGGCCTGGATGTAGTTCTTCACGTAGTCCTGCATCTTCTTGTTCTGCTCGAGGAACGCCTTGCCGGACGGGTTGGCGAGCTTCTCCCAGTCGCCGCTGGCGAACTCCTTGCCGGGTGCCTTCACGTCGGCCATCAGGTTCGCGTCGGCGGCGTCGTTCTGCAGGTCGGTCTGCAGGTCCTGCCACTTCTTGATGACGCCGTCGATCTTGTCGGCGTCGAACGTGAAGCCCCCTCCGCCGGACGGCGCGGACATGTTGACCTCGTTACCCATCCCGGTGCGCTCCCTTCGCGTCCCGCTCCATTGTCCTACGACGACGCCCGCGTGTCCGGGGTTCCCCCGAAACGCGTGAAGGCGGGCCGCCCACCAGGGAGCGGCCCGCCTTCCACGAGGTACTGCCTTACTGCGCGGCCTTGACCTCGAGCCGCACGTCGACCTTCACGTCCGGGTGCAGCCGGGCGCCGACCGAGTGCTTGCCGACGGTCTTGATGTGGTCGCGCAGCTCGATGACGCGCTTGTCGAGCAGCGGGCCACCGGCCGCCTTGATCGCGTCCACGATCTCGGCCGCGGTGATCGAACCGAAGAGCTTCTTCGAGCCCTCGGCCGCCTTGCCGGTCAGCTGGATGGCGCCGAGGCCCTCCAGCGTCGCCTTGATCTCCTTGGCGTGGTCGAGGTCGCGGATGCGACGGCTCTCCTGCGCGCGCTGGATCGTGCGCACGTTCTTCTCCGCGCCCTTGGAGGCCACGATCGCGTAGCCCCGCGGGAGCAGGTAGTTGCGCGCGTAGCCGTCCTTGACCTCGACGATGTCGCCGGGGCCGCCCAGGTTGGCCACGTCGGTGGTGAGGATGATCTTCGCCATGTCAGTGCCCTCCCTTAGCGCGCGGTCGAGGTGTAGGGCAGCAGCGCCATTTCGCGGGAGTTCTTGACCGCGATGGCGATGTCACGCTGGTGCTGGCTGCAGTTGCCGGTGACGCGACGGGCACGGATCTTGCCGCGGTCGGAGATGTACTTCCGCAGCAGGTTGGTGTCCTTGTAGTCGATCAGTTCCGGGCGGCCCTTCTTCTCGGCCTTGCAGAACACGCAGACCTTCTTCTTGGGCTTGCGGATGGGTGGCTTGGCCACTGGTTACTCCTGGAATTTCAAATCTGTGTGGATGTGTACGAGATCAGAACGGGGGCTCGTCGCTGAAGCCGCCACCGCCGCCACCGGCGGGCGGGGCCGAACCCCACGGGTCGTCGGCGGGCATGCCGCCGCCACCGCCACGGCTTCCGCCGCCACCGCCGCCGCCGCCGAAGTCACCGCCGCCACCGCGGCTGACCTTGTTGACCTTGGCCGTGGCGTAGCGCAGCGAGGGGCCGATCTCGTCGACCTCGAGCTCGACGACGGTCCGCTTCTCGCCTTCCTTCGTCTCGAACGACCGCTGCTTCAGGCGGCCCTGCACGACGACGCGGGCGCCGCGGGTCAGGGACTCGGCGACGTTCTCCGCCGCCTGCCGCCAGATGTTGCAGCGCAGGAACAGCGCCTCGCCGTCCTTCCACTCGCCGGACTGCCGGTCGAGGGTGCGCGGGGTGGACGCGACGGTGAAGTTCGCGACCGCCGCACCGGACGGGGTGAAGCGCAGCTCCGGGTCGGACGTCAGGTTGCCGACCACCGTGATGACGGTGTCTCCAGCCATCGGGATTCCCCTCGGGCTCAGGCCTTGGCGGCGGGCTTGGCCGCGGCGCGCTTGACCTCGCGACGCATGACCTTGGTGCGGAGCACGGTCTCCTGCAGCGACAGCTGCCGGTCGAGCTCCTTGACCGCGTCCGAAGACGAGTTCAGGTCGAGCAGCGCGTAGATGCCCTCGGCGTGCTTCTTGATCTCGTACGAGAGGCGACGACGGCCCCAGACGTCGACCTTCTCCACGGAACCGCCCGAAGTGCGGATCACGTTGAGGAAGTTGTCCAGCGTGGGGGCGACCGTGCGCTCGTCGAGCGTGGGGTCCAGGATGACCATTACCTCGTAATGGCGTGACACAACCACTCACCTCCTATGGGCTCGCGGCCACGGGCTGTCCGTGGCAGGAGGGTTTGTCCAGGTAAGGCTACCTGGGGGTACCGACAGTCCCCGACGGCGGGGTCAGGCGGCCCGGCGGAGGACCCAGGTCCGGACCAGACCCGCCGTGACGCCGGCGAGCACGATCACCGCGAGGAGCATCGGCAGCTGGACGTCGTTCGACGCGCTGTTCGAGGCGAGCGACTGCGCGTTGCCCGCGTCGCGGATGTCCGCGCCCTGGCCGCTCTGGTCGCCCGCGCCGGCCTGCGCCTGCGGGGCCGACGCGTCACCGGGGAGGATGCCGTTCGCCGGGTAGCGCACGCCCGGGGCGACGGCCGTGCCGGCGGTCGCCGTCGGGATGCCGCTGTAGTCGCGCATCGGCGCGCTGCCGCCCGTGCCGCCGGTGGTGCCCGGGTTGAGGTTCGAGAGGTTGCCCGACGCGCCGGCGGGGGTGCCGCCCTGCTGCTGGGTGCCCGCGTTCCCCGGGGTCGGCGTGCTCGGCGCCACGTAGTTGCCGGCGATCAGCGTGAGGCCGCAGCCCTTGGCGACCGTGCTCTCCACGCTGTTCAGCGTCTTGTTCCAGTCGAGCCCGAGGCCCCACGTGCCGGAATTCGCCAGTGCGGTACGAACCGCCTTGCCGATCGCGGCGCCGCTCGCCTCGCCGCCCGCGGAGTTCGGGATCTGGCCGACCGGGATCGAGTGGTTCTTGGCGATGGAATCGCCCGCCCAGCTGCCGATCGCGAGGGTCCCGGCGTTGTTCGCGCCGTCGGTCACGAGGGTCCTGACCGAGGCTCCGTCGATCGCCACCTGGTCGCCCATCTGCCCGGTGACCGAGCCCGTGCAGCTGTTGCTGACGAGGGTCGTCGCGGCGGCGGCCGAGCCCGCGGAGAGGAACGCGCCGCCGGTCACGAAGGCCGCGATCGCGGTGACGGTCAGTGCTCGGCGAGTCGTCTGCCAGGTCTTCCGCACGAGCACTTCCTCCGTGGCGTTATCGGGGCGTCTTCCTGAACAACAGGATGAACGACGGGGATACGCGAAAGATACTCGGCAGTTGTATCAATTCGCAGCGGCCATTCGGCGGAGCACCCAGGTGCGGACGAGGCCCGCGCTGACTCCGGAGAGTGCCAGGACGGCGATCAGCAGCGGCAAATTCGACCCGTTCGGGAAGCCGTCCGACCCCGACGGCAGCGCCTCGGCCCGTCCGGCGGTCTGGACGCCGGAGTTGTCGCCGGAGGCGCCTTCCGGCCCAGTGAGGCCGTACTGGGGCGCGTAACCCGGGATCTGGCTGCCGTACCGGATCGCCGGCGACGGCGTGAACAGCCCGGCCGTCGCGAACGGGATACCGCTGTAGTCGCGCATCGGCGCGTAACCCGTGCCCAAGGAGAACGGGAATCCGCCGAACACCGGGACGCTCGAAAAACCGGGTAGGAGCGGGCTGTTCGCGTCGGGAATCGGCGTGGTGCCCGCCGGGGTTCCGCCCTGCTGGGGCGTGCCGCCGGTCCCGCCGTTCGACGGCGGCTGCTGCGGGTTGCCGCCCGTGCCGGGCTGCGGGGACTGCTGCTTGCCGCCGCCGCTCAAGCCCTGCTGGACGCCGCTGGTCACGCCTTGGACGCCCTGGTTGATCGCGCTCGCCGCGGGTGCGCCGACCACCGGGACCGGCGAGACGACGGTGTTCACCACCTTCACGGTGACCGAGCAGACGGTCTTGAGCAGTCCACCCACGGTGGTGGTCAGCACGGTGGTCGCCTGGGTGACGACGCCGAGGTCGATGAGGGGCAGGCCGAGCAGGGAGCCCTGGATGTGGTCGCCCGGCGCCGCCGACACGGTGCTGCCGCAGGGCACGGTCTTCGTCTCGGCCGACGCGGTCCCGGGCAGGCCGAGCACGGCCGAACCGGCGAGCACGAACGCCGTAGCTCCGACCGCCGTAGCCCTCCGTGTCCGATCCTGCATGCTCGCCGCCCCTGGTCTCGTCGCCTCTTCCCAGGACAACGACGTTAGGGCAGCCGGGTGACGCCCGCGCGCTCAGAAATGTCCGGCATTCGAGTGGAAGCGGGCGTCACGATGGGTGAAGTCAGGCGGGCTTGCGGCGGATCCACGCGCGGACGAGCGCGGCCGCGACGATCGCCAGCGCCAGGACCGCGAGCAGCATCGGCAGCTTCGCGGGCGGGGTGACGCCGGGCAGTGCCTCCGCGGTGCCCGATTTCTGCTCGTCGACCGTCGGGACCTGCTGGCCGGGGATGACCTGGGCGATCACCGGCGCCTGCACCAGGCTGCCCGGCACCAGGGAGGCGTGGCTGAAGATGCCCGAGATCGAGTCGCCGGGCAGGGCCGCGTTGCCGGGGCCGGTGACGATCGGGCCGGTGTGGTCGCCGGGCGGCGGGTTCGGACCCGGGTGCGGCGGGTTCGGGCCGGGCGGAACGGGCTGGGGCGGAGCCGGCTGCGGCGGGTTCGGCGGGAGGGGCAGCGGCGGCAGCTGGCCGGCCACGCCCTGCGTCAGGTCGCCGACCGCGTTGACCGTGCCCTGCGCGGCCGGGCAGACGCCCTGCGCCGCGACGTCGCCGACCACCGGGACCTCGCCGATGCCGAGCGCCTTCACCGTGTCGCCGAGCGGCAGCGTGAGCAGCGGTGCCGAGCCGTTCGTGTTCCGCGAGCTCGAGTCGAGGCCGATGGTGAGCTGGTTCGGGGCGTTCAGCGGGGCACCGGCGTCCAGCAGGAGGCCGGTCGAGCCGGTGCGGGCGGCGCTGTTCTGCAGCGTGGCCTGGCAGCTTCCGCCGAGGGTGGGGTCGGCGCTCGCGACGCCCGGCGCCAGCGCGACGGACGCGGCGATCGTGAACCCCAGTGCGGTGATCCGGGCGACGTGCTTCCCCATCATGCCCTCCGGCAGTCGGACCAAATCTGGATCACGGAACGCGCTCACGGTACTCCACGAGCGTCACCAACCGGTCCCAGCGGGCGGAAATCCGCCCGGAGTAGCGTGCTCGGCATGCTGATTGGCGCCCATGTCCGTGACGACGACCCGTTGACCGCGGTCGCCGAGCGCAAAGCCGACGTCGTCCAGTTCTTCCTCTCCGACCCGCAGGGCTGGAAGGCCCCGAAGCCGCATCCGCACGGCGAAGCCATCGCGGCCGACCCGGTCGAGGTGTTCATCCACTCGCCGTACCTCATCAACGTGGCTTCGCTGAACAACCGGATCCGGATCCCGTCGCGCAAGAACGTCACGCAGCACGCGGACGGCGCCGCCGCGATCGGCGCGAAGGGCCTGATCGTGCACGGCGGGCACGTCGGCGCGAACGACGACGTCGAGGCCGGCCTGGACAACTGGCGCAAGCTGTTCGAGCGCGAGCAGGAAAAGGGCGGCTTCAAGGTCCCGATCCTCATCGAGAACACCGCCGGCGGCGAGAACGCGATGACCCGCGACCTCGACGTGATCGCCCGGCTGTGGGACAAGGTCGGCGAGTTCGGCGCCGGGTTCTGCCTGGACACCTGCCACGCGTTCGCCGCGGGCTGGGAGCTGGAGACCGCCGTCGAGAAGGTCATGGCCATCACCGGCCGGATCGACCTGGTACACCTCAACAACTCCCGCGACGAGTTCGGCTCGACCCGCGACCGGCACGCGAACGTCGTCGAGGGCGAAGGCACGATCGACCCCGACGTGCTGGTCGGCGTCGCCCGCGCGGCGGGCGCCCCGGTCGTCGTCGAGACGCCGGCGGACGGCCAGGCCACCGACATCGCCTACCTGCGGGAGAAGCTCGGTTAGACGGCGACGGCTTTCCGGCGGCGGCGGCGGACGGCGTTCGGGATGATCACGTCCCGGGCGCCGTCGAGGAAGCCGCCCGCCGGGTCGTCGTCGCCGTCGGCCCGGACCAGGTCGGTGGCCGGGCGCCAGACCTCGCGGACCACCAGCGCGCACAGCCCGACGACGGCGAGGTCGCGGACCACGACCGTGCCGAGGAACCAGCCCTCGGGCAGGCCTTTGTGGTCGACGCCGAGGTAGTAGAACATCCGCGGCACCCACACGACGGCGTCGATCAGCATCCAGCCGAGCAGCAGCCGCCAGCGCGGGATCGCCAGCACCGCCAGCGGCACCAGCCACAGTGAGTACTGCGGGCTCCACACCTTGTTCGTCAGCAGGAACGCGGCCACGACGAGGAACGCGAGCTGGCCGACGCGCGGCCGTCGCGGCGCGGCGAGCGCGAGGTAGGCGATGCCCGCGCAGCAGGTCAGGAACAGCACGGCCACCGTGAGGTTCAGGTACGTCGGTGTCTGGTTCTTCTGCAGCACGCCGTCGAACCCGGCCCAGCCGGTGGTGTACGAGAACACGTTGTACAGCGAGTCCGGGTCCATCGGCCGCAGCGTGCTCATCCGGAAGAACTCCCACCAGCCGCGGGTCGCGGTGAGGATGAACGGCGCGTTCACCGCCACCCACGTCACGACGGCGGCGCCCGCGGTCTTCCAGAACGGCGTGAGCTTCCCCGCGCGCAGGCACAGCACGAACAGCACGCCGAGCAGGAACAGCGGGTAGAGCTTCGCGGTGGCGCCGAGGCCGAGCAGCAGGCCGGCGAGCAGCGGCCGTTTGCGTGCCCAGGCGAGCAGGCCGGTCGCGGTGAACGCGGTCGCGATCGCGTCGAAGTTGGTGAACGCGTGCACCAGCACCAGCGGCGAGACCGCCACCAGCACCATGTCCCACGGACGGCGTTTCAGCGTCCGGCCGGTCGCCCACACGGTCACCAGCCAGGCGACCGACAGGAAGAACGCCGTGATGTCGAAGTAGATCGCCACGGGCAGCGCGCCGGGCAGCCAGCCGGACTCGGCGACGTTCAGCCAGCCCGCCGCGAGCTTCGCGTTCGCCCACTGGAAGAGGCCGGTGAACACCGGGTACTCCATGTACCGGGTGTTGTTCTCGGCGGTCTGCGAGCTTTCCTTCCACGACGTGTAGTACGGGAACGTGCTCGGCCGGTCGAGCCGTTCGGCGCCGTAGAGCGGCACGATGTCGGAGTAGCACATGGCGACGAACGGGCGGCCCGCGCGCCAGTCGAGCTGGGTCGCGCCGCTGGAGTCCTGGTACTGCTGGATGCACGAGCCCTTGCCGAACCAGCAGAGCATCAGGGCCAGGGTGGCCAGCAGCAGCCCGACGCGCTGCGGGGACCAGAACCAGTGCCTGCCGACCGCCGCGTGCTCACCGAGCGGCCCGCCGAGGGGCCTGGTGACGGCCGCGACCATGGGGTCGTTCCAGCTCGGGACGATCCGTTCCGCCGGGGTCAGCGTCACGGGTCCGGGCTCCGGCTCCCGCGTGGTCTCCTCTGGCACGAGGCGGATCGTATCGGTGATCGGGGTGCGCGGTGGTGAAGCCGGTGATCATGCCGGATTCGCGTAGTACGAGGCCAGGACCTCCGCGGCGGCGCCCCGGGTGACGATCTCCTCGCCCGAGCCGTCTTCGACGACCTCGATGCGCTGCCAATGCGGCAGCGGCAGCAGCTCCTCGAGCCGCTCCGAAACGGCTTCGCGGTGGACGTCCGGCTCGTCCCGCACCGCGCGTCCGGCCAGCACGATCCGCTCCAGGTCGAGCACCTGCACGAGGTCGGCGAGCCCGATGCCGAGGAAGCCGGCGGCGGTCCGCGTGTCGGCTGCCTGCTTGGCCATGATCTCGACGCAGCCGCGCCGCCCGCAGGCGCAGCGGGGGCCGTCGTAGGCGATCGTGGTGTGCCCGAACTCACCCGCGTTGGTGCGCGGGCCCCGGTAGAGCCGTCCGTCGATCAGCAGGCCGACGCCGATGCCGGTGCCGACGAGCACCACCGCGGTCGCCGTCGGCTCGCCGTGCGGCCAGAGCCGGGCGAACGCGGCCGCGTTGGTGTTCTTGTCGAGCGTTGTGGGCAGCCCGGTCCGCTTCTCCAGCAGGTCACGCAGGGGGACGTCGTGCCAGCCGGGCATGTTCGTCGCGTCGCGGACCAGGCCCGCGAGGTGGTCGAGCGGGCCGACCGCGCCGAGGCAGAGGCCGAGCACGTCGAAGCCGTCGGCGAGCTCGAGCGCGGTGGCGCCGATGGCTTCGACGGCCTGCTCGGGCGTGAAGCCGACCGGGAGCGGGCCGCCGGCCGACTCCTCGACCTCGCCGATGAGGTTGGTGCGCAGCACGCGGTATTCGTCGCGGTCGAGGCGCGCGCCCAGCGCGTGGCGGGCGCCGGCGCGGATGGTCAGCCGGGTGCGGGGCTTGCCGACGCCCGTGGACGGCTGACGCTGCTCGTCCAGCAGGCCGGCGTCGAGGAGTTCGGGCACGATCTTGGAGACGGCCTGCTGCGTGAGCCCGGTGCGTTCGGCGAGCTCGACGCGGCTGAGGCCGCCGGCGCGCAGGATGTGCGTGAGCAGCAGGGCACGGTTGTGCTCGCGCACGTCGCGCAGGTTCACCCCGGTGTCCGCCATGACTCCGATCTTCGCACGACTGGTCAGTTAGGCAACGCTGTTGTTTAATGTCGGCATGGCGGACGACTTGCGCGTGGGCATCCTGGGGTACGGCATCGGGGGCCGCGTCTTCCACGTACCCCTGGTGGCGGCGACGCCCGGGCTGACCCCGGCGGTCATCACGACGTCGAGCAACGCCGCCCAGGCACGGGTCGACCACCCCGGCGCGGAGGTCGTGCCGGGCGCCGACGCGCTGTTCGAGCGGGCCGGTGACCTCGACCTCGTCGTGGTCAGCACGCCCAACCGCACGCACGTCCCGCTCGCGCTGCGGGCGATCGAAGCCGGCCTGCCGGTGGTCGTCGACAAGCCGTTCGCGCCGACTGCGGCCGAAGCCCAGCAGGTCGTCGACGCGGCGAAGGCGGCAGGCGTCGGCCTGACGGTCTTCCAGAACCGGCGGCTCGACTCCGACTTCCTCACCGTGCGGAAGGTCCTCGGCTCCGGGCAGCTCGGCGAGGTGTTCCGCTTCGAGTCCCGCTACGACCGCTGGGTGCCGAAGCCCAAGGACAACTGGCGTGAGTTCGGCGACCAGGCCGAGGCCGGCGGCCTGCTCTACGACCTCGGGGCGCACATCGTCGACCAGGCGCTGCAGCTGTTCGGGCCGGTCACGCGGGTCTACGCGGAGGTCGACCGCCGCCGGGCCGGCGTCCAGGTCGACGACGACGTCTTCGTCGCGCTGCACCACGCGAACGGCGTCCGCTCGCACCTGTGGGCGACCGCCCTCGCGGGCACGCAGAACCCGCGGTTCCGGGTGCTCGGCGACCGCGCGACGTTCACCAAGTACGGCCTCGACGTGCAGGAACCGCAGATCAAGGCGGGGCTGCGGCCCGGCGACGAAAGCTGGGGCGTGGAACCCGCCGCGGACGCCGGGAAGATCGGCGTCGGCACCGACGTCAAGACCGTTCCCACCGAGACCGGCCGCTACGAGCAGTTCTACGCCCAGATCCGCGACGCGCTGCGCGGCGAAGGCGAGTTCCCGGTCGACCCCGCGTCGTCGGTCGAGGCCCTCCGGGTCATCGAGGCCGCGCACCGCTCCGGCGTCGAAGGCACCGTCGTCGACCTGACGACCCCCTGACCGGCCGTGACCTCGGTGACCCCCAGCTCCGAGGTCACGGCCTCCTTCGGCCGCGCTGCTGGTTCTGCTGGTTCTGCAGCTCCTGCAACCGCTGCTGGAACTGGCGGAACTGCTCCAGCTGATCGAGCTGCTGCTGTTGCTGCTGCCGGTTGCCGCCGTCGCCGAACTGGACCGAGTTCTGCTGCTGTTGCTGCTGGAACTGTTGCTGCTGCTGGTCTCCGTCCGGCGGGTCCTGGACCTGCACCCGGTCCTGCGGTGAGCTGATCGCCGCCACGCGGTTGAAGCGTTCCGCCGGCCTGCCGCCCAGGTAGAGCTGCATGAAGCGGTCCCAGATCGGTCCGGCGAGCGTCGAGCCGAACAGCGGGCCGCCACCGGGGGCGCGGAGGGCCTTGTCGCCATCACTGCCCACCCAGACCGCGGCCGACACGGACGGCGTGTACCCGACCATCCAGGTCTGCGAGTTCGCGTTCGCCGCCGACGGCGGTTCGTCGTTCTGGGGGGTGTGCTGCTGCGTTCCCGTCTTGCCAGCGCATTCGTGACCGGCCGGGCAGGACAGCCGCGAGAACGGGATCACCGGCGCCAGGGCCGCCGTCACGTTCCCGGCGATCTGGGCGCTCTTCTGCGCGTCGTTGTCCGCGAAGGCGTCGGTCGAGCCGATCTTCGCTTCGTAGGCGGTTTCGCCGTTCGCGTTGGTCACCTTCTGCACGAAGTGGCGGTCCCGCTGGACGCCGCCCGCGGCGAAGGTCGCGTACCCGGACGCCATGTCGGCCGTGGTGACCTCCGTGTCGCCACCCCCGAGCGAAATGTTGTTGTCCCCGGTGAACAGCTTGCTGCGGCCGCCGTTCTCGGTGGTCCGGATGCCCGCCTCCCGCGCGGCCTCCGCCACCCCGGACGGTTTCGTCACGTTGAGCACCATGTCGTAGAACACCGTGTTCGTGGACCGCTGCATCGCTTCGGCGACGGTGCACTGCTGCGAGCAGCTGCTGCTGTCGCCGGCGTTGCGGACCGGCTGGGGGACGTCGGGGAACGTCCGCGGTGACGTGCCGTCGAACCGCGCGTCGAGACCGCGCCCGAGCTTGAGGAACGCCGCCAGGTCGAACGGCTTCATCGACGACCCGGGGTTGTGCGGCTCGTCGGCCCAGTCGCGCCCGGCCTGGTCCTCGCCGTTCGGGCCCTTCACGATCGGATCGCCGCCGTAGTAGGCCAGCACGCCACCGGTCTTCGGGTCGACGGCGACCATCGCGCTGAGGATCCGGTCGTCGGTCTGGTCGGTCATCCCCTCGGCCACGGCCTTCTCGGCCGCCTGCTGGGCCTGCGAGTCGATCGTGGTGAACACCTGGAACCCGCCGGAGTAGTACTGCTTCTCGTCGATGCCCTGCGCGGCGAGCTCGGCCTTGACCTGCTTCTTGAGGAACGGGTTCAGCGCGCCGGCCTGCTTGCTCTCCCGCAGCGGGATCGGGGTCGGGAACTTCGCCGAGGCGCGCTGGGCCGGCGTCAGGTAGCCGTTCTTCAGCATCCGGTCCAGCGCCGTCGTCCACCGGCTCGTCGCGACGGCCTGGTTCTCCGAGCGGCCCGGCTGCTGGATCAGCCCGGCCAGCAGCGCGGCCTGGGAGTAGTCGAGCTGCCCGACGTCCTTGCCGAAGTAGGCCTGCGCGGCGGCCTGGATCCCGTAGGCGCCGCGGCCGAAGTAGATGATGTTGAGGTAGGCGGTGATGATGTCCGCCTTGTCGTAGGTCTGGTTCATCTTGAACGACTTCGCGAGCTCGAGCCACTTGCGCGTCAGGGTCGGGTCGTCGTCGCCGGAGGAGTTCTTGATGTACTGCTGCGAGATCGTCGACCCACCGCCGGAACCGCCGGTGACCTGGTTGTATGCCGCACGGAGGATGCCGCCGACGTCGAAACCGGAGTTCGTCTCGAACGACGCGTCCTCGGTGGCGATCACGGCTTTCTTGACGACGTCCGGAATCTGGTTCGGCGACAGGATCTGCCGGTTGCCGCCGGTGGGCACGTCCTTGCCCATCTCGGTGCCGTCGCTGTACAGGTACGTCACGGCTTGGCCCTGCGCCTGTGCGACCGTCTCCGGCGAGGGGACGTCGACGGCGAAGTAGGTGATCGCGAACGCGACCGCGGGGACGGCGAAGAACAACCCGGCGACGACGTAGGAGATCCGCCGGATCCGGCGCCACCGGCGTCGTCGCAGGTCCTGGGCGGTCAACGGGCGCGGACGGCGGGGCGGCTGACCCGCGCGGGGCCGCACGATCGGCACGGTGGGCGGCTCGTCCGGCTCGGTGCCGTTGTGCGCGTGGTGGGTGATCAGCTCCGGCTCGGCGCCCAGCAGCCCGGCGCGGGGCACCGGACGGCGGGCACGACGACGTGGATCGGATTGCCGGCCAGGCGACGTGCGGGTGCGGTCGTTGTTCACGGGCCGTCCTCGGGTACCACGGTGGGCTGCGGGCGCAGTCCCCTCCGAGGGCACACGTACCGCGGCCCACCGTGGTTCACGACCCCTAGTTGTCGGGGTTGTCGCCCGAGGTCGGCGTCTCCTTCGAAGACGTCGTCGGTTTCGGGTGTTTCGGCGTGTTCGACGACGACGTCGACGACTGGCTGGGGTTGTCGCCGTCGTGGCCGCGGCCGTCGTGACCACGGCCGTCGCCTTCGTCGCCGTTGTTCTCGGTGCTCGGCGCCGAGCCCGTGGTCGTCGCGACGTCGCTGGTCGACGGCGGTGCCACCTCGCCGCCGATGCGGTCGACCTTGTCGAACCGCTCGCCCGACTTGCCCGTCAGGTACAGGGAGAGGAACTTCTCCCACATCGGGCCGGCGATGGTGGCGCCGTAGATCGGCGAGTTGTTCTTGCCGTGCAGCGGCTTGTTGCCGTCGCCGCCGACCCAGGCCGCCACCGAGACCGACGGCGTGTACCCGACCATCCACGTCTGCGAGTTCATGTTCCCCGCCCACGACGGCTCGCCCGCGACCTTCGTGTGCTGCTGCGTCCCGGTCTTGCCGGCGCATTCGTGGCCGTTCGGGCAGTGCAGGTGCGAGAAGTCGATGACCGGCTTCAGGCCCTCGGTGACGTTCCCGGCGATCTGCCTGCTCTTGTCCGCGTCGCTGTCGAAGGCCGCCTTGCCGTCCGCCGGAGCTTCGTAGGCGACCTCCTTCTGCGAGTTGGTCACCTTCTGCACGAAGTGCCGGTCACGGCGTTCGCCGTTGCCCGCGAAGGTCGCGTACGCGGCGGCCATGTCCAGCGGCGTGATCTGGGTGTCGCCACCGCCGATGGAGATGTTGTTGTCCTTGATCGAGATGACCGACTGGCCGCCGTCGTCCTTGGTCTTCACACCGGCCTGGCGGGCGGCTTCCTTGACCGGTCCCTGTTTGGTCTGGTTGAGCACCATGTCGTAGAACACCGTGTTCGCCGAGCGCATCATCGCGTCCGCGACCGTGCACTGCTGCGAGCAGCTGCTGCTCGGGCCGGCGTTGCGCACGGTGCGGCCGTCGAAGACACGGTTGTTGGAGCCGTCGAAGGTCGCGTCGAGGCCCTTGCCCATCTTGAGGAACGCCACGAGGTCGAACGGCTTCATCGACGAGCCGGGGTTCTGCGGGGTGTTCGCCCAGTCGCGCCCGGCCTGGTCCTGCCCGTTGACCTGCACGATCGGCTTGCCGCCGTAGTAGGCGAGCACACCGCCGGTCTTCGGGTCCACGGCGACGAGCGCGTTGAGGAGGTTGTCGTCCACCTGGTCCTTGAGCGCCTCGCTGCCGACCTGCTCCGCGGCCTGCTGCGCCTTCGGGTCGATCGTGGTCTGCACCTGGAAGCCGCCCGCGTAGTAGCGGTCCTCGGGGATGTCGTGCGCGGCCAGCTCGTCCTTCACCTGCTGCACGATGAACGCGGGCGGCGCGCCGGCCTGCTGCTTGCTGTCCTCCACCGGGATCGGCGTCGGGAACTGCGCCGCCGCCCGGTCGGCCGCGGTGATGTAGTGGTTCTTCACCATCCGGTCCAGCGCCGTGTTCCAGCGGTCGTGCGCGACCTTCGGGTTCTCCGAGCGGCCCGGCTGCTGGATCAGCCCGGCCAGCAGCGCGGCTTCCGAGAAGCTCAGGTCCTTGGCTTCCTTGTGGAAGAAGGCCTGCGAAGCCGCGCCGACGCCGTACGCCCCGCGCCCGAAGTAGATGATGTTCAGGTACGCGGTGATGATGTCCTTCTTCTCGTACGTCTGGTTCATCTTGAAGGACTTGGCCAGCTCGGTCCACTTGCGCGTCAGCGTGGGCGCGTCGTTGTCGGTGGCCTTCTTGATGTACTGCTGCGAAATCGTCGAACCACCGCCGACCCCGCCGGTGGCCTGGTTGTACGCCGCGCGCAGCAGGCCGGTGATGTCGAAACCGGAGTTGGTCTCGAACGTGTCGTCCTCGGTCGCGATCGCCGCGTGCTTCATGATGTCGGGAATCTGCTCCGGGGTGAGCAGCACCCGGTTGCCGCCGCGCGGCACGTCCTTGCCCATCGGCGAGCCGTCGGAATAGAGGTAGGTCACCGCCTGGCTCTGGTTCTGCGCGACCTGCGTCGGCGACGGCACGTCGACCAGGAAGTACGTGATGACGAAGGCGATCGCGGGCAGCACGAAGAACAGCCCGACGAAGGCGTAGGAGACCCGCCGGACGATCTTCCAGCGTCTCTTCTTGCGCTGCTCCGGCGTGAGAACCGGCTTGCCGTCCTCCGGCGCCTCGACGCCGTCTTCGTCGTACGGGCCGTCGTAGCCGGACGGCTCTTCGTACGCGTGGTGCGTCATCAGCTCCGGACCGCCGCTCATCGGCGGCGGCTCGGGCCGGTAGCCACGCTGCGGTGGTTGCTGCGGCGGCCGGCCGGGTGGCGGCGGCAGCGGCCGGCGGGGCACCTGGCCGTGGGGACCCTGTGGCGCGGACGGCCCACGACGGCGCGGATCGGGACCCTGGCCGGGCCAGGAGCGGGATCGATCGTCGGGCACGGGGTCCTCCAGTGAACGCAGGGACGGCGACGGTCGCAGTCCCTCTAGAGGAGGGGACGCACGTGACCCCGGTGGGTTGCCGGAATGATCACCCCGGAAACGGTTCGGGGCCCGCCGCGTGGTCGCGACGGGCCCCGAAGGAGCCGCTAGCCGGGTCCTGGCCCGGGTCTCGAGATGAGCCCGCCGCCACCCCCACCGGAGGTGTTGCCTTCGCCGGGGTTGATGATCGGCGGCGTCGGGCCGGGCCGGCTCGTCCGGGACCTCGACGTCGTGTCGGTCGGCGTGTCCGACGTCTCGGTGCTCGGCGGGGTGTCCGACGTGGTCGGCGTCGACGTGGTCGTCGGCGTGTCCGACGGCTTGGTCGGCGTCGTGGTCACGTCGTTGACGTCCTTGCCGATCGGCGCGACCTTGTCGAACTTCTCCGCCGGCTTGCCCTTGAGGTAGAGGTTCATGAAGTTCTGCCACGTCGGGCCGGCGACGGTCGCCCCGTAGATGGGCTTGTTCTTCGGGTCGTGCAGCGGCTTGTTGCCGTCGCCGCCGACCCAGACCGCGGCCGACACGGACGGCGTGTACCCGACCATCCACGTCTGGGAGTTGCGTTCGCCGTACGCCTTCGGGTCGCCGTCCTTCGTCGTGTACTGCTGCGTACCCGTCTTGCCGGCGCACTCGTGGCCCGTCGGGCACTTCAGCTTCGAGTGGTCGATGACCGGCACGAGCGCCTCGGTGACGTTGCCCGCGATCTGCTGGCTCTTGCCGGCGTCGCTGTCGAACGCCGGCTTGGTCGTGACGTTGTTCTCGTCGAACTCGACCTCGTCCTGCGCGTTCGTCAGCTTCGCGACGAAGTGCTGCTCGCGGTAGACGCCGCCGTTCGCGAAGGACGCGTACGCGGCCGCCATGTCCTCCGGCGTGATCGCCGTGCCACCACCACCGAGGGAGATGTTGGCGTCGTCGGTGTACAGGACGCTCTTGCCGTCCGGCGCCACCTTGACCCCGGCCTGCTTCGCCGCTTCCGCCACCCGCGACGGTTTCGTCACGTTCAGGACCATGTCGTAGAACACGGTGTTCGCCGAGATCTCCATCGCCGTGGCGACGGTGCACTCCTTGCCGCAGCTGGCGCTGTCACCGGCGTTCCGGACGGTGCGGCCGCCGAGCTGCCGGTTGTTCGAGCCGTCGAACGTCTCGCCGAGGCCCTTGCCCATCTTGAGGAACGCCGTGAGGTCGAACGGCTTCATCGACGAACCCGGGTTTCTCGCCTGGTTCGCCCGGTCCTGGCCGATCTGGTCCTTGCCGTTGGCGTCCTTCACCAGTTCCGGCCCCCCGTAGTAGGCGAGCACGCCGCCGGTCTTCGGGTTGACCGCGACCAGCGCGTTGAGCAGGTTCTCGTCCGTCTGGCCCTTCATGCCCTCCTGGGCCGCCTGCTCGGCCGCGTCCTGCGCCGCCGGGTCGATCGTGGTGTAGATCTTGGCGCCGCTGGAGAACAGCTTGCTCTCGTCGTAACCCTTCGCCGCCAGCTCGTCCTTGATCCGCTGCTGGAGCTGGTAGGTCATCTTCCCGGAGTTCTGCTCCTTGTTGGAGTTCTTCGGGATCGGCGTCGGGAACTGGGCGGTCGCCCGTTCGGCCGCGGGGAGCCAGTGGTTGGCGACCATCTGGTCCATCACGTACGTCCAGCGTTTCTGCGCGTACGCCTGGTTCTCCGAACGCCCCGGACCCTGGATCAGGCCGGCCAGCAGGGATGCCTCCGACGCGTTGAGGTCCTTGGCGTCCTTGTTGAAGTAGTTCTTCGCGGCCGCCTGGATCCCGTAGGAGCTGCGGCCGAAGTAGACGATGTTCAGGTAGGAAGTGATGATCTCTTCCTTGGACTGCTGGTTGTTCATCTTGAACGACTTGGCCAGCTCGGTCCACTTGCGGGTCAGCGTCGGGGCGTCGTTCTGCGTCGCCTGCTTGATGTACTGCTGGGAGATGGTCGAACCACCGCCCTGGCCGCCGGTCACCTGGTTGAAGACCGCGCGCAGGATGCCGGTGACGTCGAAGCCCGAGTTGGTCTCGAACGTCGCGTCTTCCGCCGAATACACCGCGTGCTTGACGACCTCGGGCACCTCGCCCGGCTTGAGCAGCTGGCGGTCGCCGCTCGGCGGCGTTTCCCGCCCCATCACCTGGTTGTTCGCGTCGTAGTAGGTGATCGGCTGGTTCTGCAGGGACTTGATGCTCTCCGGCGTCGGCACGTCGACCAGGAAGTACGTGATGACGAACGCGATCGCGGGCACGACGAAGAACAGCCCGACGAAGGCGTACGCCACCCGCCGGATGATCTTCCACCGGCGCTTCTTGCGCTGCGCCGGCGTCAGGACCTTCTTGCCGTTTTCGTCCAGCTCCTCCTGGGGCTCGACGTCGTCGGCGAACTCGTTGAACGCGGCGTCATCGTAGCCGTCGTCGTACGGGTCACGGCCGAAGTCGTCGGTGCCGTTGTGCGCGTGGTGGGTGATCAGGTCCGGTTCGCGCTCGGGCGGCGGGGCCGGCGGACGGCGCCCCGGCGGCGGCTGGCGGAAGCCCTGCGGGGGCGATCCGGGCGCGCCCTGTCCCGGGCGCTGGCCGGGCGGCGGGACCGGGCGCCGCTGCGGCACGCCCTGCTGGCGGGTGCGCTGCGGACGCCGGGGCGCCTCGTCGGCGGGCCACTGGGGACCACCTTCGTCGCCGGACGGCCACTCCGGCGACCCGCCGCGCGAACTGGCGCTGGGATTGCCGCGGGGCGGTGTGCCGCGCTGCGGACGGCGGGGGGCTTCATCGCCGGGCCACGCCGGTCCGGGGTCCTCCCCCGGCCACGGGCCTGACTGGGCACGGCGAGGTGCATCTGGCTCCTGGCCCGGCCAGGAGCGGTTGCGGTCGTCGTTCACGAATGGGCCTCCCAGACCGGCGCCCGGTGGGGTGCCGTTCTGCGCTCTGCAGCGGTTGTGTTCCAGCTCACCGGCCCGCGGTCCTCCGTGGACCGGCCGGTTCCCCCGTGCCGAGGACGTATGACCGCACCAGGTGGTTCCAATGGCACGCCCGGCACACCTCGACGTCGTACACGGTGAACTCGGCGAACAGGCCGGCCATCCTGGCCAGCTCTTCGGGGGACCTCGCCGAGCCCGCGACGTGCTTGAGTTCGTCACCGTAGACCCAGGACACCAGGGTCAGCGGCTCCTGACGGCAGATCGGGCAGGGCAGGTCACCGGCCCGGCCATGGAACTTCGCCGCCCGCAGCAGGTACGGGCTCGCGTCGCACGCCTCGAAGGTGCCGACGCGCCCGGAGCGGACTTCGGCGAGCAGCGCACGGCGCTGCAACGCGTAGTCCACGACCTGCCGCTGGTTAATCACCAGGACAGAGTACGGGCTCTTGCTGTGCCGTCCACGCCCCCTAGCGCGACCGGTCCGCTGACCGGGCCGGACACGCCGGACGTTCGATAACTCTCCGGTGAATTTCGCCCTCATTGGGTACACGGACGGGGTTAGCTTCGCCACTTCGATGTATCGGCGCGATATAGTGGCTGAGTAGGTTGGATCGAGGCGATCGATCGGAGCAACGCCGGTCGCTTCGGTTTGTTCCCGAAAGGGGGTGCGGTGTGCTGGAGTTCGCGATCCTCGGTCTTCTGCACGAAGCGCCCATGCACGGGTACGTGCTGCGCAAGCGGCTGCACGAGACGCTCGGCACGTTCCGGACGTTCTCGTACGGCTCGCTGTACCCGACCCTGCGGAAGCTGCTCAGGGCCGGGTACCTGGTCGAAGAGCTGGACGAGGCCGACGACCGGGCGTGGTCGAGGCGGGGACGGCGGGTCTACAAGCTCACCGCGGAGGGCAAGGAGCGCTTCGGCGAGCTGCTCGGCGACGCCGGGCCGCAGACCTGGGACGACGAAGGTTTCGGCGTCCACCTGGCCTTCTTCTCGCGCACCCCGGCCGACGTGCGGATGCGGATCCTCGAGGGCCGCCGCCGCCGCGTCGAGGAACGCCGTGAGGGCTTGCGGGCGGCGCTGGCCAGGGCCGAGGAGAGGATCGATCGCTACACCCGCGAGCTGCACCGGCTGGGGCTGGAGACCAGCGAGCGGGAGGTGCGCTGGCTCAACGAGCTGATCGCGCACGAACAAGCCGAACGGCAGGGTCCGGAGACGACCTGAGCCGCGAAGCCGGGCCGCAGCGTCGCGGCACAGACCTACTGACAGACGGATTGAAGGAGAAACCTCCCATGGGCGAGAACCGCCGCGTACGGGTGGCCATCGTGGGCGTCGGCAACTGCGCGGCGTCGCTGGTCCAGGGTGTCCAGTACTACCGCGACGCGGACCCGGCCACCCGCGTCCCCGGTCTGATGCACGTCGACTTCGGCGGGTACCACGTCCGCGACATCGAGTTCGTCGCCGCGTTCGACGTGGACGCCAAGAAGGTCAGCCGCGACCTGTCCGAGGCGATCTTCGCCTCGGAGAACAACACCATCAAGATCGCCGACGTGCCGCCGCTCGGCGTCACCGTCCAGCGCGGGCACACCCACGACGGGCTCGGCCGGTTCTACCGCGAGACGATCGAGGAGTCCGACGAGACCCCGGTCGACGTCGTCGCCGCGCTGCGCGAGGCGCAGGCCGACGTGCTCGTGTCGTACCTGCCGGTGGGCTCCGAGGTGGCCGACAAGTTCTACGCCCAGGCCGCGATCGACGCCGGTGTGGCGTTCGTCAACGCGCTGCCGGTGTTCATCGCCTCCGACCCGGAGTGGGCCAAGAAGTTCGAAGACGCCGGCGTCCCGATCGTCGGCGACGACATCAAGTCCCAGGTCGGGGCCACCATCACGCACCGCGTGCTGGCGAAGCTGTTCGAGGACCGCGGCGTCCAGCTCGACCGGACGATGCAGCTCAACGTGGGCGGGAACATGGACTTCCTGAACATGAAGGAGCTCGAGCGCCTCGAGTCGAAGAAGATCTCGAAGACCCAGTCGGTGACTTCGCAGGTCGACCGCGACCTGGGCAAGGGCAACGTCCACATCGGACCGTCGGACTACGTGCAGTGGCTCGACGACCGCAAGTGGGCCTACGTCCGCCTCGAGGGCCGCGCGTTCGGTGACGTGCCGCTGAACCTGGAGTACAAGCTCGAGGTGTGGGACTCGCCGAACTCGGCGGGCATCATCATCGACGCCGTGCGCGCCGCGAAGATCGCGAAGGACCGCGGCATCGGCGGTCCGATCCTGTCGGCCTCCTCCTACTTCATGAAGTCGCCGCCGGAGCAGTACGACGACGCGACCGCCCGCGACGCCGTCGAGAAGTTCATCCGCGGCGAAGTCGAGCGGTAAAAGCTGTCTTCGAAAAAGGCCGTCACCCCTGGTGACGGCCTTTTTCGCGTGCTGCACTAAACCGGTGGGGCGGGGTGCGCGTGGGGAGGGCGTGGGGGCGTCCGTGGAGGAAAGCGCGCCGGGGGACCTGGGCGCGCCGACCTTCCACGAGCTGTTCCGGGAGTACTTCGGTCAGATGACACGGCTGGCGCACCTGCTCGGCGCGGACGACGCGGAGAACGTCGCGCAGGAGGCGTTCGTCAAGCTCCACCAGCGCTGGGACACGCTGTCGGACCACACCCGTGTCGCCGGTTACCTCCGCTCGACCGTGGTGAACATGTCGCGGTCGCGGGCCCGGCACCTGCGCGTCGTCCGGCGGGCCGTCCAGGAGCGGCCGGCGGACGAGCTTTCGGCCGAGGTCAGGGCGGTGACCAACTGGGAGCACCAGCGGCTGCGCGCGGTGCTGGTCAGGCTGTCTCGGCGGCAGCGCGAGGTCCTCGTGCTGAGGTACTGGCTGGACCTGAGCACGGCGGCCATCGCGGAGACGCTCGGTGTCTCGCCCGGCACGGTCAAGGCGACCACGCACCACGCGATGGAGAACCTGCGCAAGCACCTGGGGGACGACCTGGGAGCCGAGCGATGACAGACCTCGAGCGCAAGCTGGCCGAAGCACTGCGGGAACAGGCCGGGGAGGTCACGCCGAACCTCGACGCGGCCTGGGCGGAGCAGCGACGCCGTCAGCGGCGGCCACCGCGCCGGCGCCGGGTGGCGGTGTGGAGCGCGCCGCTCGCCGCGGTCCTGGTGGTGCTGACGAGCGTGCTGCTGGCCACCGAGTTGAACCGGGTGTCGGCCCCCGCGCCCCCGGCGAACCCGGAGCAGGTGGTGATCCTCTCGCCGCCGCGGCACCGGGCCATGGCCGAGCTGAAGATGACGAGCGCGCCGGTCCGGCTCATGGACTTCGCCGGCCCGACCGGCACCTGGACCGCCCACGCGTTCCTCGCCGAGCCGATCGCGGGCCGGCGGGATGCCTTGTTCTGCGTCGCGGCGGTACCCGAGGACCGGGCGCTCGACCTCGTTTCACCCCAGTTCGGTTCGAGGTCGCCGGACTGCGTCCCGATGACGGACGCGGTCATGCGGGCCGGGTACCTGGGGCGGGCCGACGGCCCGTTGCCCCCGTGGGTAGCGGTCTACCTCGTCCGGACGACGGACGAAGACCTCCTGCTCTACAACGCCGAAGGTGACCTGATCCACGGAAGCCGGGTCGCCGTGGTGGGCCGGGACCGGGTGTTCCTGGCCGGAGTGGACGCCGGTTCGCCGCCGCTGCGCTTCCAGGTCAGCTGAGGCCCAGCGCGCCCGGCAGGTCGGTGATCTTCTCCACCACGGCCGTGGCCCGCTTCAGCACCTCCGGGTCCGGCGGGAAGTGCGGATTCGGCACCGCGTACACGGCCATCCCCGCTGCCAACGCGGACCGCAACCCGTTCGTGGTGTCCTCCACGGCCGCGCAGTCCGACGGCGGCACGCCCAGCAGCTCGGCCGCCCGCAGGTACACGTCCGGTGCCGGCTTTCCCGACCCCACCTGCTCGGACGACACCGCCGCCCCCACCGGCAGGCCCGTCACGTCCAGGAACCCCTTGATCAGGATGACCGGCGACGAGCTGGCGATCGCCACCGGCCACCGATTCGACACCTGGCGCACGACCTCCACCGCACCCGGGATCAGCGGCGGTTCCGCGGCGTACCGGGCGGCCATGCGCTTGACGACGAGGGTCGCGATCTCGGCCGGCGTGGTACGCGCGCCGAGCTCTTCCACCAGGTAGCGGGCCCATTCGGGGGTGCTCATCCCCTGCTGGGCGCGCGTCGCCTCCTCGCGCCAGGTGCCGCCGTGCTCGGCGACGACCGCGCGCCGCACTTCGTCCCAGATCCGCTCGGAGTCCACCAGCACGCCGTCGAGGTCGAAGATCACCGCGTCCATGCCCTGAGCCTAGCCTGTGAGCGGACTTACTTAGCTACCCTTACTAATTTTTGTTAGCCTAGCTAAGTGACTTCCGCGATCACCGACCTCGCCCACCGGCTGCGGCCGCTGGTCTTCCGGCTGTACCACCAGGTGCGCCGCCAGACCCCGCGGCTGTCGCTGACCCTCACGCAGGGCTCGGTGCTGAGTGAGCTGGTCAACGGCGGTCCGCGCCGGATGAGCGCGCTCGCCGAGTTCGAACGGGTCAAGCTGCCGTCGATGACCGACGTCGTCGGCCGGCTCGAACGGCTCGGCCTCGCGACCCGCACGCCGGATCCCGCCGACGGCCGCGCGGTGCTCGTGGACGTCACTGACGAAGGCCGTCGCTTCTACGCCGAGACGGTGGCCGCGCGGGAGGAGTTCCTCCGCGAGCGGCTCATCGCCATGGACGACGCCGACCGCGCAGCGATCGAAGCCGCCCTCCCGGCCCTCGCCAAATTGCTCGTGGACACCAACAAGGAGGAACTGATCAGCGATGAGCGCTGAACACCACTCGAGCCTGCTGGACGCCGTCAAGGGCCAGCCCAAGCAGGTGTGGATCACCGCGTTCGCCGCGGTCATCGCCTTCATGGGGATCGGGCTGGTCGACCCGATCCTGCTGTCCATCGCCAAGGGCCTGGATGCGACGCCGTCGCAGGTCACCCTGCTCTTCTCGTCGTACCTCGGCGTCCAGGTCGTCGCGATGCTGGTCACCGGCGCGGCGAGCGCCCGCTTCGGCGCCAAGCGGACCGTCTTGGTCGGGCTGACGCTGATCGTCGCGGCCACCGCGTTGTGTGCGGCCGCCGGGTCGATCGAGCAGCTCGTCGGGCTGCGCGCGGTCTGGGGCCTCGGCAACGCCTTCTTCATCGCGACGGCGCTTTCGGTGATCGTCGGCGCCGCGACCGGCGGCCAGTCCGGCGCGATCCTGCTCTACGAGGCCGCGCTCGGCGTCGGCCTGTCGGTCGGCCCGCTGCTGGGCGCGCTGCTCGGCAGCATCTCGTGGCGCGGCCCGTTCCTCGGCACCGCGATCCTGATGGCGGGCGCGCTCGTGCTGTGCGCGGTGTTCCTCAAGAGCGACAAGCACGAACAGCGGACCCCGATCAAGCTGCTCGACCCGCTGCGCGCGCTGAAGCACACCGGCCTGCTGCGGACTTCCGTCGCTTCGGCGCTGTACACCGCCGCGTTCTTCGCGGTGCTCGCCTGGTCGCCGTTCGTCCTCGGCTGGAGCGCGATCGCCGTCGGCCTGGTCTTCTGCGGCTGGGGCCTGTGCGTCGCCGTCGCCGGTGTCGCCCTGGCGCCGCGGCTGGCCGCCAAGCTGGGTGAACGGCACGCCGCCGCGGCCGCCGTCTTCGGCTACGCCGTCCTGATGCTGGTGCTCGCCGTGCCGAGCAAGCCGTTGCTCGTGGCCGGGATCATCGTCTCGGGGCTGGTGTCCGGCCTGCTGAACACGCTGTTCACCGGCACGGCGATGTCGATCAGCGACGCGCCGCGCCCGGTCGCCAGCGCGGGCTACAACTTCTGCCGCTGGCTGGGTGGCGCCGTCGCCGCGACGCTCGTCGGGCACGTCGCCGAGTGGTTCGGCTCGCCGCAGGCGCCGTTCGTCGCCTCGGCCGTGCTGTGCGTCGTCGCGGGTGCGCTGCTCTCGCTGCGGGAGAAGCAGGCGGACCCGCACACCGTGCCGAAGGAAGCGGTCCTCGTCGGCGAAGAGTTCTGACCTCCGCACCCACGGTGACAGCCCCGGGATCCCGGTCCCGGGGCTATCGTGCTGTACACCCGTTGTTCACCCAGAAGTCCGGAAAGGCTGGTTTTCGGCGCTTAGGTTCGGTTCGTTCCCGAATCCCCACCATGGAGGCGCTGTGCCCGACCGCCTGCTCCCGCTGTTCCCCGCTCATCCGGGCGGCCGTTCCTCGATCACCTGCGAGTACCGCTGCGGCAACGCGTGCGCGCACCCCGAGGCGAACGACTCCGGGAACGAGTACTTCGGCGATGTCGTCAAGGACATCTCCCGCCGCCGGGTGTTCAAGGCCGGTGCGGTGATGGCCGCCGCCGCGGGCGGGTTCGCCGCCCTGGCCGGCACCGCGGCCGCGGCCGACGTCACCACCAACGGTCACGGCCCGAAGCCGCGTCCCGTCCCGGGCACCGACTTCGACGCCGTCCCGCCGAACAAGCTCGACGTGGTCAGCATCCCCGACGGCTACGCCCAGCGCGTCGTCGTCCGCTGGGGCGACCCGGTCGTCGCGGGCGCGCCGAAGTTCGACTTCACCAAGCAGACCGCGGCCGCGCAGGCCAAGCAGTTCGGCTACAACAACGACTTCGTCGGCCTGATCCCGCAGGACCCGCTGGGCCTGTCGAACCTGCTCGTGGTCAACCACGAGTACACGACCGAGGTCCACATGTTCCCGGCCGACCAGTACGACCCGGCCAACCCGACCGAGGAGCAGGCGAAGATCGCCTGGGCGGCGCACGGCCTCTCGGTGCTGCAGGCCCGCCGCGACCCGGTCCACGGCGGGCTCGAGGTGGTCCCCAGCCGGT
This sequence comes from Amycolatopsis sp. NPDC021455, assembly GCF_040640995.1. Classification (NCBI taxonomy): domain Bacteria; kingdom Bacillati; phylum Actinomycetota; class Actinomycetes; order Pseudonocardiales; family Pseudonocardiaceae; genus Amycolatopsis; species Amycolatopsis sp. NPDC021455. Next base: position 218,123 of record NZ_JBFACT010000003.1, on the reverse strand, counting down.
ACGGCCGCCGGATCACCCTCGACACGATCTTCGAGGTCCGCGGCCCGGCCGCCGGCTCGAAGTACCTCAAGACGTCGGCCGACCCGAGCGGGCGCAAGGTCCGCGGCACGCAGAACAACTGCTCCGGCGGCGTGACGCCGTGGGGCACGGTCCTCTCCGGCGAGGAGAACTTCGACCAGTACTTCGCGAACTCCGACAAGGTCACCGACCCGGTCGCGGCGGCGCGCCTCAAGCGCTACACGATCGGCAGCGGCGCGAGCACCCGCAAGTGGGAGCGGTTCGACAAGCGCTGGGACGTCTCGCAGGAGCCCAACGAGCCGAACCGGTTCGGCTGGGTCGTCGAGATCGACCCCAACGACCCGAACTCGACGCCGATCAAGCACACCGCGCTGGGCCGCTTCAAGCACGAGGCCGCGAACATCAAGATCACCGCCGACGGCCGCGTCGCGGTGTACTCCGGTGACGACAGCCGGTTCGAGTACATCTACAAGTTCGTCTCGAAGGGCAAGTACAAGCCCGGCAACAGCGCGCACGCGCGTCGGCACAACTCGGCGCTGCTCGACGAGGGCACGCTGTACGTCGCCCGGTTCACCGGCGACAGCCCCGCGGCGGAGATCGACGGCAAGGGCACGCTGCCCGCCGACGGCGAGTTCGACGGCACCGGCGAGTGGATCCCGCTGGCCAGCGGCGACAAGTCCTTTGTGGACGGATTCACCGCCGAGGAGGTCTACGTCTTCACGCGCCAGGCCGCGGACAAGGTGGCCCCCACGAAGATGGACCGGCCGGAGGACATCGAGCCGAACCCGGTCAACGGCCGGATCTACGCGGCGCTGACGAACAACAGCGACCGCGGCGCGGCGGGCAAGGCCGGCGTCGACGAGGTCAACCCGCGCAACGGCAACAAGAACGGCCACGTCCTGGAGTGGGAGGAGTCCTGCGGCGACGCGGCGTCGACCCGGTTCTCCTGGCGGCTGCTGCTGGTCTGCGGCGACCCGAAGGCGGCGGACACCTACTTCGGCGGCTTCCCGAAGGACCAGGTCAGCCCGATCTCCTGCCCGGACAACGTCGCGTTCGACCGGCACGGCAACCTGTGGGTCGCCACCGACGGCAACGCCCTCGGCGCGAACGACGGCCTGTTCTCGGTCCCGGTCACCGGCCCGGAGCGCGGCCACGTCAAGCAGTTCCTGTCGGTGCCGGTCGGTGCCGAGACGTGCGGCCCGGTCGTGACCGACAACCTGGTGCTCGTCGCCGTCCAGCACCCGGGTGAGAACGCGGCGAGCTCGGCGAACCCGACGTCGCACTGGCCGGACGGCGGCACCGCGCAGCCGCGCCCGGCCATCGTCTCGGTGTGGAAGAAGGGCCGCTTCGGGCTGCCCGGCCGCATCGGCGAACGCTGAGGCCACGGGTCCGCCCGGCCGAGGTTCACTCTTAAGTGGACGGTTCTCGGCCGGTGCGGGCCCGTGCCGCGCGTCATAGTCGAGAGGTGATCTTCTCGGCTCGGGCGGCGGCAGTGGCGGTGGTGGCGATCGCGGGAGCGGTGGTGCCCGCGTCCGCGTCGGCGGATCCGCCGCCGGGCTGCGGCGGGGTCGCGGCGAACCCGAGCGTCGAGCTCACCGCGCGCAACGGCGCCCCGGACGGGTACGTGTTCACCCCGGCCGCGCCGGTCCCGCCCGGGACCCCGGCGGCGAAGACGCCGAAGCTGCTCACCGAGCAGGCGTACGCCGTCGACGGGCAGCGGTCGGCGGTCATCCAGACGCCGGACCACAAGACCAGCACCGCCTACCAGGCCGAGCGGTTCGTCCCGGGCGGCGTCTACACGCTCAGCGTCTGGACGGCTTCGCACGCGCCCCGGAGCGAACCCGCCACCGGCCTGCGGTTCTTCGACGCGTCGGGCGCCCAGGTGCAGGAAACCAAGCTGGTCGCCGGCCATTACGCCGGCGACGGGCACCTGGAACAGCAGGACTTCCCGGCGGCGACCGCGCCGGCGAAGGCGACCGCGGTGAAGTTCTTCGCGACGACCAGCCTCGACCGGCTGCGCTGGGACTGCGTCGACCTCCAGCTCGCCGCGTACTCGGTGAAGATGGAAGTGCAGAACCCGGCGACCGGCGCGTGGGGCCCGTTCGCGACGGTGACCGCGGGCGAGACCGCGCACTACCGCGTCACCGTGACCAACGAGGGCACGCAGGACCTGACGGGGATCGCGGTGCAGGACCCGTGGTGCGCGGAGAAGTTCGAGCCGTTCGGGCTGGCCGCGGGCGCGAACCGGCAGCTGACCTGCGAGCACCCGGACCTCACGGTGGCCGACGACGGGCACGTCAACACGGCGAAGGTCACCGGCGTGCACTACGCGGGCGGCACGCTCGGCGACAAGACGGCGTCGGCGACGATCACCGTCCTGCCGCCGCCGGCCATCGCGAAGATCGGCGACTTCGTCTGGGCGGACCGCAACCGCGACGGCCTGCAGGACCCGGGCGAGCCCGGCGTCGCGGGCGTCAAGGTGACGCTGAAGGACGGCGCGGGCGGCACGGTCGGCACCGCGACGACCGACGACAAGGGCAAGTACGGCTTCGAGAAGCTCAAGGACGGCACGTACCAGGTCTGCTTCGACGGCTTCCCGGAAGGTTTCGCGGTGACGCGCCAGGACGCGGGCAGCGACGACAAGGACTCCGACGCGGGCGCCGACGGCTGCGCGGCGCCCCGGACCCTGGGCGGCAAGGCGCGCGAAGACTTCACGGTGGACCTCGGACTGGCCCCGCCGACGAACCGGATCGGCGACTTCGCCTGGGCGGACACCGACGGGAACGGACGACAGGACAAGGACGAGCCCGGCCTCTCGGGCGTCAAGGTGACGCTGAAGAGCGGCGACGCGGAAGTGGCGAGCGTCGCCACGGGCGAGGACGGCGCGTACGCGTTCGACGGCCTGGAGGACGGCGGGTACCAGGTGTGCTTCACCCCGCCGCCGGGCGAGCACCTGGTGCCGAAGGACGCGGCCGACGACGCGCTCGACTCGGACGCGGACCCGGCGACGGGCTGCACCGACGTCCGGCAACTGGGCCAGGGCAAGCGCGAGGACCGCACGGTGGACGCCGGGTTCGCCATTACGGTGGGGGCATGACGGATCTTCCCCTCGCCCTGGTGACCGGGGCGTCGCGCGGCATCGGCGCGGCGGTCGCCCACCAGCTCGCCCCCACGCACCGCCTGCTGCTCGGCGGCCGCGACGCCGACGCGCTGGCGGCGCTGGCGAAGGAGCTCCCGGGCGCGAAGCCGTGGCCGGTGGAGCTGACGGACCCGGCTTCGCTCGCCTCGGCGGTCGCGGACATCACGTCGCTGGACGTGCTGGTCCACTCGGCGGGCGTGGCACGCCTGGGCCGCATCGAGGACGCTCCCGCGTCGGCGTGGCGGGACAACTTCGAGGTCAACACCCTGGCGGTGGTCGAGCTGACCCGCCTGTTGCTCCCGGCCCTGCGCACGGCCCGCGGCCACGTGGTGGTGATCAACTCGGGAGCGGGCCGCAACGCCCGCCCCGGCTGGTCCCCGTACGCGGCGAGCAAGTTCGCGGTCCGCGCCTTCGCCGACGCGTTGCGCGAGGAGGAACCGGATCTCCGGGTGACGTCGGTCTACCCTGGCCGCACGGACACGGAGATGCAGCAGGAGATCTTCGCCGGCGAAGGCCGCGAGTACGACACAACGCACCTGCTGAAAGCGGACTCGGTGGCGACGGCGGTGGTGACGGCGGTGTCGGCCACCCCGGACGCCCACCAGACGGAGATCATCCTCCGCCCCCGCTGACCGCAGAAGGGCACTTTCACGTGAAAGTGCCCTTCTCGGAACTCAAGCGCGCAGGCGGGCCGCCGTCTCGGCCACTCCGGCCTGGACCTTCGCCCGGTCCACCTTCACCGACTCCCCGGCCGCCACGACCTGCTCGCCCGCGACCCACACGTCCCGCACCCGGCGTGACCCGGCCGCCCACACGAGGTTCGACAGCAGCTGCACGTCCGGGACGTCCAAGCCGCACGCGAACGCCGGGTCGTCCAGGTCGATGTGCACCAGGTCCGCCCAGCGGCCGGCTTCCAGGGCCCCGATGTCGGACCGGCCCAAGGCCGCCGCGCCGCCTCGGGTGGCGAGCAAGAACACGTCCGCCGCCGTCAACACCGTCGAGTCGCCCGTGGCCAGGCGGGCGAACATCGCCGCCAGCTGGAGTTCCTCCCACAGGTCTATGTCGTCGTTGGAGGCCGGGCCGTCGGTGCCGAGGCCGACCGCCACGCCCGCCGCGCGCAGGTCCGGGATGCGGGCGATGCCCGAAGCCAGCTTCGCGTTCGATCCCGGGCAGTGCGCCATGCCGACGCCGTGGGCCGCGAAGAGTGCGATGTCCTCGTCCGACAGGTGGATCGCGTGCGCCGCCAGCACCCGGCCGTCCAACATGCCCAGCTCACGAAGCAGCGCCGGCACCGAGCCGTGCGTCTCGCGAACGGCGGTGTCCTCCGCAGCCGCTTCCGCGACGTGGATCTGGACCAGCGCACCCCGCGCGGCAGCCGATTCCGCCGTCGCCCGGAGGCCCTCCGAAGAGAGCATGTACGCCGAGTGCGGGCCGTAGCCCAGCTCGATGCGGTCGCCGTGGCCGAAGCGCAAGCCGTCCGTGTCGATCCAGCGCTCGATCGCGTTCAGCTGCGCCCGCCAGTCGAGGCCCGGCAGCTCCATCACCGGCGGTGCGACCAGCACGCGGCCGCCGGTCGCGAGGACCGCGTCGACCAGCTGCTCGCCTTCGAAGTACATCTCCGCGCTCGTCGTGACGCCGTGGCGCAGCATCTCGACCGAGCCGAGCAGCATGCCGGTGCGGACGTCCTCCGGCCGCAGCTTCGCCTCGGCCGGCCAGATGATCTCGTTGAGCCACGGCAGCAGCGGCAGGTCGCCGCCCATGCCGCGCAGCAGCGTCATCGGGCTGTGCGCGTGCGTGTTGACCAGGCCGGGCAGCAGGATGCCGGTCAGGGTGGTGACCGGTGCGGCGGACTCGGGGGCGGTGGCCGCCGGTCCGCAGTAGGCGATGCGCCCGTCGGCGTCGACATCGACGACCGCGTCACGGAGAAGCGAACAGGACGGGTCGGCGGGAAGAACGACAGGGGCGTGGAAACGGCGTTGCATCTTTGGATACTACGCACCGGGAAACCCGGCCCGGGCTTCAGACGAAGCGGATCACTTCCTGCTCACCCGAGCTGTGGCGGATCACCACCTCGCCGCCCTTGCTCACCGCCTCTTCCAGCACGGCGTACACCTGCAGGGCCCGGTTGATCGTGTCGGTCTTCGAGTCGCCGGTGAGTTCGACGGCCCGGTCCAAGGCCCGCGACGCGCGAGGGACCAGGTTGACGGTCACCCGCTCCAAGCCGCCGCCACCACCGCCGCTGCGCGGTGGCGGTTTTCCGGGAGCGGTTTTCGATTCACCGAGTTCGCTCGTTACCGACCCACTCTTCGGTGTCACGACAACCGTCCTTTCGTAGGCCGAGGCCAGTCCCCCATCCACCCCAGAAAGGGCCGGGCCTCGGAGCACTTCGCCGAGCTCAGCTGCGTCGTCGCAGCCGGTACTCGCCGGAAGCGACGTTCGGCGGACAAGTGCGTCACCCGGAGGCCCGCACCTCCAGGTTCTTTCCCATCATCCGCGTACTGCTTGTGTGCTGTCAAGTTGAAGTGCGTATGAGAGATGTATCTGCGATGCATGTTATGGCGACACCCTACCCGTGGGTAGCTGTCCGTAATCATAACGCCCCTCGTGATCGACTGAACCAATTCCACCGGGTGGTTCTGTTCGCCTTGTTTGCCAATTGAACGTTCGTGGTCGCGAAAGTGCTACAAGGTCCATTGTGGAGTGCGCGTGGCACGGCTCTGACCACGTTGTCATCGCCCGTGTCGCCGGATCTGCCGTCCGCCGTCGGATCCAGAAGGGAGAGTTGACAAAAAGCTGACGAATCGCATGGAAGGCAAGTTAGATGTATTGATCTTCTATTACTCTGTGTACTTGCTTTGGTCATCACTTCACCGCATCGGTGGTACGGTGTCGACCAACCAAGAGGGACCGTCCGTCCGGTGCGCCGACAGCACCGGTCAGGGAAGGTGAGGGAGATCGGTGGACGAGGCGATCGAAACGGACCTGTCCAAGGCTGAGCCGAACCCCTCGGAGCGCGCCGAGGTGCGTGTCGAGCGGGTCAAGGTGAGAGGCCGGGTCAAGTTCGCGTTCGGTCCGGTGTCCGGCGAGGCCGAGGGCGAAGTCGACGCGGGTGACGCCGGCGGCCGGATCGCCTACGCCTGCGCGGCCGCGATCATCGTCGGCATCTCGGTCCTCGCCGCGCTCGGCGTCGCCCTGACCGGGATGTCGCTGCACTGGCCCGGGTGGCTGTCGGCCTTGCTCATCGGGCTGGTCTTCGCGCTGATGGCCATGCTGTTGTTCGTGTGGCGGCGGGACACCGACTAGGAGACAACCCCGTTCCGCCACGCCCAAGCCGCCGTCTCCACCCGGTTCCGCGCGCCGATCTTCCCCTGCACCGACGCCAGGTGCGTCTTCACCGTCGACAACGACAGGAACAGCTCCGCGCCGATCTCGGTGTTCGTCAGCCCGCGCGCCACCGCCTTGACGACGTCCATCTCGCGCGGGGTCAGCGGCTCGGACGGCGGGGTGGCCCGCGCCTTGGCCGAACTGCCGTCGAAGTGCTTGAGCAGCCGGACGGTGATCTGCGGCGAGACGAGCGCGTCACCGCGTTCGGCCGCGCGCACGGCCTCGATCAGCAGCGCCGGGCCCGCGTCCTTCAGCAGGAACCCGGACGCGCCGTTGCGCAACGCCGTGTGGACGTACTCGTCGAGGTCGAACGTCGTGACCACGACGACCTTCAGCGGGTCGGCCACGTCCGGCCCGGCCAGCTGCCGGGTGACCTCCAGCCCGTCGAGGCCGGGCATGCGGATGTCGAGCAGACAGACGTCCGGGCGCAGCTCGCGGGCCTTCGAAACCGCCGAGACGCCGTCCGGGACGTCGGCGACGACCTCGATGTCGTCGTGGGACTCGAGGATCATGCGGAAGCCCATCCGCACCATCTCCTGGTCGTCCGCGATCAGTACCCGGATCACTCGTCCCCTTCCCCGGCGGCCAGCGGCAGCCACGCCTCGACCCGCCACCCGCCGTCCGGGCCGCGTCCGGCCGACAGCCGTCCCTTGAGCAGCGCGACGCGTTCGCGCATGCCGATCAGACCGTAGCCGCCCGATCCGCCGGCCGGACGACGTACCGTCTCGCGGCCGTTGTCGGTCACCCGCAAGTGCAGTTCATCGCCCGCGACTTCGGCGACGACGAACGCCTCGGTCGCGTCGGAGGCGTGCTTGCCGACGTTCGTCAGCGACTCCTGCACCAGCCGCAGTGCCGAGCGGCCGACCTCGTGCGGCAGGTCCGGCGGCAGGTCGAGGTGCATCGACGTCGGCACGCCGTGGTTGGCGCTCTCGACCAGCTTCCGCAGGTCGGCGCCGAGGTCGGTGGTGGCCTGCTCGCTGAACTCGCTCGACCCGGCCGGTGCGTCGCCGCGCATCGAGCGGACCAGCCGCCGCATCGCCGCGAGCGCTTCGACGCCGGCGTTCTCGATGCGGCCCATCGCCTCGACCGCCACCTGCGGGTTCCGTTCGGCCATCAGCCGCGCGGCCTGTGCCTGCACGACGATCCCGGTGACGTGGTGGGCGACGACGTCGTGCAGCTCGCGGGCCAGCGCCATCCGCTCGGCGGTCTGCGCGTCGGTCACCGCCGACCGCACGGCCTGGGTGCGCTGGGCGTCCCGCGAGCGCAGCAGCAGGCCGACGGCGATCGAGATGCCCAGCATCAAGGTCGCGGCGAAGGCGAGGGTCGACAGCACCTGAGGGTCGGTCTGCAGGCCGCCGCGCGCGTTCGAGTTGAGGATCGCGCCGAGCGCGACGACGCTCGACAGCACCGCCACCCGCGGCCAGGACTCGCTCAGTCCCCGGGCCCGGGTCAGGGTGACCACCACGCCCATGCCGGCGACGATCTGCGTGGGTGGCACGCCGCCCAGCACCGGGAAGTCGTAGGAACGCAGGTAGAGGAACGGCATCACGACGGCGGACAGCAGCATGACCCCGGCGAGGCCGAGGAGCGCGTCCGCGGGCCGCCGCGGCGACAGCACCGCGATCACCGCCGCGACGATCGAGCAGAGCAGGATCGGGGCGCCGCGGGCGGTGTTCGTATACGTGGAGCCGAACTCGAACAGCAGCGCGAACGCGAGCAGCCCCATCAGCGGCCACTGCCCCATCGCCAGCTCGTTGATCCGGCCGAGCCGCCGGGTCCGCGGATCGGCGCGCGGGCCGCGGTCGCGCGCCGCGATGGCGGGCACCAGCGGAGCGACGAGCAGGAGCAGGCCGAACAGCAGCGCCTGGTAAGCCGTGCCGGTGTAAATGTCGGCGACACTCCCGTACCGGCCGAAGACGGCGACAAGACCCGCGACGACCAGGAAGCCGACCACGCAGAACGCCACGCCCGCCCGCGCCCGGCGGACCACGAAGTAGACCATCAGGACCCCGGCCACGACCTCGGTGATGGTCACCTTCGGCAGCACGCTGGAGTACGCCGGGATGCGGGCCGCGTGGATGAAGAGGGTGGAGACGATGAGCACCCCGCCACCGGCCACCCCGGCGACCGCCGCCCGCTTCTGGGCCCACACCCCGCAGGCGGCCATCGCGAAGATGCCCGGCAGCAGGCCGAAGTCGACCAAGCGCGGGCCGGTGTCGTCGAGCGCGGCCTGCGTTGTGTAGATGACGTCGAACAGCAGCGCGGCGTACAGCACGGCCGCGGGCACGCCGACGCGCCGAACGAGTTCGGTGGCGCGGCTGTAGAGCGTTTTCGGTGAGGGCGCGGCGGGCACAACGTGACGTTACGTGATTCCCCTCGACCCGCACCTTGGCCGAGTGGCCCGCGCTCCCTCGGCCGATCGGCCGATGCGGGCCCCGGCGTGACTGGCCTTCTGCCCGAAGTGGACATCCCCCGGTCTCGGCGAAGCTCATCGGCACCAAGATCCGAACCGACAGGGAGAACCTCGTGGACCCGAACCCTCCACAAGCGACGCACGGCTCGGTGCTGTCCGGCCGCGGCCTGGTGAAGCGCTATGGCGCGCAGTACGCCTTGGCCGGCATCGACATCGACATCCAGCCGCGGGACGCCGTCGCCATCGTCGGGCCGTCCGGCTCGGGCAAGACGTCGCTGCTGCACGTCCTGGCCGGCATCCTCCGGGCCGACGACGGGCAGATCTTCCTGGCGGGACAGCGGATCGACCACCTCGGCGAGAAGAAGCGCAGCGAGCTGCGGCGCACCGAGTTCGGGTTCGTCTTCCAGTCGGGGATGCTCGTCGCGGAGCTCTCGGCCGAGGAGAACGTCGCGCTGCCGTCGCTGCTGGCCGGGCTGGGCCGCAAGGAGGCCATCGAGGCCGGCCGCGTTTGGCTTTCGCGGCTCGGCCTGGCCGGCAAGGAACGCCGCCGTCCCGGTGAGCTGTCCGGTGGCGAGGCCCAGCGCGTCGCGATCGCGCGGGCGCTGACCCACCGGCCGAAGGTGATCTTCGCCGACGAGCCGACCGGTGCGCTCGACACGCGCACCGGCCGCGAGACGATGGACGCCCTGCTCGGCGCCGCCCACGAGACCGGCGCGGCGGTGATCGTGGTGACCCACGACCGCGAGCTGGCCGAGTCGATGCCGAAGACCGTCGCCATCCGCGACGGCCTGATCGCGACGAGGTTGGCGGCGTGAACTCGCTCCAGATCGCCCTGCGGGTGCTGCGGGTCGACCGGCGGACCCGGACGTCGGCGATCCTCACCGCGATCGGGGTGGCCGTCGCGACCGGGCTGGTGCTGCTGCTGGCGACGCTGCCGTTCGCCACCCAGCACCGCGAGCAGCGGGCCCTCTGGCAGGGCGAACAGTTCTACAGCCGCGGTTCCGACGGCCCGGCCAAGCTCGTCTACGCCAGCTCCAAGGACTTCTTCGACGGTCAGCAGATCATCCGGGTCGACGTCGCGCTGACGCCCGGCACGACCGCGGCCGGGATCCCGCTGCCCGCCGGTGTCCCGCAGCTGCCGGGGCCGGGCGAGACCGTCGTGTCGCCCGCGCTCGGCCGGTTGCTGCAGGCCCACCCGGCCGCGGAGCTCGGCGACCGGTTCGGCAAGCCCGTCGGCGCCATCGGCGAGGACGGCCTGCGGTTCCCGGAGCAGCTCGTCGCGCTGACCGGGCACACGCCGGACGCCATGCCGGAGAACTCCTCCCAGATCGCGGCCTTCCCCAGTGGGAAGGCGAGCCCGGACTCCCTGCTCATGCTGCTGTCCTGGGTCGGGATCATCGTGCTGCTGGTGCCGAGCCTGGTGCTGGTCGCGTCGTCGGCCCGGCTGACCGCGGCCCGGCGGGAACGGCGGCTCGCCGCGATCCGGCTGGCCGGGGCGACGCCGGGGCAGGTCACGAACATGGTGGCCGCCGAGACGACGTTGTCGGCCGGCATCGGTGCCGTCCTCGGCCTGCTGATCAGCCCGGCACTGCACGGCCTGGCCTCGTTCGTGCCGTGGGCCGGCGGCACCTGGCTCGCGTCCGACTTCGCGCTGCCGGTCGGCCTGACGGTGTTCATCGTCCTGGCCATCCCGGTCCTCGTGGTGCTGGCCGGGGTGCTCGGCCTGCGCCGCGTGCTCAAGAACCCGCTGTTCGCGACGGGCGGCCACACGAAGAAGCCGTTGCACTGGTGGCGGCTGCTGGCGCTGCCCGCGGCCGGGCTGTTCTTCCTCGTCGCGGTGACGACGGCGAAGGACTCCGACAGCGGCGGCATCGGCATGGTCATGGCGGGGCTGTTCCTGCTGGTCGGCTCGGCCGCGATCGTCGGGCCGTGGGTGACGTCGGCGGTCGGCGGCACGTTCGTCCGGATCTGGCGGCGCCCGTCCGCGCTGCTCGCCGGCCGCCGCCTGCGGGACGACCCGAAGGGCGCCTACCGCGCGTCCGCCGGGATCGTGCTCGCGGTGTTCACCGGGTCGATGGCGCTGACGCTGCTGCCGACGTTCGAAGCGATGGCCGGTGGCGGACGGTCCTTCGCCGACTCCGTGCTCTACGTCGACTCCGACGGCCAGCACGCGGGCAAGATCGTCGACCAGGCCAACGCGGCCCTGCAGAAGTACGGCCAGGCCGAGAAGGCGGTCGCCGTCGGCGAGGTCTACCTGGTCCGGGGCACGGCCCCGAACCGGTACGGCCACAAGGCGCTGGTGATGACCTGCGCCGACGCCGTCAAGCTGACCCGCTTCGGGCTCAAGCCCGAGAACTGCACGGGCGGTCCGGCCGTCTTGGGCGACTCGGCGCTCGACCTGGCGCAGTACAAGCTCGCCACCAACTGGGAGGGCGAGGCGGTGGCCCCGAAGTCGGGAACGCGGGTGGAAGCCGTCCACTACCCCGACTCCGACCTCTCCGGCACGTTCATCGTCGACCCCGCCGCGCTGCCGGACGGGTTCGCGCTGAAGGACGTCACCGTCGTCGCGCCGACCACCGACGCGAACCGCGAGATCGTCCGGACGGCCCTGGCCGGGCCGGCGGCGGGCGCGGAGATCGGCAGCCGGGACCAACGCCTGTTCAACCAGCAGAGCGAGCTGGGTGACCTGCGCCGGGTCACGGTGATCGGACTGGTCGCGGCGGGGATCCTGGCCGGCTGCAGTGCCGCGGTCGCGACCGCGGGTTCGGTGATGGACCGCCGCCGCACCTTCGGGGCGCTGATGGCCGCGGGCACGCCGGTGCGGGTGCTGGCGAGGGCGTTGCGGATGGAAGCCGCGCTGCCCGCATTGGTCGCCACCATCGGCGCGGGAATCGTCGGGGTACTGGTCGGCGTTGGGCTCTACAGCTTGGTCGATCCGCGGGGCATCGTCATCAGCCCGTGGCTCCTGGCACCGGTGGTGCTCGGGGTCGGGGTCGCCCTGCTCGGCGCGTCGGTCTGCACGCCCGCCCTCAAGCGGGTCCAGGCCGAACCGCTGGCCGACGAATAAGGCGTTCGCCCCTCCGGTCGGGGGAGGGGCGGATACCGGGGGTAGTGAGCTGAAGGGGACTTTCTCCGTAGGGGATCCGGAGGAAGTCCCCTTCAGCGCTCTTGAATCAGCGCCGTTCGAAGATGAGGTCGTGCGAGACGCGGCCTTCGACGTCCGCGCGCTGCTCGAACTTGGTCACCGGGCGCCACTCCGGCCGCGGCGCCCAGCCGTCGTACCGGTTCCGCAGGGCCGGCTCGGCCGAGCAGACCTCGAGCATCTGCTCGGCGTAGTTCTCCCAGTCGGTCGCCATGTGGAAGGTGCCGCCCGGCGCGAGCCGCGACGCCACCAGCGCGGCGAACGACGGCGACACGATCCGCCGCTTGTGGTGCTTCTTCTTCGGCCACGGGTCGGGGAAGAACAGGCGGACGCCGTGCAGCGAGTCCGGCTCGACGTGCTCGGTCAGCAGCACGACGGCGTCGCCGTGCAGCAGCCGCAGGTTCTCGACGCCCAGCTTTTCGGCGCGCAGCATCAGCTGGCCGAGGCCCGGGTCGTAGACCTCGACCGCGACGTAGTTCAGCTCCGGCGCCGCGGCGGCCAGCTGCGACGTCGTTTCGCCCATGCCGGAGCCGATCTCGACCATGACCGGCGCTTCGCGGCCGAACCACGCGGTGAAGTCGAGCGGCCCCTCGGGCAGCTCGCCCACCGTGCGGCCCAGCCGCGGCCAGTGTTCTTCCCACGCCCGCTGCTGCCCGACGGTCATCCGGCCACCGCGCTTGACGTAACTGACCACGCTGCGCAGCCGACGTCCGTCCTCGTTTTCCACCCGCCGAGGTTAACGAACGGCTTCGATCACCCCGAGACGCGACCGGAGTCCGGCGAGCCCGGCGATCGGGATCGGGTCCGGCGTCGGCCCGGTGTGCGCGGGCAGGACGTCGATCCAGCCCGGGTGCCGGTCGGTGTTCATCACCGTCGTGGGAATCGCATGACCGGATTTGCCCCGTTCGGAAGGCATGAACTCCCAGTAGCCGGATTCGCCGTCCGCGGCCCACGGGACGAATTCCCAGCCCGGGCGCCTGCCGAGCAGTTGCGCGATCCGGTCCTCGACGCGGAAACCCTGTTCCCGCGAATCGAGCTTGCCGTCCGCGACCGCGCGCAGCCACCACGGCGCGGGGATCGGTCCCGCCATCCCGGCCGAGGCGCGGAACAGAGCCAGGACGCTGTCTTCCGGCGCGCGGTGCACCCACGCCCGGCGGAGTTCGGCGGGCGTCGCCGCCGTCATGGCGGCCTGCGGGAGCTCGATCGCCCGCGACCACTCGAGGTCCAACATCGGTTCGAGCCGGGGGGCGTCGTCTTCGACGCGGGCTCGCGGAATGGTGCCACCCAAATCTTGCCCGGTATCCACCGTCAAGGATCACCTCCAGGGGGAGTTCAGACGGTTCCGGTGCGCTCTCTTACGAATCTTGCCTGGTCATAGCAGTATGTCCGGTCGCTGTGAGGGAAGCCACAGCTGTTTCACCTTTTGTTAACACAGTTTTTTGAGGTATTGAGACGACCGTCACCCTCACGCGTCACGTCGTGCCGTGACGAGCACGCCGGCGACGAACAGGGCGACGCAGATCGCCGCGAAGTAACCGAGGTAGCCCCACGGCCCGAGCGGCGCGGACGGCAGCTGCAGGGGGCCCGTGGCGAAGCCGGCCGCGCCGACGAACTCGTCGGCGGCGTGGAACGGCATCCACTGGTAGATGTGCTTGCCGATGCCCGGGATCAGGACCAGTACGCCTTCCAGGATCTGCGTCCACACCAGGACGACCGTCAGCGCGAAGGCGACACTGCGCAGCAGGAGCGCGACGCCGACGCCGGCCACCGCGGTGAACAGGAACGCCAGGCTCTGCCCGAGCACCGAGCGCCACGCCGCGGCCGAGTGCAGCGCGAGATCGGCGTCCGGCTGGATCAGTGACGCGAGGCCCCACGAGCCGAAGCCGATGACCAGGCCGAGCACGGTGCCGACCGCGCCGACGACCACCACCTTCGCCACGAGGGCGGGCACCCGGCTCGGCACCGCCTGGAACGTCAGCCGCATGGTGCCCCAGTTGAACTCCGACGCGGTCGCGAGCACCGCGAGGACGAGCAGCACGGTCCGGCCGTTGCCGCTGGCGATCTGGGTGTTGCCGACGGTCGCCGGGATTTCCGGCCCGGCCAGCCCGAAGAACAGCGCGGTGAAGCCGAGCGGGGCGATCAGCGCGATGGCCAGGCACCACCACGGCGCACGCGTGCTGAACAGCTTGATCCGTTCGGCGCGGAGGAGGTTGGTGATCATCGGGCAGCTCCCGGGGAAGACGAGGCGGGGAACTCGACGGCGTCGCGGGTGAGATCGAGGTAGGCCTGCTCGAGCGAGCCGGTGATCGGCTTCAGCTCGTGCAGCGTCGCGCCGGCGTCGAAGGCGAGCTGCCCGATCCGGTCACTGTCCAATCCGGACACGATGAACGCGCCGCCGTCCTCGGTGAACTCGGCCTGTCCGGTCAGCGCGGCGCGCAGCTGGTCCGCGTGGGGCGTGCGCACGCGGACGCCGTGTTCGCTCGTCCGCGCGACGAAGTCGTCCATCGTGCCCTGGTAGATCAGCCGGCCGCGGCCGATGACGACGAGGTCCTGCGCGGTCTGCGCCATCTCCGGCAGCAGGTGGCTGGAGACGAACACGGTCCGGCCCTCGCCGGCGAGCATGTGCAGGAGCTGCCGGATCCAGGCCATGCCCTCGGGGTCGAGGCCGTTCACCGGTTCGTCGAACAGCAGCACGCGCGGGTCGCCCAGCATCGCCGCGGCGATGCCGAGCCGCTGCTGCATGCCGAGCGAGTACTGCAGGACGCGGTTCTTGGCGACGCTCGTCAGCCCGACCAGCGTCAGCACCTCTTCGACGCGCTTGTCCGGAATGCCGTTGGTCGCGGCCAGCCAGCGCAGGTGATCGCGCCCGCTGCGGCCGGGGTGGCGCCAGGTCGCGTCCAGCATCGCGCCGACCGTCCTGAGTGGATCTTTCAGCTGCCGGTACGGGACCCCGTCGACGAGGACCGTGCCCGCGTCCGGCGTGTCGAGACCGAGGATCAGCCGCATCGTCGTGGACTTGCCGGCGCCGTTCGGGCCGAGGAACCCGGTGACGCGCCCGGACCGCGCGGTGAACGTCAGCTCGTTGACCGCGGTCGTGGCGCCGTACCTCTTGGTCAGTGCGGTCGCTTCGATCATGGGCTCCCCCGTCCGTTCGATGGCGAGCCTACTGGGAAAACACCGGATCCGGGTCGCCCCCCGACAGCGCGACCCGGATCCGGTGTTTTCCCCTTTTTTCCCTGTTCCCCCGTTACGCGTCCCGCTTCTTCGCGACCCCGAGCGCGACGAGCAGGAACACGATGGCGATGCCGGCGAAGTAGGCCAGCGCCCAGCCCGGGCTCAGCGGCGAGTCCGACGCCGGCGGGCCGTCACCCCCGACGGCGGAGCCGCGCAGGAACTTGTTCGCCACGTTGAACGGCAGCCACTCGTGGATGTGGTGCCCGACCTTCGGGATGAGCTGCACCAGCTCTTCGACGGCCAAGTAGTAGATGAGCAGCAGGGCGATCGCGCCGGCGCTGTGCCGGATGAGGATCCCGAGCGCGACGGCGAGCACGGCGGCGACCGCGAACACCGGCCCGAGCCCGGCGACGTTCATCCAGTCCTGCGTGGTGTGCAGGCCGAGGCCGTCGTTCGGCCGCATCAGCATGCTGAGGCCGAGGGCGCCGAACGCGGCGATCTCGCCGATGACCAGCGCGACCAGCGCGACGACGATCGCCTTGGCGATCAGCGCCGGCGAGCGGTGCGGCACCGCCTGGAAGGTCGTCCGGATGGTGTTGAAGCGGTATTCGGTGGTCACCGCGAGCGCGGCGAGCACCATGACGACGGCGATGCCGAACTGGGAGCCGCCGAACTGGGTGGCGGCCACCGAGACCGGCTCGTCGGCGGGCGACGCGCCGGAGAAGATGGCGGCGAAGCCGATGGCCAGGGCCAGGGTGATGAGCGCGCACCACCACGGCGAGCGGGTGCTGAACAGTTTGATGCGTTCGACCGCGAGCAGGTTCATGATCTTGGTTTCCCCGGTTACTTGGCGGACTCGAGCACGTGCTGCGCCTCGGCGTCGAGACCGGTGTGGTACTCGACGGAGTCGCCGGTGATCTGCATGAAGGCCTGCTCGAGCGAGCCGGTCTGCGGGCTCAGCTCGTGCAGCACGATCCGGTTGGCGGCGGCGATCTCGCCGATCTTGTCGCTGTCCATCCCGGACACCACGAGCGCGTTCGCTTCATCGACGACCCCGGCGCTGGCGCGCTGCAGGGCGTCCCGGAGCTCGGCCAGCTGCGGCGAGCGCACCTTGACCGTGTTCTCCGCCGCGCGGGCGACGAAGTCTTCGGTGGACGACTGCGAAATCAGCTGCCCCCGGCCGATCACCACGAGGTTGGTCGCGGTCAGCGCCATCTCCGAAAGC
The DNA here is from genome assembly GCF_040640995.1 of Amycolatopsis sp. NPDC021455. Classification (NCBI taxonomy): domain Bacteria; kingdom Bacillati; phylum Actinomycetota; class Actinomycetes; order Pseudonocardiales; family Pseudonocardiaceae; genus Amycolatopsis; species Amycolatopsis sp. NPDC021455. The sequence goes on along the minus strand of NZ_JBFACT010000003.1, from coordinate 201,628 downwards.
AGGTGGCTCGAGACGAAAACGGTGCGGCCTTCCTCGGCCAGCCGGTGCATGAACTTCCGGATCCAGAGGATGCCCTCGGGGTCGAGGCCGTTCACCGGCTCGTCGAACAGCAGCACTTCGGGGTCGCCGAGCAGGGCGGCGGCGATGCCGAGGCGCTGCGACATGCCGAGCGAGAACCCGCCGGCGCGCTTGTTCGCGACACTGGTCAGGCCCACGATCTCGAGCACCTCGTCGACCCGGGCCGCCGGGATGCGGTTGGCCTTCGCCATCCACAGCAGGTGGGAGCGCGCCGAGCGGTTCGGGTGCACCCACTTCGCGTCGAGCAGCGCGCCGACGGTGCGCAGCGGCTCCTTGAGGTCGTGGTACTTCTTGCCCCCGATGGTGACCTGGCCGCCCGTCGGGTTGTCCAGGCCCAGGATCATGCGCATGGTCGTGGACTTGCCCGCCCCGTTCGGGCCGAGGAAGCCGGTGACCTGACCCGCGGCCACGGAGAACGACAGGTTGTTCACCGCCAGCGTTTTTCCGTACCGTTTGGTGAGGCCGGTTGCCTCGATCATGACTGCTCCTCTTCCGCCCCTCGCTTACGACGCGTTCATCGTCGCGGGTCGGGGGCGGTTCGCGCGTCACCCTGGAGGCCGAACCCCTCCCCCTACCTGAGTAGTACCTTGCTGGCTCTTCGGCCGATGCGCGATCCGTGATGACCCTGAGTCGACCCTGATTCGACGTCATTAATGAACTGTGGTTCAATAATGAGGTGGCCCGGCCGAGGAGCATCACCGACGAGCGGCTGCTGGGTGCGGCGGAGATCGTGATCGGCCGCTGTGGCCCCGGTTTCACGCTCGCGCAGGTGGCCGCGGAGGCGAATGTTTCGGTCGGCACGGTTGCGCAGCGCTTCGGCTCGAAGAGCGGCCTGCTGCAGGCGATGAGCCGGCGGGCCACGCGGCGGGCGGTCGAGCAGATGCGGGAGTGCGCCGAGCGGGCGGACGACCCGGTCGACGGCCTGCGCGCCGCGGCTGTGTCGGTCTACGCGGTGCTCGGCGACGCCGAAGAGGCGGCGAACCACCTGGGTCAGCTCGGCGTGGACATCGGCGACCCGGTGCTGCGGGCATTGCTGGGCGAGCACTTCACGGCGGTCGAGGAAGAACTGCGGCGGCTGGTGCGGGCGGCGGCTGGATCGCTGCCGAACGCGCCGAGCGTGCCGCGGGCGGCCCGTGCGGTGCTCGGCGTGATCAACGGGGTGTCGATCGACTGGTCGATCCGGCCGCACGGGCGGCTGGCCGACCGGCTGGCGGAGGACGTCGACGCGGTGCTTTCCGCGTGGCGCGGACGGGAGGACGCATGAGTTTGCAGGGCAAGGTCGCGGTGGTCACCGGGGCGACGAGGGGCTGCGGCCGGGCGATCGCGGTGGAGCTGGGCCGTGCGGGCGCGACGGTGTACGTCACCGGCCGCACGACGCGCGAAACGGTGTCGCCGATGAAGCGCCCGGAGACGATCGAAGAGACGGGCGAACTGGTCGAAGCGGCAGGCGGCAAGGCGGTCGTGGTCCGCTGCGACTTCACCTCCGTGTCCGATGTGGACGCATTGAAAGCCCGCATCGAGTCCGAAGTGGACGGAATCGACATCCTGGTCGACGACGTCTGGGGTGGCGACATGTACTTCCATTTCGACGCGCCCTTCTGGGAGACACCGCTGGAAGACGCGCTGAAGCTGACGCACAACGCGCTCGACACGCACCTCATCGCGTTGCACAAGCTGCTGCCGCTGGTGGTCGCCCGCCGTGGCCTGGTCCTCGAGGTGACCGACGGTGACAACGACGACTACGTCGGCGCAGGCCTCCCTTACTACCTCGCCAAGTGCGGCATCCGCGCGCTCGGCCGGGCCCTCGGCGTCGAGCTGAAGAAGAACGACTGCGTCGGCCTCGCGGTGACGCCGGGCTTCCTGCGCTCGGAGTCGATGCTGGACCACTTCGAGGTCACCGAGGACAACTGGCGCGACGCGGTCGGCAAGCTCGCCCCGGTCGACTTCAAGATCTCCGAGACGCCGTACCTGCTGGCCCGCGGCGTCGCGGCCCTCGCTCAAGACCCCGAGGTCTCCCGTTTCGCCGGCCGGACTTTGGCGTCCTGGACCCTGATGAAGGAGTACGGCTACACGGACATCGACGGCGACCGCCCGGACTTCGGCCGCTGGCTCACCGAAGTCCGCCACGCGGGCAAGGACCCGGCGACCACCCCGCCGGACGGCTTCCGCTGAGTCAGCCGAGGCCGGGGCGGGCGAGGCCGGTTTCGTAGGCCAGCACCACCGCCTGCACCCGGTCCCGCAGCTCCAGCTTCGCCAGGATCCGCCCGACGTGCGTCTTCACCGTCGCTTCGGACAGGAACAGCGCCTCCGCGATCTCCAGGTTCGACATGCCCTTCGCGATCAGCACGAGCACCTCGCGCTCGCGGTCGGTCAGGACGTCCAGCTCGGCGGTGTCGCGCATCGGCGAGCCGCCCGAGCCGACGAACCGGTCCAGGAGCCGGCGGGTCACCGACGGCGACACCACCGCGTCGCCCGAGGCGACCGCGCGCAGCGCCGACACCAGGTGGTCCGGCTGGGTGTCCTTGAGCAGGAACCCGCTGGCCCCGCCCTGCAGTGCCGAATAGACGTACTCGTCGAGGTCGAACGTCGTCATCACCAGCACGCGTGCGGTGCCGGCGGCGACGATCCGCTTGGTCGCCTCGACGCCGTCGAGCACCGGCATCCGGACGTCCATCAGCACGACGTCGGGGCGCAGTTCCTCGGCGAGCTTGATGGCCTGCGCGCCGTCGCCCGCTTCGCCGACGACGTCGATGTCGGCTTGTGCGCCGAGCACCATCCGGAAGCCGACGCGCATCAGTTCCTGGTCGTCGACGACCACCACACGGATCACTGGTCCAACCTAACCGGCAGGGCCGCGCGGACCTGCCATCCACCACCGGGAGCCGGGCCCACGTCGAGGGTCCCGCCGTACACGTGCGCGCGTTCGCGCATGCCGATCAAGCCGTTCCCGCCGGGCACCGAGAGCCGCGGGTCGCGCCGTCCGCCGGCCGGCGTCAGCTGCGGGACGCGGCCGGCGCCGTCGTCGGACACCAGCACCTCCACCAGGTCGCCGGTGCGGTGCACCCGCACCGCCGCGGTCGCGCCATGCCCGGCGTGCTTGAGCGTGTTGGTCAGCGACTCCTGCACGATCCGGTAGATGCCCAGCGAGACGCCGGCGGGCAGTTCGCCGAGCTCGCCGATCTCCAGCTCCACCGGCACCCCGGCCGTGCGCATCCGGTCGGCCAGCTCGGCGAGGGCGTGCGCGTCCGGCTGCGGGACGCGGGGTTCGCCGTCCGCGTCGTCGCTGCGCAGGACGTCCAGCAGGCGCCGCAGTTCGCCGAGGGCACCCCGGCCGGTCTCGGAAATCGTTTGCAGGGCCCGATGAGCGAGCTCGGGGTTGCTCTGGATCGCGTAGGACGCGCCGTCGGCCTGCACGACCATGACGCTCACCGCGTGCGCGACGACGTCGTGCAGTTCGCGCGCGATCCGGCCGCGCTCTTCGGCCACCGCGATCCGGGTGGCCTGGTCACGTTCGGTCTCGAGCAGGTGCAACCTGGCCTCCACTTCCACGTCGTAGGCGCGCCGGGCCCCGACGAACTCGCCGAGGGTCCAGCACAGGGCGATGCCGAACGCGAGGAACAGCGCCGACAGGATGACCTCGGACGCCGGACCCAGCGCCAGCTGCAGGGCGGACCCGGCGACGACGGCACCGACGTACACGAGTCCCTGCCGCCGTCCGGCGTAGACGACGACCGAGTAGATGCTCATCGCCAGCCCGGCGATGCTCGCGATGCCCAGCTCCAGCGTCGAGTGCACGACGCCGATCACCAGCACGACGTAGGCCGACCACAGCGGCGACCGCCGCCGGAACACCAGCGGCAGCACCATCGCGAGTTCCACCGGCACGCTGACGTACCAGGGCGGCAGCCCGACGGCCTCGTCCAGGCCGCCGGCGGCGAACAGCAGCAGGTCGAACAGGCCGAGCAGGATGGCGAGCACCGAGTCGCCCGCCATGGGGTGGGCACGCATCCAGAGGCTCAGCCGTCGCACGAGACAACACTAGGTCGCGCCGTGAAGATCGCGCGTCGGTCGGCGGTACCACCTTCGGTGCGACCTGGGGATGAGCCGCATGGCACGATTCAGGGGTTGTCCGTATGACGGGGAGGGGGGCCGTGACGTCACCGGAGCAGGGCCGGCTCGCGGGTCCGCTGTCGATGTCGGTGGCCAACCTGTGTCACCGCCTGCAGCCGCAGGTCTCCGCACGCACCGCCGCCGGGTTCGCCGAGGTGCTGCGCCGGCTCGGCGCGCCGCTGCAGGTGGCCGTCGCCGGCCGGATCAAGTCGGGCAAGTCCACGCTGGTCAACGCGCTGATCGGACGCCGGGTCGCACCGACGGACATCGGCGAGTGCACGCGGCTGGTGACCCGGTTCCAGTACGGCACGGTCGACCGCGTCGAGATCGTCTTCACCGACGGCCGCAAGCAGGTGCTCCCGTTCGCCTCCGACGGCATGATCCCCGCCGAGCTGGGCGTCGACATCGACCAGGTGTCGCACATCGAGGCGTACCTGACCAACGCCGTCCTCCAGGGCATGACGGTGATCGACACCCCGGGCCTCGGCTCGCTCGACGCCGCGTCGGTGTCCCGCACCGAGCAGCTGCTAGGGGCGGCGAAGCACCGTAAAGAGGAAGAAGGCTCCGACGAGCTGGACGACACTTCGCGCAACGCCGTCGCCGGCGCCGAAGCCGTCCTGTACGTCGTCACCCAGGGCGTGCGTGCGGACGACCAGCAGGCCCTCGCCGCGTTCACCGCCGCCACGGCGAGCCGCGAGGCCGGCCCGGTCAACGCGATCGCCGTCCTCAACAAGGCCGACACCATCGCGCCCGAGTCCGTCGAAGGCTCCGGCGGCGACGTCTGGAAGGCCGCGACCCTGCTCGCCGAGAAGCAGGCGTCGACGCTGAAGCCGCGTGTCGCCGACGTGCTGCCGGTGATCGGGCTGATCGCCGAGTCCGCCGAGTCCGGCGGGTTCACCTCCGCCGACGCCGAGGCCCTGCGGCAGCTCGCCGAGCTCGACGACGACGTCCTGCAGACCATGCTGATCTCGGCCGACATCTTCACGAGCTGGGAGTGCGACGTCCCGGCGGGCACGCGGCTGCGGCTGCTGGAGAAGCTCGACCTGTTCGGCGTCGCCCACGCCGTCGAGGTCGTCCGCAAGGAGCCGGAGATCACCGCGGGCGCGCTGCGGCGTTCGCTGCTCGACGCGTCGGGCCTGGAGGCGGTGCGGCAGCGGCTGGCCGTGGTGTTCGCCGCCCGCGCCGACGGCATCAAGGCGGCCGCCGCTCTCGCCTCGGTCACCGCGCTCGCGCACGCCTCGGCCGACCCGGGCGAGCGCCAGCGCGTCCACGACGCCATCGAGGTCCTGCTCGCCAAGCCCGAGGCCCACCAGCTGCGGCTGCTCGAAGCCCTGACGCTGGTCGCCTCCGGTGCGGTCGACATGCCCGACGACCTCACCGAAGAGGTCCTGCGGGTGGGCAGCAACGCCGACATCGGCGCCCAGCTCGGCAAGCCCGGCGCCCCGCGCCAGGAGCTGGCCGCGCACGCCCTCGAACGCGCCGGCTGGTGGCGGTCCTTCGCGTCGTTCGGCGCGACGCCGGCGCAGAGCCGCGTCGCGCACGTCGTCCACCGGGCGTACTTCCTGATCTGGCAACAGGTCCGCGACCCGCAGGGGTGAGTTTGTCGCTCCGTGCCGACTTTCCCTGGTAGCCGCGTCTTCCCGCGTACTGTGGAAACGTGCAACGGGAATACACGACATCCTGGCGGGCGGGTTGGGGCAGCGAGACGGAGGTCGACGTCGCGCTGTACATCCGTGACGCCCTGGCCCTGTCCGTTTCCGAAGGACAGGTGCTGCCGCCGGTCGAGCCGCAGGTCCCGGTGCACATCCCGCCCGCGATCGACCGGGCGGCCGTCCAGGAGCAGTGGGCCGACTGGTGGGTCGACCTGCTGGCCTTCCTCCGCAACCGCGAGGACCCGGACCCGCGCAGCCCGCGCAACCGCTACGGCAGGCCGGCGCTCGCCCAGGGCTCGGCGATGCGGCAGGCGGTCGACTTCTTCGGGGCCCCGGCGGCGCGGCACTTCGCCAACGCGCGCGGTCCGGCCCTGCGTGGCGCGGGCGAGCCGTCGGGCGGCACCCCGTGGGCGCCCGGCTTCTACCGGCGCCAGATCGTGGCCGGCGAGCGGCTCCGGCAGCTGGTCCGCGAGGCGGAGGTGCGCCAGGGCCGGCACGCGTACCCGTTCCGCCTGAACGTCATCGAGATCTCGGTCGCCGGCTCGATCTGGCTGCGCACGGCCGAGGATCAGCTGCTCGTCTCCTCCCGCCTGGCCGAGGACGGCCCGGGCCTGGAGGCGGTCCTTCGCGAGGTGATCGACCAGCTGGTCTGACCCCGCTTTCATAAACCGAGTACGCGGTCTAATAATGGACCGCATGGAGACGACCGTCGACGAGCCGTCGTGGCTGCGCACCGGGTCCTGGGTCGGCTGCCCGCTCATCGGTGGCGCGCTCGGCGTGGGCGTCTGGGCCATCGCCGCCTGGGTGAGCGACCTGCCCGCGTTCCCCTTCCAAGGTGTGTTCAAGGTGCTCACGAAGCTGCCGCAGCCGTGGGCGACGCCGGCCGCGGTCGCCGGCGGGCTCGTGCTCGGCCTGGTGTTCGCCGCGATCTGGGCGCACGAACGGCTGGTCGTCACGGTGTCCCCGACCCGCGTCACGCTGGTCCGCGGTGACAAGACCCGGCGCATCGAGGCCGATCTCGAAGCCGTCTACCTCGACGGCAAGGAGCTCGTCCTGCGCACGACCGACGGCCGGGAGATCGCGCGCGAGAAGACCGACCTCCCGGGCCGCGAGCTGGCGCCGGCCTTCGCCGAGCACGGCTACCCCTGGCGGGACGAGCCGCCGGTCGAGCGATGAGGACCGTCGACCCGGCCAAGCACGCGGCCAAGCGCCGCGCGATCGTCGACGCCGCCGCGGGCTGCTTCGCCGAGAAGGGCTTCGAGCGGACGACGACGGCGGACATCTGCCGGGCCGCGGGCATCAGCTCCGGCAGCCTCTTCCACTACTTCCCCAGCAAGCGCGCGGTGTTCACGGCGATCTTCACCGACGACGCCGCCGAGACGGCCGAACGCCTCGAAGCCGCGGCGAAGACGGACGACCCCCTGGCGGCGCTGCTCGACGTCGTCACCGAGCTGGCCGGCCAGCTCGCGCACCCCGCGGTCGTCCGGCTCGTGCTGGAAGCCGCCGCCCAGGCCGCCCGCGACGACGAGTTCGCCCAGCTGATCCACCGCAACGACGGCGCGCTGCGCGACGGGCTGGCCGTCCTCATCGGGCGGGCCGAGGACGCCGGGCTGATCGACTCCGGCGTCACCCCGCGGGCGGCGGCCGGCTGGGTCGCCGGGCTGATCGACGCGATGATTTCGCGGGCGAGCCTCGACCCCGACCTCGATCTGGCCGCCGAGCAGGCGATCCTCCGGACGATCCTGATCCGGTTCCTTCGCCCGGTTTCGCCAACGGACGGCGCCTGAGTCCGCCAAACTGTCGTCATGGGCTGGTTTCGCAAGGACGGAACCGACAGCGGCTCCGTCGCGTCGGACACCGATGTGCACCCCTTGCAGCAGGTGAGCGACCTGGAGCGGGCCCTCGCGGACCGCCAGGCGCTGATCCGGATGTGCCTCTACGCGCTGGACCGCGCCCGCAGCGGCGGCGTCGTCGAACGCCTGGAAGAGGGGCTCGCCGCGATCGGCGTCCAGGCCCTGCGGCCGGACGGCGAGCGGTTCGACCCGGCCCGGCACGAAGCCGGCGGCGCGGTCCCGACCGAAGATCCCGCGCTCGACGGCATCGTCGCGGAAACCGAGGTCACCGGCTTCGCCGACCACGACCGGCTGCTGCGTGCCCCCATTGTCACCGTCTACGCGAAGAAGAACCCGTGAGCGCACCGACCGCGCCGAGCCTGCCCGCGCAGGTCGCCGCCGCGCGAGACCAGCTGCTGACCCTCGTCCGCGACGCCGATCCGGACGCCGCCAAGTGGGTCGAGGACATCCGGAAGGCGCGGCCGAAGAAGCCGGCCGTCGTGGTCGTCGGCGAAACGAACCGCGGGAAGAGTTCGCTGGTCAACGCGCTGCTCGCGATGCCGGGACTGTCCCCTGTGGACGCCGACGTCGCCACCGCCACCTACCTGGTGTTCGACCACGCGGACACCTGGGGCGCGCAGGCCTGCTACCCCGGCCAGCTCGCGCCCGTGCCGATCGACCTGGGTCAGCTGATCCACTGGGTGTCGGCCGCGCACGAGCTGCCGCCGGGGCAGATCCCGCCGCGGTACGTCGAGGTCACCGGTCCCGTGCCGCTGCTGGAACGGCTTTCGCTGGTGGACACGCCGGGCGTCGGCGGGCTCGACTCGATGCACGGTGAGCTCGCCAAGGAAGCCGCCGCGGGGGCGACCGCGCTGCTGTTCGTCGTCGACGCCTCGGCGCCGTTCACCTCGACCGAGCTGCGGTTCCTGCGCGAGGTCGGCGAGCGCGTCGAGACCGTCGTCTTCGCGCTGACCAAGGTCGACATGTTCCGCGGCTGGCGCGAGGTCATGGAGGCCGACCGGCAGCTGCTGCGCGAGCACGCGCCGCGGTTCGCGGACGCGGTGTTCCACCCGGTGTCGGCGCGGATGTTCGAGACGGCGGCGAAGGCGCCCAACGAGCAGATGGCCGCCATGCTGCGGGAAAAGTCCGGCATCGCGGCGGTGCAGACCGCGCTGCAGGAGCTGCTCGTCGGCCGGTCCGCCATGCTCGGCGAGGCGAACACCCTGCGTGCGCTGTCCAGCGCGCTGGGCGAGCTGAAGGCGAAGCTGCAGGCCGAGAGCCGGGCGCTGTCGGCGGGCGAGGCCGAGGCCGAGCAGCTGCGCGAACGCCGTGACCAGCTGCAGGCCGAGCGCCGGACGTCGACCCGCGGCTGGCAGCTGAAGCTGCGCGGCGAGGTGCAGCGCACCCGCGTCGAGGTCGGGCACGAGAGCAGCCGGCAGATGCGGGACGCGCAGACCCACTTCCGCCAGCTGATCGACGCGGCCAAGCGCGACGAGCTGGCCGCGCTGCCGCAGCAGGTCGACATCGCGCTGCAGACGACGTCGCAGCGGATCTCGATGCTGCTTTCGCAACGGCTGAACCAGGTCACCAACGTCTCGCTGGCGGAACTGTTCTCGCCCGAGGAGCTCGACGTCATCCGCGCGCAGTTCGCCCGGGCCGGCGGCCCGCCGGTGGTGCTGCGCCCGCCGGACAAGAAGCCGCCGACGGCCGAGGACAAGCTGCTCGTCTTCATGGGCATCTCGGGTGGCGTCGGGGCCGGCAAGGTGGCCGCGCTGCCGCTGGCCGGTGTCGCGATCCTGAACCCCGTCGTGCTGCCCGCGACGATCATCATCGGCCTCGGCGCCGGCTGGTGGATGGCCCGCACGCGCAAGCACGCGGCCGACAAGCAGCACATGAAGCAGTGGCTGGTCGAGGCCATCGCGGACGCCCGTTCGACGCTCGACCAGCTCGTCGCCGAGCAGCTCATCGAGGCCGAGCAGCAGCTGTCGATGGCCCTCGACGAGGCACTGGGCCGCCGCATCGACGCGATCGAGGGCGAGCTGAAGGAAGTCGACAAGACGATCAAGATGGGCGCGCAGGAACGCGCCAAGAAGATCGCGATCGTGTCGAAGCGGCTCAAAGAGGTCAGTGACGGCCGTGAGCGCGCCGAAGCCTTCCTGACCCGCATCCGCGCCCTGCGGGACAAGACCGCCTGACCCACGTCCGGTTGTGGAGCGGAACCGAACGGGCCTACGGTGAGTCATACCCTCCGACAGCAGGTCAGAGCGTGTTACCCGGTTCAAAGGGGGAAGTTCCCATGTGGGTCGACGAGAGTGGCGGCAGCGACACCGACGCCTCCAGCCCGGACGCGATGACCGTCCACGTCGACGGCCAGGAGTACCAGGCCGAGGTCAACTACGACGTGAACGACGACGGCGTGAACGACACCGCCATCATCGAGCACGACGACGGGACGTCCCAGGCCTTCATCGACACGAACCACGACGGCGAGGCCGACCAGTACGCCGTGCTGGACTCGACCGGGCACGTCGTCGACCAGGCCGTCTACGACGAGGCCAGCGGGCAGTGGGTGGAGTCGCACGGCAGTGGCCACGACGACTCGGGCACCGGCGGCCGGGACGCCGACTCCGGCGGCCACATCCACGCGGACATGCCGGACGGCGAGGTCGACGCGGGGGTCGCGACGATCGACACCGACCACGACGGGCACAACGACACCGCCATCGTCGAGACGAAGAGCGGCGGCACCATCGCCTTCACCGACAAGGACGGCGACGGCGAAGCGGACGTCGCGATCCAGACCGAGGCGGACGGCACGACCACGACGTTCGAGCACACCGGACACGGCCAGTGGACCGAAGTCTCCAGTGGACTGATGGACTCCGGGACCGAGAACGACCCGGCGGGCGACGCCGAGTGGGGCGGCGCGGGCACGCAGGTGCTGGAAGGCGTCGCGCGCATCGACTCCGGCACCGGGCAGTGGATTTCGCCGAACTGAAGTGACCCAGGTCATAGTTTGAAAGCCCGGGACGCGAGTCCCGGGCTTTCTTCATGTCTTCAATGAAAACGAGCAGGTCACGGCTGTGTCGCAGCGCACGGGAAGATTTTCAGCGAATACACCGATCAAGTGACTTCTGAATCGATTCCCTTATCGTTCTTGTGAGAGAACCTACACGTCAGCTCTCGGTTACTTGCCGGTCATGCGGCTACTCTCAGGGAATCCCAAATCGCGCACACCGGTTCGCCAGCCGGTGCGCGAAGCCATTCGGTCGCCGGCAAAGACGCCCGCACCGGGACAGCGTCGTTCCGGTGTGGGCTTCTTTTGTCGTCGGAAGTCAGGAGTAGAGATGACCGCAGTCGCCATCCCCGGACTGGACACCGCGCCGACGACGCACACTGGCGTGCTGTCCTTCGTCCGGGAGGTCGCCGAGCTGACCACCCCGGACCGTGTGGTGTGGGTCGACGGGTCCGACGAAGAAGCCGCCCGGATCAACCAGGAGCTGGTCGAGGCCGGCACGTTCGTGCAGCTCAAGTCGAAGCCGAACTCCTTCTGGGCCACTTCCGACCCGAACGACGTCGCCCGCGTCGAGGACCGCACCTTCATCTGTTCGGAGCGTCCCGAGGACGCCGGTCCGACCAACAACTGGATGGACCCGGCCGAGATGAAGGCCACCATGACCGAGCTGTTCCGCGGCTCGATGCGTGGCCGCACGATGTACGTCATCCCGTTCTGCATGGGCCCGCTCGGCGACGAGAATCCCAAGCTGGGTATCGAAATCACCGATTTCGCCTACGTCGTCGCCTCGATGCGCGTGATGACGCGCGCCGGCAAGGCGGCCCTCGACAAGTTCGTCGCGCCGGACGGAACCGAGCGCGAATTCGTGCCCGCGCTCCACTCGGTCGGCAAGCCGCTCGAACCGGGCGAGAAGGACGTTTCCTGGCCCTGCAACGAAACGAAGTACATTTCGCACTTCCCCGAGGAGCGCGCGATCTGGAGCTACGGCTCGGGCTACGGCGGCAACTCCTTGCTGGGCAAGAAGTGCTACTCGCTGCGCATCGCGTCGGTGATGGCCCGCGACGAGGGCTGGCTCGCCGAGCACATGCTGATCCTCAAGCTGATCTCGCCGGAGGACAAGGTCCACTACGTCGCGGCCGCGTTCCCGAGCGCCTGCGGCAAGACCAACCTCGCCATGCTGCAGCCGACCATCCCGGGCTGGCGCGCCGAGACCCTGGGCGACGACATCGCCTGGATGCGCTTCGGTGAGGACGGCCGCCTGTACGCGGTGAACCCCGAGTTCGGCTTCTTCGGCGTCGCGCCCGGCACCGACTGGCACACCAACCCGAACGCGATGCGCACGATCGAGAAGGGCAACACGGTCTTCACGAACGTCGCCCTGACCGACGACGGCGACATCTGGTGGGAGGGCATGGAGAACAAGCCCGCCCACGCGACGTCGTGGAAGCACCAGGACTGGACGCCGGACTCCGAGGAGAAGGCGGCCCACCCGAACTCGCGCTACTGCACGCCGATGTCGCAGTGCCCGATCCTCGCCCCGGAGTGGGACGACCCGAAGGGCGTGCCGATCTCGGCGATCCTGTTCGGCGGCCGCCGCAAGACGACGGTGCCGCTGGTCAACGAGGCCCGCGACTGGCAGCACGGCGTCTTCATGGGCGCCACGATGTCGTCGGAGACCACCGCCGCGGCGGCCGGCGCGGTCGGCAACGTCCGCCGCGACCCGATGGCGATGCTGCCGTTCCTCGGCTACCACGCCGGTGACTACTTCAAGCACTGGCTGAACCTGGGCAAGAACGCCGACGCGAACAAGCTGCCGAAGATCTTCTACGTCAACTGGTTCCGCCGCGGCGACGACGGCCGGTTCCTGTGGCCGGGCTTCGGCGAGAACTCGCGGATCCTCAAGTGGGTCATCGAGCGCGTCGAGGGTCGCGGCAACGCCGTCGAGACGCCGGTCGGGTTCGTGCCGCGCGCCGAGGACCTCGACACCGAGGGCCTGACCGAGCCGATCGAGGACATCCAGGCCGCCCTGGACGTCAAGCCCGAGGAGTGGCGCGAGGAGTTGCCGCTGATCGAGGAGTGGTTCGAGAAGATCGGCGACAAGGTCCCGACGTCGCTGCGTGACGAGCTGGACGCGCTGGCCCAGCGCCTGAGCTGAGCCGGCCGAGCCGGAAGGGGACGTCCCTCGGGACGTCCCCTTCCGCATGTAGTTTCGCGGCCATGAGATCTTTTCGCTTCGGGGTGGCGTTGTACGTTCCCGGTTCACGGGCCGACTGGGTGGCGAAATGCCGCCAGGCCGAGGACCTCGGCTACGACGTCGTCGGCGTGGTCGACCACCTCGGGCGGGTCGCGCCGGTACCTGCCCTGCTCCTCGCCGCCGAGGCCACCGAGCGGATCCGGCTGAACACGTACGTCCTCAACGCGAGCTTCCACAACCCGGCGGTCCTGACCCGCGACCTCGCCGCGCTCGACGAGTTCACCGGCGGCCGGCTGGAGATCGGGATCGGCGCCGGGTACGTCCGCGAGGAGTTCGAAGCCGCCGGGATCGACTGGGGCACGCCCGGCCGCCGGTTCGGGCGGCTCGTCGACGTGGTCACCGAGATCGAGCGCGAGTTCGCCGATCGACGGCGGCCACCGCTGCTGCTCGGCGGCCGCGGCGACCGGATGCTGACCTTCGCCGCCGCGCACGCCGACACCATCGCCCTCACCGGCACGGCGCCGGGCGCGCCCGAGGGGCGGCTGGCCCTCGCCGGTGCCGACGCGCTGGCCGAACGCGCCGACTTCGTGAAGCGGGTGCTCGACGGCCGGGACGCCGAACTGAACCTGATGGTCCACTTCGTCCGGATCACCGATGACCGGCGGGCGGCCCTGCAGGCGGCGCACCAGCTCGTGCCGCACCTGGACGTCGAAGAGCTCGGCGAGCTGGCCACGGTCCTCGCCGGCTCGGCGGACGCGGTGGCCGAGCAGCTGCTGCGCACCCGCGAGACCCTCGGCGTCAGCTACTTCACGGTGCTCGAAGACGACCTGACCAGGCTCGCTCCCGTGATCGAGAAGCTGAGTACGTTGTCGGTATGACTGGGGAGAAACCGTTCCGCTTCGGCGTCAACATGGTCGTGCCGGACAGCCGCGCCGCCTGGGTCGAGAAGTGCCGCAAGGTCGAGGACCTCGGCTACGACGTCCTGTCGGCGGCCGACCACCTGGGGATGGCGCCGCCGTTCCCGGCGCTGGTGCTGGCCGGTGAGGTCACCTCGCGGGTCAAGCTGAACACGTTCGTGCTCAACACGCCGTTCTACAACCCGGTGCTGCTCGCCCGGGAGGTCACCGGCACCGACCAGTTCACCGACGGGCGGCTGGAGCTGGGCCTGGGCGCCGGGTACGTCAAGGCGGAGTTCGAGGCCGCCGGGATGCCGTTCCCGCCCGCGCGCGAGCGCGTCGACCACCTCGAGCGGACGATCACCGAGCTCAAGCGGCTGTACGCCGATCCGGAGCACAAGCCCGCGCCGGTCCGGCCCGGAGGACCGCCGCTGCTGCTCGGCGGGCGCGGCGACCGCGTGCTGGGTCTGGCCGTCGAGCACGCGGACATCATCGGCTTCACCGGCATGACGGCGACCGCGGACGGAGCGACCCTCGCCGCGGCGGGCCCCGAGGAGGTCGACGAGCGCGTGGCGTTCGTGCGGGCGAAGCTCGGCGACCGCGAGGCGCAGGTGGAGTTCAACCTGCTCTGCCAGTTCGTGAAGGTCACGAACGACCGCGCGGCCGCCCTGGCCGAACTCCAGCAGACCGTCGGCCGCTTGACCGCCGAAGAGCTCGGCGAGCTGCCGGTCGTGCTGGTCGGTACGGCGGCGCAGATCGCCGACCAGCTCCGCGCGCGCCGGGAGCGCTTCGGGTTCAGCTACTTCACCATCCTCGAGCCGTTCCTCGACGAGTTCGCGCCGGTCCTCGAACACCTCCGATGATCGACGCGAAGGCACTCGGCGTCCGGGCCGGCGAGCAGTGGCTGTTCGACGACCTGGACTTCTCGGTGGACCCCGGCGAGTGCGCGGTGATCGTCGGGCCGAACGGAGTCGGCAAGTCGACTTTGCTGCGCTGCTTCTACGGCATGCAGACACCGCAGCGGGGTCGTGTGCTGGTGGACGGCAGGCCGCCGGACGAGCGGGATGTCGAGTTCCGCCGCAAGGTGTCGGTGCTGTTCGACGACTCCGACTTCTTCGCCGAGCTGACGCCGATGCAGCACCTGGAACTCCTGTCCGGCTCGTTCGGCGCCGACCTCGGCGACCACGAGGAACTGCTGCGCGACGCGGGCCTCGGCGAGCGCATGCGCGTGACGTCGGGGCACTTCTCCGCGGGCCAGCGGCGACGGCTGCTCCTGCTCGGCGTCACCGCGCGGCCCCACCGGCTGCTGCTGCTCGACGAGCCGGAGCGCGCGCTGGACACGGCGGGCAAGGAGTGGCTGGTCGAGGTGATCGCCCGGTCGACGGCGGCCGGCGCGGCGGTCGTGGTGGCCACCCACCACCCGCCGCTGCTGGAGGCCGCGGACAGCGTGCTCGAACTGTGGTGACTGTCGCACCGCGCCGGATGCGGATCCCCGGCCGGAAGCGGTTCGGCGGGATCTTCAGCGGCGACACCTCGGGGTTCGTCTTCCTGTTCGGCTTCGGGTTCCTCTTCACGGCGTTCTTCCACGTCGACGGCTGGCGCCCGGCCCTCTACGGCTCGTCGCGGGTCGACTTCCCGGCCGTGCTGGGGCTGCTCACGCTCTGCTGCGCGGTCGGCTGGCGCGGCCTGCTGCGCCGCGGCTTCGTCTGGGTCGAACCGGCGGAGCTGACCTGGCTCGACTTCGCGCCGGTGGACCGCGGCCGCGTCGTCACCCTGCGGCTGCTCGGCGCCTGGACCGGCGTGGTCGCGGTGACCGCCTATCTGGCGGCGCTGCTCCTGGCCGTCGGCGGCGCCGGGCTCGACCAGTGGCGCGCGGCCTTCGCCGTCGTCGCCGCGACCGGTGTCGTCGCCTTCGCCTCGGCCCGGCGGACGGCTCTCCGGTTCGACGCGCTCGGGCCGCTGCTGCTCGCCGTGCTCGGGTTGGCGATCGCCGCGTTCGGTCTCGGCCCGGTGACCGTCCAGTTCGTCGCGGCCGGGGTGCTGGTCGCGGCGCTGCCCCTGGCGTTCGGCGGCGAGCCGGTCGTGCGCGCGGGCCGGGCGACGCTGCTGGCCGGGTGGGACGGCCGGGTGCTGCGCTCGGTCGCCGTCACCTTCCTCGACCCGATGATGCTGTTGCCGCCGTCGTCGCCGGTCGGGGGGCTGTCCCTGCGCCGGCCGACGCCGCTGCGACTGGCCTGGGCGGGCACGCTCGGCCGCCGGCGGTACGCGGCTGCGGCGGTCCTGATCGCCTTCGCGGTCGTCGTCGCGCACATCGCCGTGCCGACAGTGCCGGGCGCGGTCCTGGTCGGCGTCGGCGCGTACATCGCGTTGACGCCGTTCGGCGGCGGGCTCGGCGAGCTCTGGCGCAACCCGGGCCGTCGCCGGTGGCTGGGATCGGCGAACCGCGAGCTGGTCCTGGCCCACGGACTGGTCCTGGCCGGCGTGGGGTTGCTCTGGGCGGCGCTGCTCGCGGTGGTCACCCTCGCGGGTGGGACGTCGTTCGCCGCGACGGCGTGGCTCGCCGTGCCGCTCGCGGTGCTTTCCATCCTGCGCACGGTGACCCGGACCTCGGTCGACTACGCGAACCCGGGTTTCACCGACACCCCGATGGGGCCGATGCCCGCCAATCTCCTGCGGCAGCTCTTCCGTGGTCTCGACCTGCTCGTCGTCGGCATCGTGCTGCTCGCCGCCGCCATTTGACCTACGCTCGGGCCGACGAAGGGAGCAACCAGTGGGCGGCGGGCACGCACCGGGTGTCGGACGCAGGGCGACCAGTGAATTCCCGGCCGGCTGGACCGACGAACACATCATCTCGGTGGTCAAGGACGTCGCGAACGACCCCAGCGAAGCCCGGCGGCAGCAGCAGAACGGCCGCTGGCGGTGTGCCGGCGAGCGGTTCAACGTGCACCTGATCGTCCTGGTCGAGCCGGACGGGCGCGTGTACACCGCGTACCCGGTGGCGGGACCCGGCGTGGTCCGCAACCCCGACACCGCGCGTGACCCGGCGAACCCGACGGTCGCCGACCTCAGGGAGAACCGCATCAGCTTCTTCGCCGACAGCGTGCTGACCACGGTCGGCAGCCGGCTTTCGCCGGAAGACTACACGCACTACCGCACGCTGCTGTGGGCCGGCGAGTGGGAGGAGTTCGCCGACGTGCTGGCCGCGCACGCCGTCAAGGTCGGCCTGAACCTCTCGCCGGACGAGTTCTCCGACTTCGAGAAGCTGCTCAACAGCTACGACCTGCCGGTGCCCGGCTGCGCGTTCCTCAACGACCGCGAGCACATCCTCAAGCAGCTGCGCCCGCTCTAACTGGCCTGGGAAAGCGGCGGCGACGCGGCGGGCGCGACGGCCGCGCGGAGCTCCTCCAGCGGCAGGCCGACGGCGTCGGCGATGGCCGTGACCGTGAAGAACGCCGGCGTGGGGATGCGGCCGGTCTCGATCTTCCGGAGCGTCTCGACCGAGATCCCCGCCTCGGTGGCGACGTCGACCATGCTCCGGCCGGCCCGCGCCACCCGCAGCGCCTGGCCGAGGCGCTCGCCCCGTTCACGCTCTTCGTCCGTCAGCGGCACTCGCACCATGAACGTGATTCTAATACCACTCCAGTTGTCCACCGCCTGTGGACAACTCTGTGCACAGGTGTGGAAAAGCCCCGCCGAACCTCCGTTCGGCGGGGCTTCCACTACCCGTTGTGGTGTCAGGCGCCCGCGG
This sequence comes from Amycolatopsis sp. NPDC021455, assembly GCF_040640995.1. Lineage (NCBI taxonomy): Bacteria > Bacillati > Actinomycetota > Actinomycetes > Pseudonocardiales > Pseudonocardiaceae > Amycolatopsis > Amycolatopsis sp. NPDC021455. Next base: position 184,102 of record NZ_JBFACT010000003.1, on the reverse strand, counting down.
GCACCGGCAGTGGCATGCCGGGCAGGCTCTGGTCGTTCGGCACGACGCCGTCGACCAGGTAGGCCTCCACGACCTTGTCCACACCCGCGTTGCCGCCGGCGTAGATGCCGTGGTCGCCCTCACCGGTGATGGTCAGCATCCGCGAACCCGCGAACGCCTTGTGCGCACGCCGCGCGCCCTCGATCGGCGTCGCCGGGTCGTGCTCCGACTCGACGATCAGCACGGGCGGGACACCCCGGCCGTCCAGCACCGGCAGCGGGGCCGGCGGCTTCTTCCAGAACAGGCACGGCTGGATGAACCAGCCCGCGCCGAGCAGGGGCAGCTGCTGGTCGATCAGCTTCTGCGACTGCCGGATGGCGCTCTGGGTGCTGCCGGTCCACGGACCCTCGTTGCACGGGATGGTCCAGAAGCTGGCGTCGTAGGAGTCGCCGTCGGTCGGCACCATCAGCGGCTGCGCGCCGGAGGTCTCGGTGCTCTTGTCGGCGGCCTTGAGCTTCTGCGCGGCCGAGGACTTGGCCTGCGCCGAGGCGGTGCCCTGGGTCAGCGTGCGGACGCTGACCAGGTAGTCGGCCAGACCGGGGAAGGACCGCTTCGAGTAGATGTTCGACGCGATGAAGGAGTCCAGGCCGTTGGCCGACACGGTCGAGCCGTCGGGCAGGGTGACCGCGCCCTGGGTCAGGGCGTAGCGGACCTGCTCGTAGGTCTGGCGGGCCGCCTCGCCGGTGGTGCCGAAGTGGTAGAGCTTGTCGTACTTCGCCATCCACGGGAGGAAGTCCTGCCGCCAGCGGCGCTCGAAGCCGAGCGGCTGCCAGTCGAACGACTTCTGCCAGGTCGTGGTGAACTCGGTCGACGAGTCGAGCACGAACCGGCCGGTGTGCGTGGGGTAGGCCTGCGCGTAGTGCGCGCCCATCCACGTGCCCGCCGAGTAGCCGACCCAGTTGATCTTGTCGCGGCCGAGCAGCACGCGCAGCAGGTCGATGTCCTTGACCGTCTGGTCGGTGTTGATCAGCGGGCCGAGTTCGCCGGACTTCTGCTGGCAGGACAGCGCCGCGTACTTCGTCGCCTGCAGGATCAGGTTGAGGTTCTCGCGGCTGCGGTCGCGCGGGTCGAGGTCCGAGCCGGTGCCGATGGCGCCGCCGCAGGTGATGTTGGTGCTCTTGCCGGTGCCGCGCGGGTCGAACCCGACGATCTCCTGGTGCTCGCGCAGCTTGGGCTGGTTGCGCAGGCGGGCCGGGAAGTTGCGGCCGGGCGCGCCCGGGCCGCCGGGGTTGGTGACGACGCTGGCCGTCGCGCCCTTGGTCGCCTTGAGGCGGCTGACCGCGATGGTCAGGTCGATCTGGGCGTTCGGCTGGTACCAGTTGCGCGGTGTCTTGAAGGTCGCGCACTCCATGTCCTCGGCGCCCGCGGGCGGGGCCGTCGGCAGCTCGGAGGGGACAGCGCACTTGTGCCAGTCGAGCTTCTGGTTCGCGTACTGCGCCGGGACGGAGCTCTGCGGCTGATTACCCGCCGCGACCTCCTGACCGGCGAACGCCGGAGTGAACCCGGCCAGCAGGGTGCCGGCAACCGCCGGGATCACCACCGCGTAGCGGAGTCGAGTCATACGGTTGCCCCTTTTGGGTTTTGCGTGCGGAGTCGGCCTATTGATATCGGGCTCGCCGGAACGCGGCAACCGACGTTGGTCGGCATCGGCGCCGGCGATCAAATCGATATCGGACAGACGTGACTGGCTGTCACCCAGGTTCTAAGGTCAGGCAGTCGGTTACGGGAGTGTTAGGTGAGGTCGATGTCGACTGCGAAGCACGACGGGAAGGTGCGCGGGTTCCAGTTCAGTCCCTGGAACCTGCTCCTGATCGTCCCCCTGCTGATCCTGGTCACGCCGTTGTTCAACGTGGACGGTCCACGGCTGTTCGGGATGCCGTTCTTCTACTGGTTCCAGCTCGCCTTCGTGGTCGTCGGCGTGCTGAGCACCTGGATCGTCTACGTGATGACGCGGGACAAGCCGACCGCTGACGCGGCGGACAAGCTGAGCGTCGACGACCTGGACGAGGGGGACGCCCGATGAGCAACCTGGAGTGGCCGCAGCTGGTCATCTTCACGATCCTGTTCGCGCTGGTCACCGTCCTCGGGTTCATGGCGTCGCGCTGGCAGCGGGGCAGCACGCTGGACCACCTGGACGAGTGGGGTCTCGGCGGCCGCAAGTTCGGCTCGTGGATCACGTGGTTCCTGCTCGGCGGTGACCTCTACACGGCGTACACGTTCGTCGCGGTGCCCGCGCTGGTGTTCAGCGCCGGCGCGCTCGGCTTCTACGCATTGCCGTACACGATCGTCGTCTACCCGATCGTGCTGCTCCCGGCGCTGCGGATGTGGTCGGTCTCGCGGGTGCGCGGCTACGTCACCCCGGCCGACTTCGTGCGCGGCCGCTTCGGCTCCCCGACCCTCGCCCTGCTGATCGCGATCACCGGCATCGTCGCGACGATGCCGTACATCGCGCTGCAGCTGGTCGGCCTCGAAGCCGTGCTGCGGACGATGGGCATCAACGGCGGCGACATCGTGGGGCACCTGCCCCTGCTGATCGCCTTCGTCATCCTGGCGTTCTACACCTACCAGTCCGGCCTGCGGGCGCCCGCGCTGATCGCGTTCGTGAAGGACATCCTGATCTACGTCGTGATCCTGGTGGCGATCGTCTACCTGCCCGCGAAGCTGGGCGGCTGGTCGCACATCTTCGACATGGCGGCCAAGAAGTACGACGCCACGCCGACGAAGGCCGACGGCATCCTGCTCAACGCCAACAACCAGCTGCAGTACGCGACGTGGGCGCTGGGTTCGGCACTCGCGCTGTTCCTCTACCCGCACTCGCTGACCAGCGTGCTGGCTTCGCGCGGCCGCAACGTCATCAAGCGGAACATGGTCGCGCTCCCGGCGTACTCGCTGGTGCTGGGCCTGCTGGCCCTGCTCGGCTACGTCGCGATCACGGCGGGCGTCAAGCCGCTGACCAACGCGGCCACCGGCAAGCCGGACAGCAACACGATCGTCCCGTTGCTGTTCGACAGCCAGTTCTCGTCGTGGTTCGCCGGCATCGCGTTCGCCGCGATCGGCATCGGCGCGCTGGTGCCGGCCGCGATCATGTCGATCGCCGCGGCCAACCTGTGGACGCGGAACATCTACAAGGAGTACATCCGCAAGAACGCGACGCCCAAGGAAGAGGCGAAGCAGGCGAAGCTGGCTTCGCTGGTCGTGAAGCTCGGCGCGGTCGTGGTGATCCTCTTGCTCGACCCGCAGTTCTCCATCGACCTGCAGCTCATCGGCGGGGTCCTGATCCTGCAGACGCTGCCGGCGGTGGCGCTCGCGCTGTACACGCGTTGGTTCCACCGCGTCGGCCTGATCGCCGGCTGGGTCGTCGGCATCGCCTGGGGCCTGCTCATGCTGTACGGCATCCCCAACGCCGCCAACGGAAAGCTCCACTTCGGTGGCTCGGCGTTGCCGCTGGGCAACCTGTCGCTCCTCGGCTGGCACCCGTTCGCCGGCTCGCAGGTGCAGATCTACGTCGGGTTCGTGGCATTGATCGGCAACCTGGTGGTGGTGGTGATCGGCACGGTGATCGCGCGGCGGATGAAGGTGTTCAACGGCACCGACGACACCAATCCCGAGGATTACCACGCCGACGAGCACGACAAGGACCTGCGTCCCGTCGGTGTCCACTAAGGACGGTTCGCCAGGACGATCGTCCGCGAGACGAGGTAGAGCACCAGGCCGCTGAGCAGGTGCCAGAGGAAGTGCGTGCCGACCGGGACGTAGTCGCAGACGTCCCGGTCGAGCGCGCGCAGGGAAAGCGAAAGCGCGAACACCGCGCCCGCGACGGCGTAGTGCGTCCAGTACGCGTCGCGGGCGAAGCCGAGTATCGCGGCGAAGGCTCCGAGTCCGATCAGTGTGGAGAGGTAGAGCCCGCCACCCAGCAGCGCGGTGCCGACGGTCAGCGCGAGGAACGCCGGCGCGGCGAGCCACGAGTATCGCCAACCGAAGAACACGCGCGGGAACAGCACGGCGTAGACCAGTGCGAACACCAGCATGGCCGCCGAGTCCCCGACGGCCGCCCAGCGCGTCGCGAGCAGGTGGAAAGCCGCGCCGGCCGCGAAGACCAGACCGATCGACGCGGCGAGCAGCCGCCCGGTCCGATCGCCCTCGGCGAGCCGCCAGACCAGCACGGCGGCGACGAGGAAGGCGAGGTTGCTGACACTGTTGAACGGCTCTCCCCAGAGCCCGGGCGCGACCCGTTCGCAGTACCCGTCGACGTAGTCCGTCACGGTGCCAGCCAACCGCGTCAGAACTCCAGGCGCCAGAACTGGCGGGTCAGCGCCGGCCCGAAGCCGTCGTCCGGCTCTTCCGCGACCAGCTCGAACCCGGTGGCGCGGTAGATCGCGTGCGCGGCGGTGAGCACCGACATCGTCCACAGCTCCATCGCCCGGTAGCCGTGCGCCCTGGCGAACTCGACGCACTCGGCGACCAGCCGCTTGCCCACGCCGTGGCCGCGGGCCGACGGCTCGAGCAGGAGCAGCCGCAGCTGGGCCGTGTCTTCGCCGGAACCCCGGCCGCAGCCGATGCTGCCGACGCGTTCGCCGTCGAGCTCGGCGATCCAGAACGCCTGCCGCGGATCGTCGTGGCTCTCGGCGAAGCCGGCCACGGCCCGGGCGACGAGGGCTTCGAACCGCGCGTCGAAGCCGTACTCGCGGGCGTACAACGCGCCGTGACGTTCCACCACCCAGCCGAGGTCACCCGGACGTGGCGGGCGGAGGACGAGGGCGGGGTCGCGACGGCGGTCGCCGACCAGGTCGCCGATCGTGCGCATCGCGGTCAGCAGGCGCTGCTGGTCTTCGTCGGCGAAGCGGCGGAGCAGCCCGGCGATCTGCTCGGTGGACCGGCGGTTGAGCACGGCGAACGCGTCCCGGCCCGCCGCTGTCGGGCGCAAGAGCTGACGGCGGGCGTCCTCCTCGGACCGTTCGCGCACGATCAGCCCACGTGCCTCGAGACGCGCGAGCAGCCTGCTGGCGTAACCCGCGTCGAGGTCGAGGCGCTTGCGCAGGTCGGTCACCGGCAGGGGGGCCTGGTGGGCGAGTTCGAAGAGCACGCGGGCTTCGGGGAGCGAGTACTCCGCGTCCGCCGGTCCTTCGTCGAGTACGCCGATCACTCCGGTGTAGAGCCGGTTGAAGGCGCGGACCGCGGAGACGCGGTCGGCCAGCCGAGCGTCGTTCATTGACCACCTCAACAAACTCGTTGACGAAGTCAAAGAATACTGTGCGACCCGGCGGAGGCAAGCGAAATTTCCTGCCCCGGACATTGCCGCGCACATGGGAAACCCCGCGATGCTGCCAGGTCGGGGGTCCGCCAGCATCACGGGGTCGTACGGGGTATCGACGCCACTTCGCGTGGCGTTACATCGTGAGCACTATGTGGTCTAGGTCACTCGAATGGGCGACCACCACGGGGTGAGAGATCAGCGCATGTAGCCGGAACGAGCCTGCGCGATCGCGATGAGTTCCTGACGGACCGTCGCGGTGGCGGCGGTGTCGATCGCCCGGTTCAGCGCCCGGCGAGTGCGAGCCTCGGCGCGACGGGCACGGAGCTTGGCGGCGATGTTGTTCATCGGTTTCTGCATCCCCTTCGGAGGGTCTCGGTGGCTTGTGCTTCTAGTATGCACCTTTTTTCACAAAGACTCCAACGAATATCCGGTGATGTGGCGCACTTGCCGATGAATCATCGGCAGATCTGGGTGCGAACCGGAGAGATTCAGGGTGGCGGCCGTCACCGCGGAGCAACCTGCTACTGCTGTCTAACTCTCTCTAGCATCAGAGCTAGAGAGAAGTATCGACGCGGATAGGCCGCGAGAGAGCCGGAAAGCGCAGGTCAGTCGCGGCCGAGCAGGTAGTGGCCGAAGTGCGGGACGGTGAAGGCGATCTGCCCCCGCTCGGCGGAGTAGACGAGGCCCTTCTTCATCAGGCTGTCGCGCGCGGGTGACAGGGACGACGGCTTGCGCCCGAGGAACACGGCGACGTCGGCGGTGCCGGCGGGCTCGTCGCGGCCCTGCGTCAGCTCGGCCATCGCCTGCAGGTACTCGCGCTCGGCCGGCGTCGCGCGCTCGTAGCGTGAGCCGAAGAAGCCGACGGCCAGCTCCGACTCCGCTTCGGGCGCGGCGACCTGGACGTCCTTGACCGTGATCGGGTCGGACGGCGCCGCGTCCCAGGCCGCCTTGCCGTAGGCCTGGATGAAGTAGGGGTAGCCGCCGGAGGCGTCGAAGAGCGCGTCGAGGGCTTCCGGCTCGATGCCGGCGTCCTCGCGTTCGATCGGCGCCATCACGGCGAAGTCGGCGTCCTCGCGGCTGAGCCGGTCGATGCGCGAGTACCGGAAGAGCCGCTCGGAGTATGACTTGGACGCCGACAGCACGGCGGGCAGGTGCGGCAGCCCGGCGCCGACGACCACGAGCGGCGCCCCGGACTGCGACAGCTCGTGGCAGGCCGCGCACAACGCCGAGACGTCGTCCGGCTGCAGGTCCTGCATTTCGTCGATGAGCAGCGCGACGCCGGTGCCGACGTCCGCGGCCAGCTCGGCGACGTCGGTGAACAGCTCGACGAGGTCGATCTCGATGTCCCCGGAGTCGGCCCGCCCCTGCGCGGCGGGCACGTCGATGCCCGGCTGCCACCGGTCGCGCAGCTTGGCATCGGGCTTGTTGGCCCGCAGCGCGAACGCCTTCAGGACACCGAGCACCTCTTCGACCCGATCCGGCGCCCGATGCCGCACGGCAAGGTCCCGGATGGCCCGGTGCAGCGCGGCCGACAGCGGCCGCCGCAGCTCGGCATCCGGCCGCGCCTCGATCTTCCCGGCACCCCACTTGTGCCGCACGGCCATCGCCCGCAGCTCCCCGAGCAGCACGGTCTTGCCGACACCCCGGAGCCCGGTGAGGACGAGACTGCGTTCGGGTCTCCCCCGGGCAACCCGCTCGAGCACGACCTCGAAGGCATGCAGCTCACGCTCGCGCCCGGCCAGCTCGGGCGGCCGCTGCCCGGCGCCCGGCGCGAAGGGGTTGCGGATGGGGTCCACTCTGCCAAGCTATCGGCGTATCTAGCGCGAGCCCGATATTCCGCCATAGACGCCTAGCGCGTGTCGCCGAGGTTCGACCGGATGGCCGTACATAGAGACGAACAGGTCTGCAGCCCTGCTCGTCCCTACCCCCAGTGCGCTCTTACGACGCGTCACTGGTCGGTCAGGTTCCGTTCCGCGTAGATCTTCATCGCGTCCCGGACGAATTCCGCCGTCTCGCCCTCGAACCCGTAGCGCGGGTCGTCGACGTACAACTGGCCCAGGCCCGCGAAGTAGCTCTTCGACACCGTCGCGACCGGGCCGAGCAGCCACTCGTGCAGCCGCCGCGTGATCGCCTGCACCTCGTCGGAGTCAGGGGCGAGCCCGGACGCCGCGCCGAACGCCGCCGCGATGTCACGCTGCTCCTGCTGGTGGGCCTTCTTCTCCTCCGCCGACATCGAGTTCCACCACTCGTTGCCGCGGCGATAGGCCTCGGCGCCCCAGCGCGAAGTCACCTCCTTCTCGTACTTCGTGTGGTCGAAGCCGTCGAAGACTTCTTGTGCCATCAGTCGTTCACCTCCCTTCAGTTTCCGGAGCGTCGTGCGGACCGATTCGATCTGCCGTCCGATCCGCCGCTGCTCGTCTTCGAGCAGCTCCAGGTGGGTTTCGAGGGCCGCGGCGCTGTCGCGTTGCCCCTCGAGCACCTCGGCGATGGCCGGCAGCCCGAGACCGAGCTCGCGCAGCAAGAGGATCCGCTGCAGCCGGACGAGTGCCTGCTCGTCGTAGTAGCGGTAGCCGTTGCTGCCGATCCGGCTGGGCTCGAGCAGGCCGACCGCGCCGTAGTGGCGCAGCGTCCGGCTCGTGGTCCCCGCCGAGCGGGCGATGTCCTGGATCGACCACTCCATGACTTCGACGATAGAAGTTGACGCAGCGTCAAGGTCAACGCTCGATCTTTATAGTCATCTCTAGACTCATGACTATAAAGAGCCAGAAAGAGCGATGAGGATTCGAGCACGGGCCGAGCGGGCATCCACGGAGTAGGTTCGACCAGGCAGCGGCCCGTACGAGGAAGGCTATGACCGTGATACTCCGTCGAGTGGCACGTCCCCTGCTCGCCACGATCTTCGTGACGGGCGGGATCAATGCGCTGAGGCAGGCCGAGGGCCACGCCAAGGCGGCGGAACCGTTCCTCAACAACGCGTTCGACAAGCTCGGCGACGTCGTCCCCGAGCAGGTTCCGCGTGATCCGGTGACGCTCGTCCGGATCGACGCCGCCGTGAAGATCGGCGCCGGTCTCGCGCTCGCGTCCGGCAAGGCGCCGCGGCTCGCGGCGGGGCTGCTCCTCGGCAGCCTGGTGCCGACCACGCTGGCGACGCACAACTTCTGGACCATCAAGGACCCCGGCGAGCGCCAGCAGCAGCAGGTCCAGTTCTTCAAGAACGCGAGCCTGGCCGGCGGCCTGCTGCTCGCGGTCGGCGACACGCACGGGAAGCCGTCGGCGGCTTGGCGTGCGCGTCACGCCGCGAAGGACGTCAGCGCCGCGGCCGGCAAGCTGAGCCGCAAGGCCGAGAAGCGCGCGAACAAGCTCGCGAAGCGCGCCCAGAAGGCGCTCCCCAACTGAGGCCAAAAGCCGTGAAGGCCTCCTTCCCGGCCATAAGAGCCGGTAAGGAGGCCTTCACGGCTTTGCGCGCTACTTCTCCAGGATCGCGGTGACGCCCTGGCCGCCGGCCGCGCAGATCGAGATCAGGCCGCGGCCCGAACCCTTCTCGTGCAGCAGCTTCGCCAGCGTCGCGACGATCCGGCCGCCGGTCGCGGCGAACGGGTGCCCGGCCGCCAGCGACGAGCCGTTGACGTTGAGCTTCGCCCGGTCGATCGCGCCGAGCGGCTCTTCAAGGTCCAGCTTCTCCTTGGCGAACGCCGGGTCCTCCCACGCCTTGAGCGTGGCCAGCACCTGCGACGCGAACGCCTCGTGGATCTCGTAGAAGTCGAAGTCCTGCAGGGACAGCCCGGCGCGCGCGAGCATCCGCGGCACGGCGTAGGCGGGCGCCATCAGCAGGCCCTCGTCGCCGTGGACGTAGTCGACCGCCGCGGTCTGCGAGAACGTCAGGTACGCCAGCACCGGCAGCTTGTGCGCCTTCGCCCACTCGTCGGTGGCGAGCAGGACCGTCGACGCGCCGTCGGTCAGCGGCGTCGAGTTGCCCGCGGTCATCGTGCCGTCCGGGCCGCCGAACGCCGGCTTGAGCTTGGCGAGCTTCTCCGCGGTCGAGTCCGGGCGCAGGTTCTGGTCGCGGGCGAGCTTGAGGAACGGCGTCACGAGGTCGTCGAAGAACCCGCGCTCGTAGGCGGCGGCGAGCTTCTGGTGGCTGCTCGCGGCCAGCTCGTCCTGGGCCTCGCGGGTGATCTCCCAGGCCTTCGCGGTGAGCGCGGCGTGCTCGCCCATCGAGAGGCCCGTGCGCGGTTCGGCGTTGCGCGGGATCGCCGGCACGATGTGGCCGGGCCGGATCTTCGCGACGAGCTTGAGCCGGTCGCCGAGCGTCTTCGCGGCGTTGAGCCCGATCAGGATCTGGCGCAGGTCCTCGTTCACGGCCAGCGGGGCGTCACTCGTGGTGTCGACGCCGCCGGCGATGGCCGAGTCGATCTGGCCGAGCGCGATCTTGTTCGCGACGTTGATGATGGCCTGCAGCCCGGTGCCGCAAGCCATCTGGACGTCGGACGCGGGTGTCGCGGGCGAGAGCTTGCTGCCCAGCACGCTCTCGCGGGCCAGGTTGAAGTCCTTCGAGTGCTTGAGCACGGCGCCGGCCGCGACCTCGCCGATCACCTCGCCCTGCAGCGAGAAGCGGCTGACCAGGCCGTCGAGCGCGGCGGTGAACATGTCCTGGTTCGACGCCTTCGCGTACGGGCCGTTGGACCGCGCGAAGGGGATCCGGTTGCCCCCGATGATCGCGACCTTGCGAACGGCAGGTGTCTTCTTCGGCGGCATGACTTCCACCTCTCTCGTCGGCTCTTGCACACTTTAACCTACTCAGGAGTAGGTTAGACTGCGAAGTGACGCGAACGGCACGGGAGGCAACCGATGGCTGACAGGTACCAGCAGTTCACGAAAACCCCGCTGGGGAAGTTCGTGGTGCCGAAGCTCGGCTTGCCCAACCCCGCCACGCTGCGCCGGTACCGGCCCGGGCAACCCGCCCTCGAGGGTCCCGCACTCCTCGGCGCCGCGCCCGGCGGACGGCTGGAGAAAACCCTCCGGGACCAGCTCGCCGACGCGGGCATCGAGGTGATCTCCACCCCGGCCGACCGGCACGCTGCGCTGGTTTTCGACGCCACCGGCGTCACCGACCCCGCCCGCCTGCGCGAGGTCTACGACTTCTTCCACCCGGTGATCCGCAGCGTCGGCCCGTCCGGCCGGGTCGTCGTGCTGGGCACGCCGCCGGAGCAGGTCGAGGGCCGTGAGCGGATCGCCCAGCGTGCGCTCGAAGGTTTCATCCGCTCGGTGGGCAAGGAGCTGAAGCGCGGCGCGACCGCCCAGCTCGTGTACGTCGCCGACGGCGCCGAAGAGGCGACGGAGTCGACGTTGCGCTTCCTGCTCTCGGCGAAGTCGGCGTTCGTCGACGCGCAGGTGATCCGGATCGGCACCGAGGGCAAGACGGCCACCGCCCCGGCCAGCTGGGAGAAGCCCCTCGACGGCAAGGTCGCGCTGGTCACCGGCGCGTCCCGCGGCATCGGCGCGGCGATCGCCGAGGTGCTGGCCCGCGACGGCGCGCACGTCGTCGCGCTCGACATCCCCGCGCAGGGCGGCGACCTGTCGAAGGTCGCCAACAAGGTCGACGGGTCGTCGCTGCAGCTCGACATCACGTCGCCGAGCGCGCCCGCGAAGCTCGCGGAGTACCTGAAGGAGCGCCACGACGGCGTCGACATCGTCGTGCACAACGCCGGGATCACCCGCGACAAGACGCTGGGCAACATGAGCGAGAGCGCCTGGGACTCGGTGATCGCCGTGAACCTCGCGTCACAGCTCGCCGTGAACGACAAGCTGCTCGCCGACCGCGTGCTGAACGAGAACGGCCGCATCATCGGCGTCTCGTCGATCGCGGGCATCGCCGGCAACGTCGGCCAGACGAACTACGCGACGTCGAAGGCGGGTGTCATCGGCATGGTGAACGTCGGCGCCCCGCAGCTCGCGGAGTACGGCGGCACGATCAACGCCGTCGCGCCCGGGTTCATCGAGACCAAGATGACGGCGGCGGTCCCGCTGTTCATCCGCGAAGCCGGGCGGCGGCTGTCCAGCCTCGGCCAGGGCGGGCTGCCGGTCGACGTCGCCGAGACGATCGCCTGGTACGCGAACCCGGCGTCGTCCGCAGTGAACGGCAACGTGGTCCGCGTCTGCGGCCAGGCCCTGCTGGGGGCGTGACGTGGCGATCCGCGAACTCGACAGCACGCCGAGCCTGGCCACGCTGTACCCGAAGGCGCTGCTCGGCGGCGTCCTGCACAAGCCGTCCGGGGATTCGCTGCCGGACACGGAGCTGGTGCGCACCGGCGTCGTCGTCGACCCGGCGCACCTCGCGGCGTACAACACGGTCTGCGGTTTCCGGCTGAGCGACGAGCTGCCCGCGACGTACCCGCACATGCTGGCGTTCCCGCTGCAGATGGCGCTGATGACCGAGCCGGGCTTCCCGTTCCCGCTGCTCGGCATGGTGCACGTGGCGAACCGGATCACCCAGCACCGCGCGTTGCGGCTGTCCGAGCCGCTGACCGTGCGTGTGCGGGCGGAGAACCTGCGTCCGCACGAGAAGGGCCGTCAGTTCGACGTCGTCAGCGAAGCTTGGGCCGGTGATCACCTCGTTTGGGTCGACGTCAGCACGTACCTGCGTCGCGGCGCAGGCTCCGGCTCTTCCCGCCGGGAGCAGCTGGCCCCGCCGACGCCGGACGCGATCTGGCGCGTCCCGGCCGACATCGGCCGGCGCTACGCGGAGGTCTCGGGCGATCGCAACCCGATCCACCTGCACCCGCTGACGGCGCGCCTGTTCGGCTTCCCCCGCGCAATCGCGCACGGGATGTGGACGAAGGCCCACGCGCTGGCGGCGTTCGAGGGGCGGCTGCCGGAGGCGTTCACGGTGGACGTCCGCTTCAAGCAGCCGGTGCTGCTGCCGGCCAAGGCGGGCTTCACGTCGTGGTCGGTGGGCGACGGCTGGGCGTTCGAGCTGTGGAGCAAGGCGAAGCCGCACCTCGAGGGGACGATCAGCTCACTCTGACGGCTTCCAGACCGAGCCTTCGATGAGGTCGTTGAAGCCGAGCCAGACGAGGTTCATCAGCCAGGACGCCAGGACGCCGTCGGAGATGTCGGGGTGGTCGAGGGCCCAGTCGGCCAGCGACTCGGCCGCCCCGACCAGTGCCGCGGACAGGCCTTCGCCGGAGAACTCGGCCTGCTCGCCGACGCCCTTGCGGGTGCCGGCGGAGACGACGAGCACGGCGACCAGCTGGATCGCGCGCGCCCGCATGTCGGTGATCTCCGCGGCGAAGGCGCCACCGACGGTCAGGGCTTGCCGGTGCAGGACCGTCCACGACTCGCGGTACTCGGCGACGAAGCGGTAGAACGATCGAAGGCCGTGCCAGAGCTGCATGTCCGGCGGCAGGTCGGGCTGCACGCCGGCCTGGATGGCCTCGAGCAGGCGCGTCGCCTCCCGGCGGATGCACGCGCCGAAGAGGTCCTCCTTCGAGCCGAGGTAGGTGTAGATCATCGGCTTCGAGACCCCGGCGACGTCGGAGATCTCGTCCATCGACGCGGCGTGGTAGCCGTGGCGCGAGAAGACCTGGACGGCCGCGTCCAGGATCTGCCGCTCACGCACCGCGCGCGGCAGCCGCCTGGCCCGTTCGGGCGGACGCTGATCTTCCTCTGACACGCTGGACCTCCTCGTTGCTGCCCGGAGACGGTACCGGCAGTGGACCCGGGAGAGTGATTTCGGCACGCTTGCCCGCCTACCTACTGACGGGTAGCCTTACACGTGGGTAACTTGAGAGGGGTGACCATGGCCGACAACGCGGGGATGACCAGCGCCGATCGGATCGCGGACCTCCGTGGCGCGGCGCTGCTCGACGCACTGGAGCGGCTGGACCCGCTGAGCCCCGAGGCGCACGCCCTCGACGTCAACATGCTGGCCGACGCGCTGAACCCGCGTGACCTCCGCAAGGACGACTTCCGCAGGCTGCTGAACGCGCTCCTCCGGTTGGCCTCCCGTGCCCCGGCGTTCGACCTGAGCAAGGTGGACCCGGCCCGGTTCGCATCCCTGGTGGCCTCGGCGTCGCGAGCCCAGTTGGAGAGCGTCGTCGCCGACCGGTTGCTGCGAGAGCGGGTGCTGGACGAGATCTTCGCCCGCATGGGCGCGCACATCAGGCCAGAAAGGGCCCGCGACCTGCACGCGGTGGTCCACTGGCGCCTCTCGGGCGGCTCAGGCGAAGGCGGCTTCGACCGCTACGAGACGGCGATCTCCCACGGTGCGTGCACGGTGAGCCGCTCCCCGAACGGACGCCCCCGCGTCACGATCACGATCGCCCCGGTCGACTTCTTCAGGTTGATCACCCACCAGGCAACGCCGGCGGTGTTGTTCGTCACGGGAAGAATCAAAGTCAAAGGCGACCTGGCCTTCGCGGCGGGCTTGATCGGTTTCTTCGACCTGCCGCACCCCGTATAGTTCGCCCGTGCCCCGAAACGCGAAATGGCGTCTCCCCCGCGCCCACCGTCACCGCGGCGGCCACGTGGTGAACGCGTTCGCGGAGAAGCTGGTCATCGGGCGCCTGACGCCCGCGCAGTTCACCCAGGTCCTCGAAACCCTGCACATGCTGGGAGAAGCGGGAGCAGGCATCGAGCTCAGCTCGTTGTCGACGGACGTACTGGTGGACGTGGTCCGCCAGTCATCCCGCGACCAGCTGAAGGCGATCGCTTCTCATTCAGAGCTGCGCGCAGTATTTCTGGACGAGATATTCCGGCGAATGTCCGAGCATTTCTCGCCGACCCGTGCCCGTCACGTGGATTTCGTGGTTTCGTGGCGCTTTTCGGACGGCTCAGGCGAGGACGGCTACGACCGCTTCCAGACGGTGATCGAGGACGGGGTGTGCGTCTCGTCGACGGACCTGTCCCGGACGCCGGACACAACGATCACGTTGTCGGTGGAGGACTTCATCCGCATGGCCACGGGCAACGCGGCGGTAGCGGCGATGTTCGTGACGGGCCGGGTGAAGGTGAAGGGCGAGTACGCCCCGGCGGTGCGTTTCTCGAGCTACTTCGACATCCCCAAGCCATCCGTGGACTAGCTGTCGGCTTCACCCGCGGGCGTGCTCGAGCGCGTGCCGAGGGCGGCGTTCCGCTTGGAACGCATCCAAAGAGTCCTGTGCTGCTCGGCGCACCTCGGCGTTGAGCTGATCGTCGTGGAGTGTCTCGAAAGACATGAAGGCGCCTAGTCGCAACAAGCGCTTCAGGAAGTCTTTCAGCAACTCGGTCTCGTTCAGTCCGCCGGTGTCGATTTCGTGCCACACGTGCAGGATCGAGCGGACCAGCTGGGGACTGCCGCCCAGCGCACGTCGACGTGCGTAAATCTGGTCGAAGGCACCTTCGCCTAGGATGTTCAATGCGGCGTAGGGAGCGGAACTGTCGGTGTCGTGGACGAGGTGGGCTCGCCACCAGAGGCGGCCGAACACGTGCCTTGTCAGGTCCTTGGCGAGGAAGCGCTCGTCGGTTCGCTTCTCGAATCGCCAGAATGAGACGTCCGGCAGCACGACGAGAGCGAGGAACACCCAGATGTCGCGAGAAGCTGCTTCGGCGGGAGCCAGCCCCGCCGTGCGGTGGAGCAACTCGGCGACCCTGCGGTCGAAGTCGTTCTTTGTGGCGGGCGTCGATCGGTTCGGGAAGCCGGCGTCGCGAGCCACGGCGACAATCGCCTGACGCAGCCTGTCAAGATCCTTCTCGGCGACCCGATCACCACCCGTGGCCGCGTAAACGGCGGAGTCGTTGCGCAGCGCAGTGCGCAGTTCGAGTTCCTCGATGGTCAGTGACTTGTACTCCTCGTACAGCTTGTGGGCCTGCCGAGGCAGCAGACGCGGGTACAGGAGGCTCATCAGGACTCCTCGAAAATCCGAACAGCGTGCTGGAGGTCGGTCGCGAACGAGGTCGGCGACTGCGCTTGCTGCCTGCGCAGATGGGTCAAGCTCTGGCCCGGGAAAAAACGACCGACGAGCGCTTGGAGTGTGCTGCCGATGGTCTCTTCGCCGAAGTCGACTTCGAGACTGAAATCCTGGTCGTTCAGCGCGTGCTCCACCAAGGTGCGAGCGACGTCCGCGTGCACGCTGGACAACACCACGCGGTCGACGGGGCGCGGTTTGGCCGCGTTGCGCATGGCGTCGACCAGTACTCGTTTGCGTTCGTTCACCAGCAGGAGCAACGCACCCATGGTGGCCGTTTCGAGGTCGCCACCGATCTCCACGTGCCAGCCGGCGTCCTCGGGATATTGGGTCTTGGCGAAGTCGACGACGGCAATAGGGAAGAGCGGCGCATCGCCCTGGAGTCGGGTCTCGTATTTGCTGGTCCACAGGATCGACCCGGCTCGGCGGGGCGAAGCCAATCCGCCGTCGTCGGCGAATTCGGCGAGCACCAAGGTGGTTTCCAGGCCGAGGACGCCACCGAGTTGATTGCCGGGCAACACCGCGGTCAGGTCGACGTTCGCGATGCCCGACGCCGGCAGGGGAATGCGGTCGCCCGCCGCCTTCAGCCCCGAGCCGGACGCGGTCCAGATCATCGCGAGTGTCAACTTCGCGGTCGGGGAAAGCCCGGTGGCCTGTCGGACCAGACCGACATCGACGGTCACCGTTTGCCGCAAGGACAAATCCATGCGGTAGTCCCAGTCGCTCAGGGCGTCCGGCAGTTCAGTGGGGACATCGTCGATCAGCCACTGCCACGGTCCGGCCACGACAGACCCCGCGGGGGCCGTGCGATAGGGCGGTGCTTGCATGCTCATCGCTGTATCTCCTTGCGCTGGGCGTGCACCGCGATCTCGGTCGTCGTGTCGGGTGCCGGCCGGACAAGGAGGCGCCAGACGTCTTCGCCGCCTTCGAGGATCTGCGCCGGATCAGTGTGGAGAGCACCGTCGGGACCTTCCCAGCCGAAGAAGCGCGGTTCGTCGGCTCCTCGCGGTGGGTCAGTTTCCCTGCTGCTGGTTCCGGCCAAAGCGACGCCGAGGTCGGCGGTGCAGCGGTGCATGCCGAGTGCGGAGACGCGGAACGCCTGGATCAGCAGGACTTGTCCCGCGCGGATCTCGTAGTACGGCGCATCGAGATACTCCACCCGGGGCCGGCCTCTGCCCGGCCTGTCGGCTGCAGGGCCGGTCTCATCCTGTAGCGGGGAAGCTGTGCCGCTTCCGGCGTCGTAGAGGTCCCCGGACAGGTGGACAGTTCCGGCCGGTGTTGTCGGCTTCACCGGTTTGAATGCTCGTCGGTAGTCGGACGCTCCGCCGAAACCCGAGGCACCCGCCACGAGATCGGAGAACGAGCGGCTCGCGGCGCCCAGCGAGATCTCTGATGAGCTAGTCCGGATTCGGCCGTCGATCTCGATCAAGCCCTCGATCGATTCCTTGATCCGGGTGAACGCCATCTTGACGAATCGTTTGTCCTGACCTTCGAGCGATTGCCAGTTCCAAGCGTCGTGAGTGGGTGGTTCGGAGGACGCGAACGTGCTGTCGAGTTCGACGTCTGCGCGGAAGACGCCGGCGTAGGATACGTACTCGGCCGCCGGCATCGGTCCGGCGTGGTAGGTGACCACGAGTTCCGCTGTCCGCATGAGACAGACATGGTGAACGGTGCTTGCGATACCTGCCGTCTCGGCTGCGGGAGTCTCGGTGAACGGCGGAACGAAGCGCTTCTCGAGTCCGAGCATCCCGAGTTTCGTCCGGGGGTGCCCCTGGTACCAGAGCTCTTTGCCGGTTTCCTCCGACCGCATCGCTTCGTACGCGGTGACGAACATGTCCAGCGGAATGGTCTCGCGTGGATCCGGGACAGGAACCGTGATGCCGTCGCACTGCACGGAAAACCGCATCGGAGGAGTGCCGTCGTCGGCCTCGGCCAGCATCTTCGGCCAGAGGTTCCAGGCTATCGTCTCCGCCAAGTAGCTCCCGGCGTCCTGGATCTCCCGTTCGCCGAGATCGGGGTCGACGACCACGACCGTGGTACCGGTCTCCTCCGAACCATAGGTGCGCAGACCCAGTCGCTCCGCGGTGGCATCGGCCTCGGCGCCGATCAGCGGTTCGACCACGCCGTCCGGGGAATGGGCGCCCCACCAATGCCGTCCGGTGTACCTGCGACCGGAGAGCCCTTCGCCTTCGGCGTAGCTCTTCCAGAGGGCGCAGCCCATCAGCCGCGTCTCGAACCCATCGGCGACTCGACACCGCGTGTGCACCAGCACGGTCCCTGGCCTGCTCAAGAGGTAGAAGATCCCTTTGCCGAAGCCGTAGGTGCCTCCGCCGAGTTCGGTGTCCCTCGGTTCGCCGATGTTCCTGATGAAGGACACGAAGTCGTGGTTCTCGACCACCGCGTTGTCTGCGCGTGTGGGGCCACCGAGGCCGGTTGTCCCGCGGTCCGAAACCGTCAGGATGCGGATGACCGGGCTCGAGATCGACTGCCGCAGCGGCAGCTGCTCGTGAGCGGGTACGTTGCGGGTGAGCAACTCCCGCCACACCGGTGCGTGCGCCGGGCTGACGACTCTCAGATCGAGATGGTAGTCGACGGCCGTCTCGCCGGTACGTGCATCCCAGCTGTTCTGCGCGGACTCGCGAACGAGGATCGTCAGCAGATCCAACTCAGGCCTGCCGAGTTGGTTGCGGATCCCCTCGGCCGCACTCGCCCCCTCGGGCGGGAACGTCTGTGAGTGCCAGGCCGCTGTTGTCACTTGCTCTCCTGGGTGATCCGGGCGATCCGATCACGGACTTCACGGGCGTCGGTGACTTCTGGCTGCTGCTGGTCCAGGTCGACGGTGTAGTCGAGGTCGGATATCCCGAAGGGAACCGATGAAGGAGCGATACGGGGGAAGTCGTCATCCACCTCGTACCACCATTGCTCGCGAACTGCGAAGCGCACGTCCTGGTATAGGTCTGCATCGGCCGGTCGGTAACCGGCTTCGGCGAGTTTGAAGAGCAATCCGGTGTCGTCGTCGCCGGTCCGGCGCGCACGATCGACGAGATCGGAGAGCGTGCTGCCTTGCTCGGCGACCCGTTCTACGCGGATCCACACCAGGTCGAGAGTTCCATCCGTCGGTGGCTGGAGCTGCTCGACGCCGTGGATGCGGACTTTACGTCCCGTCGCCGCGGTGGAGGTCTTCACCTCGACCCCTTGCGTGCCGACGGTGAAATCGTGACGGTGTCCGGCGGGACCCGTCCAGAAGTCGACGGCCGTGCTCTCTTGCGCAAGGAGTTCGTTCAGCACGACCAGCTCGCCGAACAGGCCCGCCAACCGATCCGGACTCAACGGTGCCGGAGAATGCTGGAACAACGCACGCCATTGACTGACTACGGTGTATAGCGCTTTCAGTGGCCGATCAGGGGTTTCTTCGACAGCATCGAGCACGTTGACGACAAGTCCTGTGAACACACCGTCAAGATCCCTCCGGTCGCAGCCTAGATCGGCATACCGCTCGTAAACCTGATCGTTTTCGAGTGGTCGCTCCCGTACGGTCAGTGCTGCGCCACCCCGATCGAGCCGGACGTGTTGGTGAGCTGTGAGCGGCACGAGGAGGTGGCGGTTACCCGCGTGATCCACGGCCGCGAGCAGCGGCCCCAACGGGGTCGCCACCGGGAGGTCGGACGTGCGGACCCGTTGCGGGCTGGAAACCTGTTCCTCTTCGAGTCGCCCCCAATGGTCGTCGACGACCTTCCGCAGGTGTGCAGCCATCAGTCGTCCACCGCGTCGAGGCCGCTCAGATCCTCTTCCTCGATCGGAACCTTCGCCAGGTTGGTGGCCACGTACTGCCACTCCACCGTCGAATCGTCCGACGAAGGCGGGGGGAACACGAGCCCGACGCCGATGACGTCTTCGGCAGCGTCCAGCGCGCGACGGCTGTGGGTGCGACGGGGCTCGGGTCCCGAGTCCTTGTCAATCGCATAGAGCGCCAGGAGAGCAGTGTCCGGGCTCTGCTGGAGCCGCAACGCCTTGATCTTTTCTTCGGTCAACTCTCCCCGCACCGGTGAGATATCGAGATCGATCGCCGCGTCTCGGCGGCTCATCAGAGTCTTGATGTCGACCGTGCCGGTGTCGTCGCCGGGCAGCGCCGAACGAGTGACCATCCGGACGGTGTAACCGTCGGCGAAGGTGAACTCCTTCGGAGAGTTCGTGCCTGCCGAACCGCCGATGATGGCGACGTTCCAGCCGCGCAGCGCGCCGGACCTGGCGATGCGCTTCGCGATGTAGCCGGTCAACAGCTTGGAATCACACTCCTGGGATTTCTCGTGGAATCGGTACTCGCGCAGGAAGTCCGTGACCAGCTCGTGCGGAACCCCGCGGATGAGCACGTTGCCGTCTTGCCTGCCGGATTCCGGACTGCCCTCGAGCACGGCCTTGCCGACGAGCCGACAAGCTGCTGCTTGGTTGTCTGCGAGCCAGTCGTGGTCGGTGCGGAAATAGCGCGTCTGGATGCGCAGGCCGCCATAGGCCGACGCCGAGGGGACGGCGTTGGTCATCTTGGCGGCCGCCGTCACGCGAAGGGCCGGATGCGTGCGCAGTCGGACGGCGAAGGTCATCGGGGTCTTGTCCTCGACCATATATACGTCGATGTCGCGCCGCATCTCGCTCTCGACCGTCGCGATGTGGCGGAACCAGTCGCGGAGCTCGTCGGTCATCCAGATGCGGGGAAGGTCGGCGTAGCCGTTGCGGAAGCCGAACCATCGCCCCATCTGGAGCAGCGTGTCGTACGCTGAGACGGAGCGCACGAAGAAGCTCACGGACAGGCCTTCGAGCGTCAGACCACGGGACAAGGTGTTACCGCCGACCGCGATGGCGACGACCGGACCGTTCTCGTAGTCGAGGCGGTCCTTGCTGCCGGAGTTGTCCATGATGATCCGGCAATCGTGCAGCACACCGGGAAGGAGTGGCGTCAGCTCGTCGAAAGTCACCGTTTGCTCGCCGAACAGGTCCGCGGGCACGCGCGCCGTTTCGCTCTCCCAGAGCTCGCGGAGCTCGGCCAGGAGCGCGGTGTCCCCAGCCCGCAGCAAGGCCTCGCTTTCGTTGCGGAGCTTCGTGAGGGGGTGCTTGAAACTGTTGTGGACGGCGGTGTTGACACTCGTGTGCACCAGCATCGTCGAGTGCGGATTTCCTGCCTTGCGTACCCGACGTGCAGCAGTGCTGAGCCAGAAGTACCGGATCGCCGTTCGAAGCGTGTCCGTCAGCACCGGGTGAAAGCCGTCGGCGTCGGCGCGTGAGCTCGGGCGTACGAGGTCCACCTCGGACTCGGGGACCTGTCGGATCATGTCGTACCCGTCGAAGACGTCTTCGGGGTCTTCGCCGTCCATCACGTCCCGGCCGAACAACACCTCGGTCCCGAAGTGACCCTCCGGCTTGGGGAGGTTGACGATGAAGTGCTCGGGATACAGGTTCTTGACCGAAGGGTCGATCAGCAGGTTCGCGAACGGGGTCGCCGTGTACCCCACGTAGGCCGATTTCGGCAGGCGTCCGAGGATCTCGATGATCAACGGGTTGATGGTTTCGGTGGCGACCGTTGCCTGGTCGGCCTCGTCGTCGATGATCAACGCGGGGCAGTCGGCCAGGTACTCCGAAGCCGTCTCGAGCCACGCCGAGAACTTCTCGAGGACGCGAGGATTCTTCTTGATCACACACAGGACGTGCTGTTTGTTGTTCTTGGACAGGTAGGCGGCCGCATTGGCCGGCGGCGTGAAGTCCTTGTCGGGGTCGGTGAGCTGGAGCCAGCGCGATGGATTCGGCTTGACCAACTGGTCGACGAGGCGAAGTTGCGTCTGCCGACGAAGGCCGTTGTGGATGCCGGCGAGCACGATGAAGAGCTTGTAACCGCGATCGGCCGCCTTCGCCGTCACGGCCGTGAAGTTGGTCGTCTTGCCGGACTGGACGTAGCCGACGACCAGGCCCTTCGTCGAGAACTTGGGCACGTGCGGGTGACTCAGCAGGGAGACGACCTTGGTCGATGCGCTGTCGAGGTCGTCGAGGCTCGACTCCGACCACCCTGACTTCCGCAAGAGCTCTTCGAGTGCCGGCCAGTACCTGTCGCGTGGCCGGGGGCCGGTGTACCAGGTGTAGCGGTTGTCGAGGATGACGCTGCGCGGTTCCTCGCGCTCCCTGATCCGGATGGTTTCGCGCTCGTGCCGCTCGGCGATCCGCTGGAGCAGTTCGTCCTCGGCGCCGAAGAGTTCCATCCTCTTGATGGCGCTTTCCGGCGTACCGGTGTCCACCAAGTCGAGAAACGCGGCGTACTGCTGGTCGAACTTGTCGGTCACCGATCCTCCAACTCCGTGTCCGGGTGCATCGACGAGCCGGGGTCACCCTCGACTCACCCCCACGTTAGGTGCTGGCCGCCTCACCGTCAGATGCCTCGAACGAGTGAACCCCGGACTGGTGAGGATTGCCGGAAACAACCCCTCCGTGATCGATCATGTCGCGCGGACAGCTGTATCCGTTACTCCGTGTGGTCACGAACGTGTCACGCGCCGAGCGGGTCAGCCGCCGGCGTGTCGGATTCATGGCTCGTCAGAAGAGTCGCACCGGACTTATAGACTTCCGAGCCATGACCGACGGACAGTTGGCCTTGCCGATACAGGCGCAGGTCGAGATGGTGGACCTCTTCGCCGGTCCGGGCGGCCTCGATGTCGCCGCCCACTGGCTCGGCGTGTCCGTCGTCGGCATCGAATGGGACGACGATGCCTGCGTCACTCGCGAGCAAGCGAGGTTGCACACCGAGCACGGCGATGTTCGGCTGTCGAAGCCCGCTGACTACCCGAAGGCCCGTTTTCTGAGTGGAGGGCCTCCGTGCCAGACATACACTGTCGCCGGTCAGGGAGCCGGGAGGCGTGCGCTGGATCGGGTGCTTACCTTCGTTGATGCTGTCGCTGAGGGCAACGGTGTCAGCGAGGACGACCTCGCGCAGTTGGACGACGAACGCACCGGCTTGGTGCTGGAGCCCCTGCGGTGGGCGCTGGACGCGGGCGTTCCGTACGAGGCGATTGTTCTCGAACAGGTTCCCGCTGTGTTGCCGGTATGGCAGGCGTACGCTCGAGTGCTGGAAGAACGCGGGTATAGCGTCGATTGTGGAATCCTCCACACTGAGGAATTCGGAGTTCCGCAGACACGTCGCCGGGCGATCTTGATCGCCCGGCGTGACGGCGAGGCAAAGCTCCCCAAGCCCACGCACCGGCGCTATCGCAAGGGGGCGGCGCGCGGCGAAGGCGATCCTCGCTTACGTCCGTGGAAGACGATGGGGGAGGCGCTGGGCTGGTCGGAGCAGGTCACGGTGGTGTCCAACTACGGCACCGGTGGCGACCCGAAAGCGCGTGGCCAACGGTTGTCGACCGAGCCTGCTTTCACCGTCACCGGTAAGGTCTCCCGCAACCGTCTGATCCATTCTCGTTCGAAGGGCATGCCTGACCGCTTCACCGACCACGAAGCCGGCAGATTGCAGACCTTCCCGCCTGATTATCCCTGGTCCGGGCGGGGCATCGCCCAACAGATCGGTAATGCGATCCCGCCGCGACTGGCGGCCCACGTCCTGGCCGCAGCCATGGGCAAGGAACTTGACGTCGCGAAGCTGGACCGGTGCGTCAAACGAAGCTGGAAGGACACTCGCAACGGGGTCGACGGACTGGTGAAAGACGCCTGACGTTCAACGACGTTGCCGGACCGCCGTGATGACCCGGTCTGCGGCAACCTCCACGGTCTCGTGTTCCCAGATCCGGACTGCGAGCCAACCGGCCTCGTGGAGCCGCGCGTCGGTGTCGGCATCCCGCCTACGGTTTGTTTCGATCTTCTCGCGCCAGAATTCCGCATTGTTCTTGGGCCACGTGGCGTGTTCCGGACAGCCGTGCCAGAAGCATCCGTCGACGAAGACAGCGACACGGGCGGGACCGAACACCAGGTCTGCCTCACGTCGCACGCCTTTGACCGGTCGTCTGTGCACCCGGTACCGAAATCCGGCGCCGTGCAGAGTTCTGCGCAGCGCCATCTCGATCCCGGTGTTGCGGGACTTCTGCTTGCTCATCCGGATGCGCACCGCGGATGTGGTCTTCAGACGCTCCACGTGCACATTGTGGCAAGGTTCGGGTGCCGGGCCGAGCGTGGCTAGTTCTCGACGATCCGTCCCTCGATCACCGTAGGTGGCTTCCGCCCCGGTTCCTCTGAAGAAACGACCTCGCTGTCCACCACCATCACCGGCCCGCGACGCTGATTCGCGAACCGGACCGCTCGCTTCTCCATCCGCTTCAGCCACAGCCGGCGGGCCACCGCCCGGGAGGGCGGCAGGATCAGGAGCAAGCCGAGCACGTCGCTGACAAAGCCCGGGACCAGGATCAACACCCCGCCCAGCCCGACCAGCATCCCGTCAGTGAGTTCCTTCTCCGCCGGCCGCCCCGATCGGGCCGCCGCGACGAAGGCCCTCATCGCCTTGCCGCCCTCGCGGCGGGCCAGCCAGGAGCCCAAGAACGCGCCGGCCAGCAGGAGGCCTAGCGTGCCGAGCACGCCGACGGCCGAGCCCACCGCCCAGATCGCGGCGATCTCGGCGAAGACGTAGAGCAAGAACGCGACAGCCATACCCGGACAACGAACGGCCTGTCCGATTTGCTCCCGCGCTCCCCAGCCACCGGCTAGTCTCACCCCTCGTGTCCGACTGGCTCCGCTGGCTTCTGATCGGGATGTGCCTGCTCGCGGCGTTGCTTCTGGTGTGGCACGGCCGGCGTCGGCGGTCGTCGTTTCCCGGACTGGTGTGGACACGGCGGCGACGGCCGCGCGCGGATCGCCGTCGGATGGCCTTGTCCGTGGTCGGCTGGCTGGTCGTCGCCCTGCTGGTGGCCGGGTTCAGTGCTGGGGTGTTGCTGTGGTTCCTCGGCTGGCCGCGGCTGCCCTCCTCCAGCCAGTTCGACGTCAACCAGCTGCTCGACCTGCTCAAGATCGCCCTTTCCGTGGTCGCCGGGTTCGGCGGTGTTGTGCTGCTCGCCGTCAACTACCGGAAGCAACGCGTCGCCGAGGACGAACACGATCTCGCCGTTCAGCGAGCCGAACGCGAAGTCGTCCAGAAGTTCAACGAACGCTTCGGCAGTGCCGCCGAGCAACTCGCCAACGAAAGCCCTGCCGTTCGGCTCGCCGGCGTCTACGCGATGGCCGGCCTGGCCGACGACTGGGCCGACAAGCCAGGTCTGCGCCGACGTCCTGTGCGGCTACCTCCGCATCCCGCGCGAAGGCCACGGCGAGACCGAAGTGCGCGAAGCGATCCTGCGCGTGATCCGCGACCGGACCAGGATCGCGGCGGAGACCTCCTGGTCCGAGCTCGACTTCGACTTCACCGGGATCACCGGCGAGAACGTCGACTTCGCGCGACGGCGGTTCGCCGGCGAAGTCCTGTTCGGCGGTGCCGAGTTCGTGGGCGGCGTGGCGTCGTTCGCCGGTGCGCAGTTCGGGAAGCTGGTGAGCTTTCACGGTGCCCGGTTCTCCGCGGCCGAGACGAACTTCACCGGCCTGACGCTCTCCTCGGGGCGGGCGGAGTTCGTCGGCGCGGAGTTCGGCGGGGAGAAGGTCGATTTCGCCGACGCGCTCCTCGAGTCCTCCTCGATGGCCTTCTTCCGCTGCCGGTTCACCGCGCCCGTGGTCGACTTCTCGCAGCTCGACTTCACCTTCGGCAGGGTGGTGTTCGACCGCTGTGACTTCACCGACCTCGAAGTCGACCTTTCGAGCAGCTATGGCTTCCGGACCGGGGCCTTGCTCGCGAACAACTGCCGGTTCGAGCGGTGCCGCGTCGATCTGAGCCTGGTCGCCCGGCACGTCCGGCTCACCGGCTGCGTACTCGACACCGTGACCGTCGCCGACCAGGACGACGACCCGGTGCGACTCCCGTGGCAGGTAGTCGAACTGCGCGGTGGCACCTTGCTGCCGTCCCACCACACGGTGCCGATCAGCGCAGCAACGTCCTGATCATCGATCGCAGGCCCGCGGCCAGGCGATCCGTCTCACCCGTCTTCAAAAACCGCAGCATCAAATCGCTGTGCAACGAACCCAGCAGCAAGTGCGCGATGAGGTCCGCGTCCAACGACGGTGCCGCCGACGCGATCAACCCCGACACGTGCGCGTGCCACGACAGGTAGATCGGGCTGCTCAGCCGGTCCGTCGACGCCTGCTCGAACGCCGCCATCACCTTCACGTTGCGCGAGGCCAGCTCGATCACCGCGTCGAAGAACGCCGCCAGCCGCTCGGCCGGGGGCGCTCCTGGACCCAGCGGCGGCGGGCCCGACGAAACAGCCGTCGACAGCGCCTCGACTCGTGACTCCACCAGTGCGCGCATCACGCCTTCGCGGCTGCCGAAGCGGTGGAAGATCGTCCCCTTGCCGACGCCGGCCGTGGCCGCGACGCGGTCCATCGATACCTGGGAGAGGTCGTGTGTCGCCAGCAACTCCTCTGTCGCGCGCAGAATCGCGCGGCGGTTGCGGGCCGCGTCGGCGCGCTCCATGTCTGCTCCTCGACAACTTGACTGGCGGTCCATATAGTAGGCGACCGTAAGTTGACTGATGGTCCAGTTAAGGGGTGGCAATGCGAGCAGTCGTGCAGCACGGCACGGGTGGACCCGAAGTGCTCAAGGTCGAGGACCGGCCCGAGCCGCAGCGGCAACGCGGGGAAGTGCTGGTCCGGACCGAGGCGATCGGCGTGCCCTTCTACGAGACCCAGCTGCGGTCCGGGCTGATCCCGGCCGGGCCGGAGCCCGCGATCTTCGGGCACGAGGCCGCCGGGATCGTCCTCGAGGCCGACGACGAAAGCCTGCGAGGACGCCGGGTCGTCACGATGTCCTTCACCGGCGGCGCCTATGCCGAAGTCGTCGCCGCGAGCCAGTACACGCTCGTGCCCGACGACGTCACGCCCGAGCAGGCCGTCGCCGCTGCCGTTCCGGCCTCCGTCGCGCTCGCCTTGATGAACGCCGCGGATGTCAAAGCCGGTGAAACCGTGCTGGTCGAGGCCGCTTCCGGAGCAATTGGCGGCTATCTGGCCCGGCTGGCCGAACAGAAGGGCGCTCGAGTCGTGGCCACCGCCGGCCACGGAAAAGCCGACATCGATCACGACGACCCGGACTGGCGGCAGAAGGTGCCCGACGGCATCGACGTCGTCTTCGAGTCGATCGGTGGTCCGCGGGCCGCCGAGCTCACCGCGAAACTCGCGCCGTTCGGCCGGATCCTCGCCTACGGCCTGCTCAGCGGCGAATTCCCGGTCTTCCCCGTCGCCGGCCTCGTCGCGCGCGGTATCACCCTGATCGGCTTCGGTGGGCCGGACGCCTACGGGAAGCGGGTCGCGGCCGTTCGCGACGAGGCGCTCGGCCTCGTCGCGAACGGCACGCTGACCCCTGTGCTCGACCGGACCTATCCCCTCGATGACGTCGCCGCCGCGCACGCGCGCGTCGAGAGCCGCGAAGGCGTCGGCAAGGTCGTGCTCGTTCCCTAGCTCGGCACTTCGTCGAGGTACGCCTGGGCCTGGAGCGTGAACAACTCCGCGTACCCCGCCTTCGCGGCCATCAGCTCCTCGTGCGTGCCGTACTCCGCGACCTTTCCGTGGTCCAGCAACAGAATCCGCTCCGCCTGCCGCACCGTCGAGAACCGGTGCGAGATGTACAGCGTCGTGCGGCCCTCGGACAACGAACGCAACCGCGAGAACAGGTCGTGCTCCGCCTGGGCGTCCAACGCCGACGTCGGCTCGTCGAGGATCAGAATCGGCGCCTCCCGCTGGAACGCCCTGGCCAGCGCGATCTTCTGCCACTCGCCTCCGGAAAGCGAGACGCCCTGGTCGAACCAGCGCCCCAGCGGGCTGTCGTAGCCGGACGGCAGCCGCTCGATGCGCTCGTCCGCGCCCGCGCGGCGCGCCGAGTCCTCGATGTGCGGCCGGTCCTCGAGGCGGGTCAGGTCGCCGAGGCCGATGTTCTCCGCCGCCGTTCCTTGGTACGTCACGTAGTCCTGGAACATCGCGCTGATCCGCGTCCGCAGCTCGACCGGGTCGTACTCGCGGATGTCGACGCCGTCGAGCCGGATGCTTCCGCCGGTCGGGTCGTACAGCCGGCAGAGCAGCTTGAACAGCGTCGACTTGCCCGCGCCGTTGCGGCCGACGACCGCCACCGTCTCGCCGGGCCGGATCTCGAAGCTGACGTTGTCGAGTGCCGGTTCCTCGGCGCCCGGGTAGGTGAAGGTCACCGAGTCGAACTCGATGTGACCCTCCACGGTGGAGGGAAACGTCCGCGGCGAAGGAGGCGCCGTGATCTCGGGTTTCGTGTCCAGGAACCGGTACAGCGTGTCGAGGTAGAGGTTGTTCTCGTACATCCCGGAAAACGCCGTGAACAGCCCGGACACCGACGTCTGCACCGACGCCGCCGCGGCCGTGTACAGCGCCAGGTCCCCCAGCGTGAGCCGCCCGCCGACCGCCTCCAGCGCGATGTACAGCGCGATCGCCGAGCCCGCGAACGTGCTGAGCAGCCCCCAGGACGTCGAGCTGATGTTGCGGTTGATCGTCAGCTTCCGCTGCCGCTCGTACGACACCAGGCCGAGCCGGCGGAACCGGTCGACGAAGTACGGGCCGAGCCCGAACAGCTTCGTCTCCTTGGCGTAGGTGTCCGTGGTGACCAGCGACGACAGGTAGTCCATCCGCCGCTTGATCGGCGACATCAGGAACGTCAGCCAGAACGCGCGCGAGCCGTACTTCGACTGCGAGATGAACGCCGGGATCGGCGCCACCAGAGCGACCAGGGCCAGCAGCGGGCTGATCGCGACGAGCAGCGCGATCATGCTGCCGAACGTGATCAGCGTCCGCACGAGCCCCAGCGCGGAGTTCATCATCGACAGCGGCCGCGTCGGCGCCTCCTGCGCGGCCTGGCGCAGCATGTCGTACGACGTCGAGCCCTCGAAGTACGCCAGGTGCAGCTCGCTGGCGTGCGCCATCACCTGGTGGCGGATGGTCAGCGTCATGCGTTCCTGCAGCAGCGACTGCGCGATCGACGTCAGCGCGCTGCTGATCGCCGTCGCGGCGAGCACGCCGAACTGGAACAACGCGACGTTCACGATGTCACCCGTCGTGCCGCGGTGCTGGATCGCCGCGACGACGGAGTCGAGCAGCAGCTTCGCGACGTACGCGGTCACGGTCGGCAGGAGCCCGGACAGCAGGGTGATCAGCGCCAGGAGGATCGTCAGGATCGGGCTGGCCTGCCACGTCAGCTTGACGACCTTCGGCAGGCCACGGACCGTGCCCGCCACGGACGTCTTCGCGCGCTTCAGCCGGGAGCGCAGGTCTTTCGGCTGGTCCTCCTGCTTCGGCTCCGGAATGTCGACGGGCCCGGTGAGCCCGCTCTCCGGCACGGTGACGGCGTGCCGCCGCCGTCCCCGCCGAGCCAGCATGAACTCCATGCCGCCCCCACCGCCCGGGATCACTGAGCCTCCACAGCGCCGTGCAGGAAGACGTCGACCACCTGGCGCGTGGTGGCGGCGTGCTCGTCCGCGAAGATTCGGCGGCCGCCGAACAGCAGGGTCAGGAACAGCGAGGCCAGCTGCTCGGGCGGCAACCGCAGCCGGTCCTTCTCGGGTTCGAACAGGTCGGTGATCGCGCCGCGCATCGCGTTCATCGACTCGCGGCGGCCGCCTTTCCAGGTCTTGCGGTCGTCGTGCGGCTGCTCGGGGTCGCGGCGGCGGAGCCTGCCGGACGCGTGCAGGGCGCCCATCAGCGCGCCCATCCGCTCGAGGTGGGCGCCCAGTGCTTCGGCGGCCTCGACGAGCCGGTCTTCCAGGGGCTGGTCCACGGGGATTTCGGCGATCGCGTCGAGGACGTGGTCGGGCCGCAGCGCTTCGGCCGTGCAGGCGTCGAAGAGCTCGTCCTTGTCCTTGAACGCGCGGAAGATGGTGCCCTCGCCGATGCCGGCGGCGCGGGCGATCTGGCTGGTCGTGACGTTGGCGCCGTGCTCCATCAGCAGGGGCAGCACCGCGTGCACGATCATGGCGCGCCGGGCTTCGACGCTCATGCCCGGCGCTCTTCGCCGGGTTTCGGATGCTGGTGTCATGCCACCAGTGTGCGGAGTGAGTGCTCACTCCGTCAAACGAGTATATGTTGGCCGGATGGGAGTCCTGTGGGCGATGGCGTTCCCGATCCTGGTCGTGCTGCTGTTCCTGCTCGCCGTGCTCGAGGTCTGGGGCCGCGGGTTCCTGCCGTGGCACCGCCGCGGCGACGGCTCGCGCATGGCGTCCGGGATCGCCACCGAAGAGGTCGAGGCGATCCTCGGCGGTACCAAGCACCACGAGCTGGAACAGCGCCAGGTCCAGCTGATGCTGGTCGACGACGAAGCCGACGGCGCCCCGCCGCGCACCAGCGTCGACCTCGACGCCGGGAAGATCGTCTTCCGAAAGCCGTGAAGGCCTCCTTACCGGCCATAGGAGCCGGTAAGGAGGCCTTCACGGCTTTTCAGGGACTCAGTAGGTCATCGCCATGGCCGGGTCGGCCAGCAACGCGCCGACGTCGGCCAGGAACTCCGAGCCCTGCTGGCCGTCGACCACCCGGTGGTCGAAGCTCAACGACAGCTGGAGCACCTTGCGGACCTTGATCTCGCCGTCCACCACCCACGGCTGGTCCTTGATCGCGCCGAGGCACAGGATCGCGGACTCGCCCGGGTTGATGATCGGCGTTCCGGTGTCGACGCCGAACACGCCGACGTTGGTGATCGTGATCGTGCCGTTCAGCATGTCCGCCGGCGGTGTCTTGCCTTCGCGGGCCGTGTCGGTCAGGGCCGTCAGCGCCTGGGCCAGCTCCTTCAGCGACATCGAGTCGGCGTCACGGACCTTCGGCACGATCAGGCCGCGCGGGGTCGCCGCCGCGATCCCGAGGTGGACGTAGTCCTTGTAGACGATCTCCTGCGTCGCGTCGTCCCAGACCGCGTTGACGTCCGGGGTGCGCTTCGCCGCCAGGCACACGGCCTTCGCCGCGAACGTCAGCGGCGTGACCTTGACGCCGGCGAACTCCCGCGACTTCTTGAGCTTTTCGCGGAACTCCATCATCGGCGTGACGTCGATGGTCAGGAACTCCGTGACGTGCGGAGCGGTGTACGCGCTCTGCACCATCGCGGCCGCGGTCGCCTTGCGGACGCCCTTGATCGGCACGCGCCGCTCGCGCGCTCCGCTGTCCACGGCAGGCGCGACGACCGGGGTTCCGTTGGCGGCGCGCTCGACGTCTTCCCGGGTGATGACGCCGCCGTCCGCGCTTCCGGTCAGCGAGTGCAGGTCGACGCCGAGGTCCTTGGCGAGCTTCCGCACGGGCGGCTTCGCCAAGGGGACGTACCCGCCGCGAGGAGCAACCGGAGCAGCGGGAGCAGGCGCCGGAGGAGCGGCGACGGCGGCGGCCGGAGCGGGTGTGGCACCCTTCCGGGCCCGCCGCTGCGTGACGACGGCCTTGGAGCCGTAGCCGACCAGCGGCTTCATCTCTTCTTCGGCCGGCTCAGGCGCAGCGGCAGCGGGCGCAGGAGCGGAAGCCCCACCGGGGTCGACGTCGATGGTGAGGATCGGCGTGCCGACCTCCACCGTCTGGCCCGGCTCGACGTGCAGCTCCGTGACCACCCCGGCCCACGGGATCGGCAGCTCGACGGCGGCCTTCGCGGTCTCGATCTCGACCACGATCTGGTTGACCGTCACCGTGTCGCCCGGCTTCACGTGCCAGTTCAGGATGTCGGCTTCGGTCAGCCCCTCGGCCGTGTCGGCCAAGGGGAACTGTTTGTACGTAGGCATTGCGCGGAGATCCCCCTTACCAGGCGAGCGAACGGTCGACGGCGTGCAGCACCCGGTCCAGGTCGGGGAGGTAGTGCTCCTCGAGCTTGGCCGGCGGGTACGGCGTGTCGAACCCGGTCACCCGGAGGACGGGCGCTTCCAGCGAGTAGAAGCACTCCTGCTGGACGCGCGCGGCGATCTCCGACGTCAGCGACGACTCCGACGGCGCCTCCGAAAGCGCGATCAGCCGCCCGGTCTTGCGCACCGACTCGAACACCGGACCCAGGTCCAGCGGCGAGAGCGTGCGCAGGTCGATGACCTCGAGGGACTTGCCTTCGTCCTCGGCCGCGGCGGCCGCGTCGAGGGCGACCTTCACCGACGGGCCGTACGCGACGACCGTCGCCGTCGTGCCTTCGCGCACGACCTGCGAGGAGAACGCCGGAACCGGCGTGCCGGTGACGTCGATTTCCGCGCGCAGCGCCCCCGAGTGGTACAGCCGCTTCGGCTCGAAGAACAGCACCGGGTCGTCCGACTTGATCGCCTGCTGGATGCCCCAGTAGGCGTCGACGGCGTTCGAAATGGACACGACCTTGAGGCCCGGGATGTGCGCGAAGAGCGACTCCGGCGACTCCGAGTGGTGCTCGACCGCGCCGATCCCGCCGCCGAAGGGCACCCGGATCACGACCGGCATCTTGATCTTGCCCTGCGTCCGGTAGTGCAGCTTCGCCAGCTGCGAAGAGATCTGGTCGAAGCCGGGGAAGATGAAGCCCTCGAACTGGATCTCGCACACCGGCCGGAAGCCGCGCACGGCCAGGCCGACCGCGGTGCCGATGATGCCCGACTCCGCGAGCGGCGTGTCCAGCACGCGCTGCTCGCCGAAGTCCTTCTGCAGGCCGTCGGTGATCCGGAAGACGCCGCCGAGCTTGCCGACGTCCTCGCCCATGATCAGGACCTTGGGGTCCTCTTCCATCGCGCGGCGCAGGCCGAGGTTGAGCGCCTTGCCGATGGTGAGTTTCTGGATGTCGCTCATCAGTGCTCACCCGCCGATACGAAGCCGTCGAGGTAGGACAGGAACTCTTCGCGCTGCGCGTCCAGCACCGGATTGCCTTCGGCGTAGACGTTGCTGAAGATCCTCTCGGGCGGCGGTTCCGGCATGTTGAACGTGTAGTCGCGCAGGTCGGCGGCGAACGCGTCGGCGTCGGCCTGGACGCTGTCGAAGAACGCCTGGTCGGCGTAGCCGCCGCGGGCCAGGTACGCGCGGACGCGCTCGATCGGGTCCTTGAGCTTCCACTCCTCCAGCTCGTCGGAGAGCCGGTAGCGGGTGGGGTCGTCGGTCGTCGTGTGCGCGTCCATCCGGTAGGTGAACGCCTCGATCAGCACCGGGCCGTTGCCGTGGCGGCACTCGTCGAGCGCCCAGCGCGACACCGCGAGGCAGGCCAGGACGTCGTTGCCGTCGACGCGGATGCCGGGGAAGCCGTAGCCGCGGGCGCGCTGGTACAGCGGCAGGCGCGACTGGCGCTCGGTCGGCTCGGAGATCGCCCACTGGTTGTTCTGGCAGAAGAACACCAGCGGCGCGTCGTAGACGGCGGCCCAGACGAATCCTTCGTGGACGTCACCCTGCGAAGTCGCGCCGTCTCCGAAGTAGACGATCGTCGCTTCGCCGTCGTCGTCCCCGACCTTGCCCTCGAACTTCTGGCCCATCGCGTAACCGGCGGCGTTGAGCACCTGGTTGCCGATCACGATGGTGTACGGGTGGAAACCGTGGCGCTGGTAGTCCCAGCCGCTGTGGTCGGTGCACCGGAAGATGCCCAGCAGGTCCTTCATGTCGACGCCGCGCGCGTACGCGACGCCGTGTTCGCGGTAGCTGGGGAACGCCATGTCGTTCGGCTTGAGCGCGCGGCCCGAGCCGATCTGAGCGGCTTCCTGGCCGAGCAGCGGGACCCAGATGCCCAGCTGGCCCTGGCGCTGCATGGCGTTCGCTTCGCGATCGGCCCGCCGGACCAGCACCATGTCGCGGTACAGGCCGCGGAGTGCTTCGGCGTCGATGTCGTCGACGTACTTGTCGAACTGGGGCGAGGGCACCCGTTCGCCTTCGGGGGTGAGCAGCTGAGTCAGCTCAGCGCCACCTTCGCTGGTTGCTCGCAATCCGGCGATCACCTGCTCGGGGGAAGGCTGGGCCGCGACGGCGGCCGGCCCGTCTCCAGGCTCCGGGTGCGTCCACTGTTCGGACGGCATGCGCAGTACTCCTCGGTGTCGGTGCCTCTGGCGGCCGCTTGTGGCGACCACAGCGACTGCACCGGCGGGGACCAGCGCATCGGGTCCGAAGCGCTCGGTCACCGTCGGCGTTGACGGTTCACGCCGACATCCTGGCACGAAGGTCCGCGCTTTGGTGAGTCACGGATGCTGATTTGTTGCTGAGAAAGGGCCCCTGAACAGGGAAAACGTTAGGAAGCCCGAGCATCGGACCTGCGAGAGTAGGGCGCCGGTCGCCCGCTCACCAGGCGTGGCGCGGTCGCATGATCGCGTGATCACCCGGGTCGGCGACGAGGTTGTGACGTGCCGCACGTCGTCGCGCGCGTGGCACGATGGCGGCGTGGAGCAGAAATCCGTCCGTGAATCCGTCGTGTCCGCCTGGATCAACGACGTCACCCCGAGCCTGTCCGGGCTGGTGGCCATCCCCGCCCTCTCCCCGGCCTTCGACGCCGGCTGGGCCGAGAGCGGCCACCTCGCCGCCGCCGTCGACCACGTCCGCGAGTGGATCGCCGGGCGCGACCTGCCCGGCGCGACGCTCGAGGTCGTCCAGCTCGAAGGCCGGACCCCCGTGTTGCTCGTCGACGTCCCGGCGACCCCGGGCGCGGCCGGCAAGGGCACCGTCCTGATGTACGGCCACCTCGACAAGCAGCCCCCGGTCGGCGGCTGGTCCGAAGGCCTCGGCCCGTGGACCCCGGTGATCCGCGACGGCCGGCTGTACGGCCGCGGGTCCGTCGACGACGGCTACTCCGGCTACGCGGCGACGACGGCGATCGAGGCCGTGCACGCGGCCGGCGGCGAGCACGCCCGCATCGTCGTGCTGCTGGAGACCGCCGAGGAGTCCGGCAGTCCTGACCTGCCCGCCTACGTCGAGCACCTGGCCGACCGCATCGGCGACGTCTCGCTGGTGGTCTGCCTCGACGCCGGCGGCAGCGACTACGAGCGGTTGTGGCTGGTCACGAGCCTGCGTGGGATGCTGCACCTCGACGTCACGGTGCAGCTGCTGGGCTCGGCGCAGCACTCCGGTGTCGCTTCCGGCGTCGTCGCCAGCTCGTTCCGGATCCTGCGCCACCTGATCGAACGTCTCGAAGACAGCGCGACCGGCGAGCTGCTGCTCGACGAGCTCAAGGTCGACGTCCCGGCGAACCGGCTCTCGGAGCTGAAGGCCGTCTCGCAGGACTTCCCCGAGGCGCTGGCGAAGGCGTTCCCGCTGGTCGAAGGCGGGCGCGTGATCACCGAAGACGCGCTGGAGCTGATGCTCAACAACGCGTGGCGCCCGACGCTGTCGGTGATCGGCGCCGACGGCTTCCCGAAGCCCGCCGACGCCGGCAACGTCCTGCGCGAGAGCACGACGTTGACGCTGAGCTTCCGCCTCCCGCCGACGGCCGACGCCGAGAAGGCGCTCGAAGCCGTGAAGCGCGTCCTGACCACCGACGTCCCGTACGGCGCGAAGGTCACGCTCGGCTCGCCCCAGGCGGAGAACGGCTGGAACGCGCCGACCGAGGCGCCGTGGCTGACGACGGCCCTGCGCACGGTCAGCGACGAGGTGTTCGGCCGCCCGCACCGCGCGACCGGCATGGGCGGCTCGATCCCGTTCATGGGTCTGCTGTCGCGGAAGTACCCGGACGCGCAGTTCCTGGTCACGGGCGCGTGCGGCGCCGACTCGAACATCCACGTGCCGGACGAGTGGCTGCACCTGGACTACGCGCAGCAGGTCACCGAGGCCGTCGCGCACATCCTGGACGCCCACGCCCGCGGCTGACCGACCCGGCCGGGCACTTTCACGCAAAAGTGCCCGGTCAGCGGCAGGCTTCCCGGAATGCTTCAGCGGCCGCGTCGAGGTAGACCGGGAAGTTGCGGTCACCGGCCGCGTCGATCCACCGGTCGAACGCGTCGCCGAAGACGATCGTCGCGACCTGCGCGGCCGGTTTCGCCAGCTCGGGGCGGGTGCCCCGCTGTTCGAGGGCGTCCTGGATCGCGGTGGTGATCGCGGCTGTCTTGCTCCGCTCGCGTTCGCGGAGTTCGGGCGTGGCCGCGATGACCGCGCGGCGCTCCGGCGACGGGTCGACGGCCTGCGTGATCCGCGTACCGACGTCGGCCAGCGCGGCGAGAACCGTGCGCAAAGGCGACTCGCCCTCCTCGGCGGCGAGCACGGCTTCGGCGACCGCGGGCGGCAGCTGTTCCGAGCCCGCGAAGAGGACTTCGCGCTTGTCGGGGAAGTAGCGGAAGTACGAGCGACGCGTGATCCCCGCGCGCTCGGCGATCTGCGTGATCGTCACGGCGTCGTAGCCGTGCTCGGCGTACAGCTCCAACGCGGCTTTCCGCAGCCGGTCCGCGGTCCCGGGATCCCATCTGGCCACGGCTCACCCTAACCGATGTCTCAGTGTGTCATCACGTGCTAGCCTCAGTGATGACACACTGAGACGTCACTTTGGAGGTCGTCATGGAGATCTGGGTGCTCGGGGCCTTGGGCCGCACCGGCCGGGCCATCACCGCCGAACTGGCCGCGCGCGGACTGCCGGCCGTGCTGGTCGGGCGCAACCGGGAACGCCTGGAAGCGACCGGCGCGAAGTACGTCGTCGCCGACGGGGTGGAGGCGATGGAGGCGGAGATCCGGCGGCAGCGGCCGACCGTCGTCATCAACACGATCGGCGAGTACGCCGCCACGGCCCCGACGATCGCCCGCGCGTGCCTGCCCGGCGGCCACTACGTCGACATGGCCGCGGACCTGGTCGCCGTCCCGCGGTTGCTCGACCTGCACGAAGAGGCCCTCGCCGGCGGCAGCACGTTCGTCACCGGCGCCGGCTTCGGCGTCCTGGCCACCGAGGCGGTCGTCGCGAAGCTGTGCGAGGGGCGTGACACACCGAGCCGCGTGCTGGTCGACGCGCTGGCCTCCGTCGCCACCGAAGAGGGGACCGTGGGGATCGCGCTGGCCGCCAGCATCGTCGACGCCATGACCGCGGTCTCGGCTCGGGGCGCGAAGCCGCGCACCCTTGTCCTGCCGGACGGCGAGACGGCGAAGGTGGCGGGCGTCCCCTCGGGGGAACTGATTGCGGCTCAGCGCGCGAGCGGCACACCGGCCGTCACGGTTTTCTCCGGGCTCGCCCCCACCGCGCCGGTGGTCCGGGCCCTGCTCCCGCTGCTCGGGCGGGTGGTGTCGATCCCGGCCGTGCGCCGGTTCGCCGTCCGGCGGCTCGCCGCGGTCCGGACGAAGGCGGCGCCGCGCCCCCGCACGCACACGTGGGGGCACGCGGTCGTGACCTGGCCTGGCGGAACGACCCGGGAGGGCTGGCTGCGTGCGGGCGAAGCCATGGACTTCACCGCGGCGGTCGTGGCCGAAACGGCGGTCCGCCTGGCCCGCGGCGAAGGCAAGCCGGGTGCGCACACACCGGCGTCAGCCCTGGGCGCGGACCTGGCCGAAGCGGCGGGCGGGACCTTCCTGCTGTGACAGCCGAGGTCGGCGTTGTCCCGATCGGGGATGGACCGCCTGCCGTTCGAGGAGGTGCACGTACCTGATCCATTGCACCTTCGAAGGTCACTGCGTTATCCGGGGGCGCTCGACATCGAGCCGGAGCACGCGGTGGAGGCCGTGTTCGATCCGTGTCGGTTGATCGGCCGGCAAGCGAGTGCGGCAGGTGTACCGAGGACTGTGGGAGGTGCCGTGATGACGGACAAGGAACTTCGCGACCGCGTCGCCGAGGCCGCCGAGGCCGATCCGGAGGCCGAAGTCGACTGGGTGCCGCATCGCGAGCCGTCGAAGAGCCCGACAGCGGTCTACAGCGTGCGCATTCCCGTGGATCGCATCGAAGAGCTGCGGCGGCTCGCCGCCCTGATCCGGGCCTGGGTGCTCGCTCAGCTCGACGCGGCCCGCGCCGGTGACGAAGGGGCCCGGCAGTGGGAGAACGACGTCCGCGCGACGATCGACCACCTCCGGGCCCTGCTCGACGAACGGACCGGCGTTCCGCACGCGAGCTGAAGCGTCAGGCCAGCCGGGTCAGGTGGACCGAGACGTCCAAAGTGGACTGCCCACCGCCGGTGAAGATCCCCTTCAACGGCGCCACGTCCGCGTAGTCCCGGCCCATCGCCACCCACACGTGCCGCGGCCCGACCGGGATCGCGTTCGTCGGGTCGTACGCCCACCACCCGCCCGTCCAGACGTCGACCCACGCGTGCGACTCGCCCTCGACCACCTCGCCGAGCTTCGCGTCCGGCTTGGTGTGCAGGTACCCGGACACGTACCGCGCCGGCACCCCGATCGCGCGCAGCATCACCAGCGTCACGTGCGCGAAGTCCTGGCAGACGCCCTCACGCGCCTGCCAGGCGTCCGTCGCCGTCGAGTGGACGCCCGTCGTGCCCGGCTGGTACTTCAGCTGCTTGTTCACCCACTCGCAGACCGCCAGCACCGCGTCCGCCGGGTCCAGCCCGCGGCGCAGCTCGCGGGCCTCGCGCGCCAGCGTGACGTCTCGCGGCGTGTAGTCGGTCGGGGTCAGGTACTCGGTGCGGTGGTCGATCACCGTCTCGGAACGCAGGTCCTTCCAAGAAGCCGTGCGGATCGGCTCCGCTTCGTCCGCCGTCTCGACCACCGACGTCGCCAGGACCGTGAACTCCCGGTGCGGCGCGTGGAGGTCGAACGACGTCACGACCGTGCCCCAGTAGTCGGTGTACCGGTAGGCGCGGGTCGCCGGGGTCGTCTCGATGCGCGTCGCCACCGTCGTCTGGCGGCGGTCCGAGCGCGGGGTCAGCCGGGCTTCGTTGTACGACTGCGTCGCCGGTGTCGCGTACCGGTACCCCGTGCGGTGCGCCACCCGCAGCTGCCACGTCACAGCGAAACCTCCGCACCGCTCCACGCCACCCACGGCGACGTGCTGAAGTACTGCAACGACACCGCTTCCCCGATTTCCTTGATCGACGTCTGCAACGCCGCGAGCCGCCTCGGCAGGTCGGTGAGCAGCTCCGACGGGCGGAGGAACTCCAGCTCGCTGCGGGCCCGGCCGAGTTCGCGCAGTGCCTCGGACTTCTCGTTGCTGCGCGAGCCGCCGCCCGGGTCGAGCCGTTGCAGGCAGTCCTCCGCCTGCCGCAGCGCGTGGAACACCGAGCGCGGGAACAGCGTGTCCCGCAACAGGAACTGGACGACGCGGCCGGCGTCCAGGGCGCCTCGGTACGTCCTGAGGTAGGTGTCCTGTGCGCCCGCCGAGCGCAGCACCGTGATCCAGCCCGGCGACGACGCGCGGTCCGCGACCCGCGAGAGCAGCAGCCGCACGACCATGTCGGCGCGTTCGATCGAGCGGCCCAGCACCATGAACAGCCAGCCGTCGTCGCGGCTCATCGTCGAATCCGCGAGGCCGGCGAACATCGCCGCGCGTTCCTCGACGAACGACAGGAACGCGTGCGGCCCCGCGCGCCGGGCGTAGCGCTGCCGGTCGGGCACCGCGTTCCAGGTCGCGTTCAGGCATTCCCACAGCTCGGTCGAGACGACTTCGCGGGCGCCACGCGTGTTCTCCCTCGCGGAGTTGATCGAGCCGACGATCGACGCCGGGTTGTCCTTCGCGTACGCCACCAGCTCGGTCAGCTTCCACACGTCGAGCGACTCCGTGCCCGCCGGGTCGATGCCCAGGACGGCCAGGAGCTGGCGGCTCGCGTGGTCCGGGTCGACCGTCGCGTCTTCCAGCAGCTGGTGGACCGAGACGTTGAGGATCCGGGAGGTGTCGTCGGCGCGTTCGACGTACCGGCCGATCCAGTACAGCGACTCCGCGTTGCGAGCCAGCATCGGAACCTCCCTAGCTCTGTTGTTGCTGCTGTTGCTGGGACGTCGTCAGCTCCGGCCCCTGCTCGGCGGCCATGCCGTCCACAGTGGACACGGCGCCGAGTGCGGGCCGCTCGAGCTCGCGTTCGGCCGTCGACGCGCGGGACGCCAGCACCCACGTGTCCTTCGAACCGCCGCCCTGCGAGGAGTTGACGACCAGGCTGCCCTCCGGCAGCGCCACCCGGGTCAGCCCGCCGGGCAGCACGAAGATGTCCTTGCCGTCGTTGACGGCGAACGGCCGCAGGTCGACGTGCCGCGGCGCGAGCCGGTCGTCCACCTTGGCCGGCACCGTCGAGAGCTGGACCACCGGCTGCGCGATCCAGCCGCGCCGGTTCGCGCGCACCTTGCGCCGGAGCGTGTCCAGCTCCTTCTTGGACGCCTCCGGCCCGAAGACGATCCCGTAGCCGCCGGAACCCTCGACCGGCTTGACGACGAGCTCGTCGAGGTGCGCCATGACGTGGTCGAACTCGTCCGGCAGCCAGCACCGGAAAGTGTCCACGTTGGGCAGCAGCGGTTTCTCGTTCAGGTAGTACTTCACCATCTCCGGCACGTAGGTGTAGACGAGCTTGTCGTCCCCGACGCCGTTGCCGATCGCGTTCGCGACGACGACGTTGCCCGCGCGCGCCGCGTTCAGCACGCCGGCGACGCCGAGGACCGAGTCCGGCCGGTAGTGCACGGGATCGAGGAACTCGTCGTCGATGCGCCGGTAGATGACGTCGACCTGGCGCTCGCCCTCGGTCGTCCGCAGGTAGACGACGTTGTCGCGGCAGAACATGTCGCGGCCTTCGACCAGCTCGACACCCATCAGCCGCGCCAGCAGCGAGTGCTCGAAGTACGCCGAGTTGTGGACGCCGGGGGTGAGCACGACGACCATCGGGTCGGCGACGTTCGCGGCGGCCGCCGCGCGCAGCGCCCGGAGCAGGTGCGACGCGTAGTCACCGACCGGGCGCACGCGGTGCTGGGCGAACAGGTCCGGGAAGACCCGGGCCATCGTGCGCCGGTTCTCCATCACGTACGAGACCCCGGACGGGTTGCGGAGGTTGTCCTCCAGCACCCGGAACGTGCCCTCCTCGTCACGCACCAGGTCCACACCGGACACGTGGATGCGCACGCCGTTGGGCGGGTTGATGCCGAACGCCTCCCGGCGGAAGTGCTCGCACGAGGTGATCAGCCGGCGCGGCAGCACGCCTTCGCGCAGGATCTGCCGATCGCCGTAGACGTCGGCGAGGAACGCCTCGAGCGCGCGGACGCGCTGGGCGACGCCGCGTTCGAGCTTCGCCCACTCGGCGGCCTGGATCACGCGCGGCACCAGGTCCAGCGGGAACGGCCGCTCCTGCCCGGACAGGGAGAACGTGATGCCCTGGTCGACCATCGCCCGGTCGAGCGCGAGCGCCCGCGAATTGAGGTCGTGCGCGTCGAGGGCCGCGATCGACTCGTACAGCGCGCGGTAGTGGCCGCGGACGGTGCCGTCGGCGCCGAACATCTCGTCGTAGGCACCCGCGTGCGGCCGGTCCGGCGCGAGATAGCCCTCGAACCGGGCACCCGGCCGGGTGATCCGGCTGGTCGCCGCCTTCCGCGCACGTCGACCGGACGGGGGCAGCCGGGGCGGCGTGGCGTTCATGGTCGACATCCTTACTCACTCCCCGGGTCGGACGCGATACCCGGCGGTACGACGCGCGCCGGTCTAAACATCGCCGTAACTTCGCGGTGCTGTGCTTTGGTATGGATGAGTGGCAATATGCGTGCTCTCAGAACCTGAGAACTACGAGGAGTGACGACGTGGCCCGAGGAACCCAGCTGAAGGCGATCGCCCTGCTGCCTGCGTTCGCCCTGGTCGGCTTGACCGTGGCGTGCGGAGCGGGAGGCAGCGGCGCCGGCGGCGTCAGCTCCAGCAGCGCGGCCGCGCCGGGCGCGGGGGATGCGGGGACCGTGGCGAAGGACGACGCGCTCGCCGCGATGGTGCCCGCGGCCGTCAAGTCCGACGGCAAGATCGTGGTCGGCCAGGACCAGAGCTACCCGCCGAACGAGTTCCAGGACGGCGGCAAGGCGACCGGCTTCGACGTCGACCTCGGCACGGCCATCGGCCAGGTGCTCGGCGTGCAGATGGAGTTCCAGAACTCCTCGTTCGACGGCATCATCCCGGGCATCGGCGCGAAGAAGTACGAGATGGGCATCTCGTCGTTCAGCATCAACGCCGACCGGCTGCAGTCGGTCGACATGATCTCCTACTACAGCGCGGGCACCTCGCTGGCCGTGCTGAAGGGCAACCCCGACGGCCTCAAGGTCGACGACCTCTGCGGCAAGAAGATCGCCGTCCAGAAGGGCACCACGCAGGTCGAGGACCTCGACAAGAAGAACGCCGCCTGCACCGGCGCGGGCAAGCCCGCCATCGACGTCACGCAGCTGCAGGCCCAGACCGACGTCAACCTGGCCCTCACCGCCAAGCGCGTGCAGGGTGAGCTGGCGGACTCCCCGGTCATCGACTACGCGGTCAAGCAGACCAACGGCCAGCTCGAGTCGGTCGGCGCGCCGTACGACACGGCGCCGTACGGCATCGTGCTGCCGAAGAACAGCGGCGACTTCGGCAAGGCCGTCCAGGGTGCGATCCAGAAGCTGATCGACAGCGGCGCGTACAAGAAGATCCTGGACAAGTGGGGCCTGAACGCCGCCGGCGCGGTCACCAAGTCGGAGATCAACCCGGCTTCCTGAGAATAGGACGTAGTTCGTGAGTTCCTCCGAAGCGCCTCCCGAAGCACTTCCCGACGGGGCGCCGATCGACGCCGAGCCCATCAAGGCCGTCCCAGTGCGCCACTACGGGCGCTGGGTGGCCGGGGTGGTCATCCTTTTCCTGGCGTTCATCGTGATCCGCAGCGTGATCACGAACGACGCGCTGCAGTGGCCGGTCGTCGGGGACTACCTCTTCGACGACCGGGTGCTGCGCGGCCTGCAGAACACCCTGATCCTGACCGTGATCTCGATGCTGATCGGGATCGTCGGCGGCATCCTGCTGGCCGTGATGCGCCTGTCGCCGAACCCGCTGATGTCGGGCGCGGCGGGCATCTACATCTGGCTGTTCCGCGGCACGCCGCTGATCACGCAGCTGGTGATCTGGAACTTCCTGGCGCTGGCCTACCCGCGCCTGGGCCTGGGCATCCCGTTCGGGCCGGAGTTCGTCAGCTGGGACACCAACCAGCTGATCACGCAGTTCACCGCGTCGCTGCTCGGCCTCGGGCTCAACGAGGCCGCGTACATGGCCGAGATCGTGCGCGGTGGCATCCAGTCGGTCGACGGCGGCCAGCTGGAAGCGGCGAGCGCGCTGGGCATGAGCCGGACGAAGACGCTGCGGCGGATCGTCCTGCCGCAGGCGATGCGGGTGATCATCCCGCCGACCGGCAACGAGACGATCTCCATGCTGAAGACGACGTCGCTGGTCGTGGCGATCGGGTACTTCGAGCTGATGGTCGCGGTGCAGACCATCTACTCGCAGAACTACAAGACGGTCCCGCTGCTCATCGTGGCGGCCGCCTGGTACCTGTTCATGACGTCGGTGCTGACGCTGGTCCAGATGCAGATCGAGAAGCGCTTCGCGCGGGGTACTTCGCGGGACGTCGCGACGAAGAGCCGATGGGCGGCCCGGATGCTGGGCTTCCGGTTCGGCTCCGGCTCCAGTGGAGGAGGCCGATGACCCCCGTGGTTTCCGCGCAGAAGATCTGCAAGAGCTTCGGCAGCGTCGACGTCCTCAAGGGCATCGACCTCGAGGTGCACGAACGCGAAGTGCTCTGCCTGATCGGGCCGTCCGGCTCG
Organism: Amycolatopsis sp. NPDC021455; assembly: GCF_040640995.1. Classification (NCBI taxonomy): domain Bacteria; kingdom Bacillati; phylum Actinomycetota; class Actinomycetes; order Pseudonocardiales; family Pseudonocardiaceae; genus Amycolatopsis; species Amycolatopsis sp. NPDC021455. The sequence goes on along the minus strand of NZ_JBFACT010000003.1, from coordinate 141,217 downwards.
GGCAAGTCGACGCTGCTGCGCTGCATCAACCACCTCGAGAAGATCGACGCCGGCCGGCTCTACGTCGACGGCGTGCTCGTCGGCTACAAGCAGCGCGGCGACAAGCTGCACGAGCTGCGCGAGAACGAGGTCGCGTTCCAGCGCAAGGACATCGGCATGGTGTTCCAGCGCTTCAACCTCTTCCCGCACATGACGGCGCTCGAGAACATCATGGAGGCGCCGATCCAGGTCCGGCGCGAGCCGAAGGCACAGGTCCGGCAGCGCGCGCTGGAGCTGCTGGAGCGCGTCGGCCTCGCGGACAAGGCGAAGAACTACCCGGCACAGCTGTCCGGCGGGCAGCAGCAGCGGGTGGCGATCGCGCGGGCGCTCGCGATGCAGCCGAAGCTGATGCTGTTCGACGAACCGACGTCCGCGCTGGACCCGGAACTCGTCGGCGACGTCCTGGGCGTGATGAAGCAGCTCGCCAAGGACGGCATGACCATGGTCGTCGTCACGCACGAAATGCAGTTCGCGCGCGAGGTGGCGGACAAGGTCCTGTTCATGGACGGCGGCGTCGTCGTCGAAGAGGGGCCGCCCGACCAGGTCATCGGGAGCCCCCGTGAAGAACGGACCAAGTCGTTCCTCGCCCGGGTGCTGAACCCGAACGCCTGACGAAAACCGTTCGGATTCGCTATTTTGAAAGCGGGTGAGGGAGGGGGCGGGGTGTTTTGACGACAGAAAGCGCGTTGCCCCCTCTCGATCCGTTCGCCGGGATCCCCGACCGCCGATACGAGGTCAGGGCGTCCGAGCTGCTGAAACCCGGCAACGCCGGGCTGCTGCGCTGGCGGCGGCAGGCCACGAACGCCCCGATCGTCTACGTCGAGGACGCCTACATCACCGGCACCCTCGACCTGCGGGCCGCGGACCTGAAGTACCTGTTCCGGTTCGAGCGCTGCCGGTTCGAGCAGCCGCCGGACGTGCGCGAGGCGAACCTGCTGGGGCTCGTGTTCCGCAAGTGCTGGCTGCCCGGACTGAAGGCCCGCAACATGCGCAGCCGCAACGACGTCCGGCTGATCCGCAGCGTCGTGCAGGTCGACGGGGCCGACCGCGAGATCGAAGAGACCACCGTCCAGCGCGGCGACGACCGCGAACGCGGGATGCCGAACGCCGCGGTCAACCTGACCGACGCCGTGATCGAGGGGTCGATGGTGCTCACCCGCACCGTCATCTCGCACCCGCACGGCAAGGCGATCCAGGCCGACCGGCTCGTGCTGACCGGCGCGTTGCTGGCCTACCGGATGGTCGCCAACGGCGAAGTCCGGCTGCCCGGCGTGCGGACCGGCGGTAACGTCAACTTCTCCGGCGCCACGCTGAACAACCCGGACGGCTTCGCGCTCAACGGCAACGGCCTGCACATCGGCGGCAGCCTGCTGTGCGAGGTGGACAACTACGGCCCGGCCAGCCAGCGCAAACGCTTCTCCGCCACCGGGATCATGTACCTCCCGAGCGCCACGGTCGACAGCGACATCTCGCTGCGCGAGGCCAAGCTGACGGTGTCGCAGCACGGGCCGATCGCCGTCGACGCGTGGAAGTCCAACGACCCGTACCTGGACCCGCGGCCGGCGCTGGTCGCGGACCGGATGCGCGTCGACGGGAACGTCGAGCTGTCGGACGGCCTGCAGGCGCTGGGCACGCTGCGGATGGTCAACGCCCGCATCGGCGGCTCGCTGCGGCTGGCCGGCGCCGAGATCCGCGTCGAGCGCGGCAAGACGGTGCCGTACTACGACCGCGCGCTGCACCTGGACGGCACCGAGATCGGCGGCGACATCGAGGCGACGAGCCTGCGCGTGCCCGCCGGGCAGCTGCGGCTGGCCGACGTCACCGTCGGCGGCAACTTCCTGGCCTGGAACTCGATGTTCCGCCACCCCGGCCGGGACGTCTTCTCGGCGCGCCGGTCGAAGATCGCGGGCAACTTCCAGCTCACCGACGCCACGATCCACGGCACGCTGCGGCTGCAGGGTCTCGACGTCGGCGGCAGCATCAACCTCGCCGGCACCCGGCTCACCGAGCCCGGCCAGCGGGCCACCAGCAGTTACTCCCTCGACGTCCGGACCGGCCGCGTCGGTCGTGACCTGACGCTGCGGGACAACAACGGCCGCCCGTTCGTCGCCGAAGGGGGCGTCAACCTCGACGGCGCGCAGGTCGCCCGGCGCGTGGACCTGCGCGGTTCCCAGCTGGGCTCGTTGCCGCCGTTCGGCGTGGCTCTCGACGCCGGTGATGTCGCCTCGGACGAGTTCATCCTGACGCCCAGCAGCCCGCCGACGGGCCGGATCGTGCTCCGGCGTGCCCACTGCGGCACGCTGAGCGACAACAAGCAGTTCTGGGACGCGTCCGGCGGCATCGAGCTGGAGGACTTCCGCTACGACGCGCTCAAGAAGGGCATCCCGCTCGCCGACGACAAGGCACTCGACGACCGCATCGAGATGCTGCGCAAGGCGATGCGCGGCTACCGGCCGGGCCCGTACGACCAGCTCGCGCACATGCTGCGCGCGGCGGGAAACGAAGAGCACGCCTCGACGGTGGCCCTGCGCAAGCAGCAGTTCCGCTACGAGGCACTCGCGCGGGGCTTCAAGTTCTTCGGCCCGGGGGTGCGGCTGTGGAGCTGGCTGCAGCGCTCGATGGTCGGCTACGGCTACCGCCCGGTGCGCGCGCTCGGCTGGCTGCTGACGCTGCTGGTGCTGGGCAGCCTGTGGTTCGGCCTGGGCACCGACGACTGCGTGACCGACACCAGCGGCCGGTACGTCAGGAGCGGCCCCCGCTGCGTGGTGAACCAGCAGGACACGGGCCTGCAGTGGAACCCGGTGATCTACACGGCGGACCTGCTGGTCCCGATCGTCGACTTCGGCAACAAGTCGCGGTGGTACATGCACGGCCCGGACAACTGGGTGGCAGCGGGCTTCACGGCATCCGGCTGGATCCTGGCGACGACCGTGGCGGCGGGCGTGAGCCGCATGCTGCGTCGCGACAGCTGATCAGTCGATGAAGCGGGACCAGAACGGGATGTACCGCGGCCCGTCCGGTGGGGCGGTGCTTATCCCGCCCGTGGCGAACTCGCGGTGCAGGTAATCCCGCAGGTCGGAGCCGTAGACGACGATGTCCGTCTGGTACACCGACAGCACCGGATAACCCACTGTGCCCGGCAGGCCGGGCAGGTAGCGGTGCCCGCACACCGGCACCAGCTGCGGCGCGTCGGCCAGGCGCCGGCGGGCTTCACGGACCGCGTCCTCCGGGCCGACCGGGCGCGTGCCCCAGTCCGGGAGCCAGAAGCCGTTGTGCTCGACGTCGTACAGCACTCCGTCGACCGGCCATGCCAAACGTTTGCGCAGCTGTTCGGCGTTGCCGCAGCGCCAGTCGGGCCAGCGGTCGCCGATCGGGACGCCCGCGGACAGGAACGTGCGGTGGTCCGCGGCGAAGCGGAAGCCGAAGCGGCGCTCGACGTCGTCGAGCTCGGTCTCGGTCAGCCCGGGACGCACGGGTTCCCGGAGATTTTCTTGCAGGTGCCGCGCCTCCTCCGGAGTGAGGGCGCCGGCCGGCTGGACGGGGGTCATGACCACGAGCCTAAGCGGCGGCTCACCCGCACCGCGCGTCCTTTTCCACGCCGACCTGGGCGGACCCCGGTGGGGTGAGTTTGTTCTCTCATCGGCCGGACCGCGGAACACAGCGCGCCCGCGTGTAGTTCACTCTTCCCGTGACTTCTCCACGACCGCAGAGCCGCGTGCGTGCCCCCGAGCTGCGCGGCGACGTCTGGCTGAACACCGGCGACCACCCGCTCACCCTCGCCGGGCTGCGCGGGCGCATCGTCCTGCTGGACTTCTGGACCAGCGGCTGCATCAACTGCCACCACGTGCTCGACGAGCTGCGGCCCCTGGAGGCCGAGTTCGCGGACGTGCTGGTCACGATCGGCGTCCACTCGCCGAAGTTCCTGCACGAGGGCGAGCGCGCGTCGATCGAAGCCGCCGTCCGCCGCTACGACGTGCACCACCCGGTCGTCAACGACCCGAAGATGGAGCTGTGGTCGCAGTACGCCGTGCGTGCGTGGCCGACGCTGGTCGTCGTCGACCCCGAGGGGTACGTCGTGCACGTCGCGGCCGGCGAAGGGCACGGAGAGGCGCTTCGCCGCGTCATCGCCGACCTCGTGACGAAGCATGAAGCGAAGGGGACGCTCCGCCACGGCGGCAGCCCGTACGTGCCGGTCGAGGAGCAGCCCGGCGAGCTGCGGTTCCCCAGCAAGGCCGTCGCCACCGCCGAGGGACGCGTCCTGGTCGCCGACACCGGGCACCACGCGATCGTCGAGTTCGCTTCGGACGGCGAGACCGTCATCCGCCGCTTCGGCAGCGGCGAACGCGGTGGTCAGGACGGCCCGTTCGACATCGCGACCTTCACCGAGCCGTCGGGCATCGCGCTCCTGCCGTACGACATCGCCGAGCGCGCCGGCTACCACGCCGTGGTCGCCGACACCGCCGGACATCGGCTGCGCGGCCTCGACCTCATCACCGGCGAAGTCACCACGGTCGCCGGCACCGGCGCGCAGTGGCGCAGCGGACCGGACTCCGGCAAGGGCGTCGAGGTCGACCTGACCAGCCCCTGGGACGTCGCCTGGTGGGGCCCGGCCGGCGGGATCGTCGTCGCCATGGCGGGCAACCACACGCTGAGCGTGTTCGACCCGGTCACGGGCACGATCCGCCGCTTCGCCGGGACGACCGTGGAGGGTCTCCGAGACGGCGACGTCAGCGAAGCGTTCTTCGCGCAGACGTCCGGCCTGGCCGTGGACGGCGACAAGCTGTGGCTGGTCGACGCGGAGACATCGGCGTTGCGCTGGATCGAGCCCGACGGCGAGACGTTCACGGTGCACACCGCGATCGGCGTCGACCTGTTTTCCTTCGGCCACACCGACGGCCCGGCCGACAAGGCGCTGCTCCAGCACCCGCTTGGCCTGGCCGTGCTGCCCGGCGACAAGATCGCGATCGCCGACACCTACAACGGCGCCGTCCGTAGCTTCGACGTGTTCACCCGCGAGGTGACCACGATCGCCACCGGCCTCGCCGAACCGCAGGGCCTGCTCCTGCACGAGGGTGACCTGCTGGTCGTCGAGTCCGCGGGCAACCGGATCGCGGCGCTGCCCACGGCCGAGCCGACGGTCGTCACCGGCGACGCGCACGCCGTGCGCCGTCCGCCGACGGTGCTCGCGCCGGGCGAGATCGACTTTTCGGTGGTGTTCACGGCGCCGCCTGGCGAGAAGCTGGACGACCGCTTCGGCCCGTCGACGCGGCTGGAGATCAGCGCGTCACCGCCGTCGCTGCTCCTGGACGGCGGTGGCACGGGCACGGACCTCAGCCGCAAGATCCGGCTCGCCGCGGGCGAGGGCGTGCTGCAGGTGGTCGCCCAGGCGGCGAGCTGCGACGACGGCGCCGAGCACCCGGTGTGCCGCATCACCCGGCAGGACTGGGGAGTCCCGGTGCGGCTGGAGAACGGCGGGGCGCGGGAGCTGAGCCTGGTCATGGCCGGGGAGCCCCGGACCGGCGAGTAGCATGCACGCCGTGTCTGACGGGCCGAAACTCGAGATCCAGATGCTCCACGACCGCGTGCTGGTGCGGCTGTCCCCGGAAGAAGGCGAGCGCCGCAGCAGCGGCGGCATCGTGATCCCGGCGACGGCGCAGGTCGCGCGCCGCCTCGCCTGGGGTGATGTACTGGGCGTCGGCAACAGTGTGCGGAACGTCAAGACGGGCGACCGCGTGCTCTTCAACCCGGAGGACCAGCTCGAGGTCGAGATCCAGGGCGAGGGGCACCTGGTGATGCGCGAACGCGACATCCACGCCGTGGCGACGGAGCGGACCGAGCACGGGACGGGGCTCTACCTGTAGGTCGGCTCCGGCGGAGGGCAGGGCGTGGCAGACGAAGAGGTCCGTGAGGGCACGGAGACGCTCGACGCCGAGCGCGCCCAGGTGCCGGCCGAGATTGTGGTGGCCGAGCCTGCGGTGGCCGAGCCGGTGCACGCGACGGAGACCGAGCCCGAGCTGCTGGTGGCCGAGTCGGTGAGCACGGCCGAACCCGAACCCGAGCCGCCGGCGGCTGAACCCGAGGTGGTCGAGCCCGAGGTGGCCGACGGAACGGCTGCCGAGGTGCGGCCCGAAGCCGGGCCTGAGTCGCCGGTGGCTGAGCCGGTGGGTGCTGCCGAGGCGGAGCCCGAGCCGTTGGTGGCTGAGCCGGTGGGTGCTGCCGAGGCGGAGCCTGAGCCGTTGGTGGCTGAGCCGGTGGGTGCTGCCGAGGCGGAGCCTGAGCCGTTGGTGG